>CAZETM010000127.1:0-16850 GCA_964514885.1 uncultured Polyangium sp. | reverse complement strand
CCAGGCAACAAGGCCATGATCAGCCCCCTTTTGTGGTTGGCGGCGTAGCCCGCGGACGGGACTACGCACCTGCGAATTATTGTTCGCTACGTATACTTTCCACGGCGGGGATGGAACAAGCTCCTTTTTGGAGGAGCGGACGTAGATTGTCCTGTCAGCCGAAGCCCACGAAGTTCATGGGGTTCGCTCACCACCCAGGCGGTGCCATAGGTTCAAAGCGAGGGCCAAATTTGTGTGCTACTTTTTCGAAGGCGAGCACAGGGGTTTGGATTTATTGAGCACCGCGATAACGTCTGGTATCGAAACACACTGCATCTTGAAACGAACGCACGCGCTTCAACGCAAGGGATTCGGTTGCCTGTCGTGTCGTCAGAATGAGTTCGCGACAGCCTAACGCCATGTTATGAAATCGTCGGTCTCTCGCGACGATTGATACCAGCCACCTAAGAACGAGTCCCGCATTAAGCGCAAACGTAACAGGTGCCCAAATGGGCGCATCGATATCGATATCCGGTGCCATGCTGCGTGACAATGGTGCAAACAAAATTTGTCGAGAGCGCCTCTTGAATGTGAAAATGCCGTACGTAAGGTGGTTCGTCGATTCCCTCAATAGGAAGTTCGTACCGGCTCATGATGCTCTCAAGTGAAGTCGCGCCGCTGCGTCACCGGAATAGGATTCCAGAACGACCCGGATGTCCACGGGGTTGCCTCACCATCGGATTCGTTGCACAGGTCGGACGTGCGGGCCAAATTTGTGCGAGATTTCTTCGAAACCCGGTTACGATGCAACGAGGTCGCGAGGGTTTGGATTAATAGAGCACCGCGATGGGCTCGCGGCGCATTTTGAAAGGAGCGAGGGGTCTTGCTTTTTCTAGGTGGTGGGTATCAAACTGCTGCGCGCCCGAAATCGTCGGTCGACATCGCTCGAAATCCAGGAGGATTCGTCGCCTCCTCACCCCAGCCACCTCTCCCACGCGCTCAAAACGCGTCGGGAGAGGCGGTCGGGGATAGGTCAGCGAATCGCCGAGTTATCGTCGATGCATTCGAACCAGTCGACAATTTCGTTACTGCATTCGGCCTCGGGACCGAATATGTCGATATTGGCGATTTGGATGCAGTTGTTGTTCACCATGGTGCAGTCGTGCGCCAAGGCGAAATAATCGCCGCAACCGTAGTTGTCTGCCAGGTCTTCTTGGTAGTCCTGGTCAATGAGGCATTCGTCGTACTCGCGGTCCGAGCACCCTTCGCAGTTGCACTTCGCGTCGCAGAGCTCGCCCGAGCGGCTGCAACCGGCGGAAACCGAGGCGAAGGCGAAGCAGGCCAGAAAAGTGATGATGGTTCGCATTGCCATGGCTCCTAATCGATGCAGTCGTTGAAGTCTTTCCGCTCGTCGCCGCAGTCACCTTGGTCGGACCAATTGTCGTTGTTGCAACTCGCTTGCAGCTCGAAACATTCGAGATACCGGTCCAAGAAGTCGCCGCAACCGTAAAGGTCCGACTTCTCTTCCTGGTAGTCGTAGCCGATGACACACGCGTCGTAGTCGGCTTCGTTGCCGCCTTCGCAATTCATCGCGGCGTCACAGATGTTGCCGTAGGGGGAACAGGCGCCAAGCACAGTGCAGGCAATCATCAAGCGGATTGCCAAGCCCAAAGTTCGAGGAAGTTTTTTCATTGTCAGAACTTCCACCTCCGAACCGGAGCCTACGAAAAAAAGCATCCCTTGACGCATAAAAAAAGCCGTCAAGTAACGGCTTTTTTTATCGCGCGGAGATTGTGCTTCAACTGCCCGCGATGGTCATCGACGAAACGCGAAGCGTGGGTGACGCCGTTGCCGTGCGCAAATCGAGGTCATTACCGACCGCGTCGACTCGTTGCCAAAGCTGATCAAGATTGAGGCTGATCGTAACTTCACTAACGGGATGGGCGAACTCGCCGTTCTCAATCCAGAACCCCGACGCGCCGCGAGAAAAATCTCCGGTGACCGGGTTGTACCCGAAGCCCATCATCTCGGTGACGTAGAGTCCGCGCTTGGTGGACTTGACGATGTCCGTCGGGCGCGTTCCTGTCGGCAAGAGCATGAAGTTCGACGTCGAAGGACCCACGCCTCCACCAGCGCCACGCGATGCGCTCGAGGTGGGAGCACGCTCGAGTTTGCGAGCGCTGTAACTGTCGCACAGGTAGTGATCGAGGAGCCCGCCACGCACGATCATGTTCTTGCGAGAAGCGAGTCCTTCGCCATCGAAGGGACGCGAGCCAGGGGCGCGAGGTACGAGCGGATCGTCGACGATGGTGACGAGTTCACTGGCGACGCGAGTGCCTTCGCGGCCAAGCAAGTAGCTGGACTTGCGCCAGATGCTGCTGCCCATGATCGCACCAGCGAACAGACCGAGCAGCGCGCGAGCTGCATCGGGATCGAACACGACGGGGGCTTCGCACGTGGGGACTTTGCGCGCACCGAGCTTGCGGATCGTACGACGTGCGGCTTCACGACCGACGTCTTCGGGGGAGTCGAGCGCATCGAGGTGGCGTTTGGCGGTGTAGTGATATCCGCGGCGTTTTTTGCCGTCCGCGTCATCGGCGATGGGCGAGACGACGAGCGATGCATACGAGCCTGCGTATCCCCCGGTAAAACCACCCGACAGGACGATGGCAAACGCACCCGCACTGCGACTGAACGTGGCGCCTTCGCTGTTGGTGATGCGTCTGTCGGCATTGCGAGCAGCTTGTTCACCACGCCGTGCAAGCTCGACGGCTTGGGCAGCGGTGACTTCGCCACCTTTAGGATCGTAGAGTTCGAGGTCGGGGAACGGACCGGATGCGATGAGCGCGGGATCTGCAGGGCCAGCGAAGGGATCTTCTTGGGAGATGTCGACCAGCTCGATGGCGTCCTTGACAAACCTGTCGATGCCGCGAGCGGTCAAGTCCGAGGTCGAGGTGAGCGCGACCCGGCCTTGCTTGATGACGCGCATGCCGAGGCTTCGGTGAGAAGCTTCTTCGACGAGTTCGGGTTCGCCCAGACGAACCTTGGTGGTGAGTTGTGAGCCCGAGCGAGCGATGGCTTCGGCAACGTCGGCACCGCCTTTGCGTGCGCGGGACACGACGTCGGCGGCGAGGTTCTCGAGGCTGCTGATCTCTTGTTCGAGCCGGTTTTGCGCGGTCATGGAGGCATCAGGGTGGTAGACAAGTGAGCCGTCGTCAATCAGCGTGATCAGCGCGATGGCCTTCGTTGACCAAGCAAGCGCCTCGGGCCTTCGTCTGGGACAGTGGGCGGGGTCGTAGCGGCCATGATCGGCACAGGCGGGGTTTGTCCGGAACGTTGAGCTGGCGAGAGCGCTCGGGCGGTGAGGACTGCGCCTGCGGCAACGATGCCGTCCATCCAGAGCACGGCGAGCCCAAGAGGACTGGTGACCAAAGGCTTGCGGCCGAAGTCGCTCGTGAACTGATCGTAGGTGGCATCGACACCAAAGCGGTCGTGAAGCGCGGCGATGACGACGACGGTGATGGCGAGCGGCGCTGCGGCAAGCCAAGCGAGCTGGTTTGGCGCACGGCGTTCGAGAGCCTTTCGGCCGGCGAAAAAGCCACCGATGAGCGCACTTGTCGCAAGGACAACGAGCACGAGCGATACGGCCGAAGGAACGCGACGAGCGTCGATGAGATAAGCGAACGACCAGTCACCTGCGAACGCGGCAAAGTACGCGGTGACGGGTGCGAACACGATCAACGCGTAGAGCGCGACCGCGAGCGAAGATGGATCTCGCCAGGGTTCGTCCGAGCTTGGCTCCGTGCGTGACAGCCAGGCGAGGAGCACTCCCAGAGCGAATCCAACGAGCGGCGCGAGGGTGACGGGCATGGGCGCGAAATTATTTGGTGCTTGGAAATTGCATTACGAGCGGCGTTGGCGCGATCGATATCACGAGCCGAGCGGGTGTTCATTTTAATGTATCAGCGAACAATTCATTTTAATCACGTAATGAATGTGCGGCTGCTGCTGGACAGCGCGTCCCGAGCCAGCCGCAGCGCATGTGGAAATACTTTGCCTTCACCACTTCCGCCCCAGGCATCTCGAACATGCTAAGGGAGTCGGCATGGATCCGCGGCGTGTGCGTGAATTACTGGAGTTCGTTCGGGATGGCAGCGTAAACGTGGAGGACGCGGTGGCGTCGCTCGAACGGCTGCCCTTCAAAGACCTTGGCTTTGCCACCGTCGACCATCATCGTGCGTTGCGCCAAGGCGTACCCGAGGTGGTCTTCGGTGAAGGAAAAACAGGCGAACAGATCGCTGGCATTGCCGAGGAAATGTTACGTGCTCATACGAACGTGCTCGTCACGAGACTCGATGCGGAAAAAGCTGCGATCGTGTCCGAACGCGTCCCGGGCATGCGTTATTCGAAGCTTGCTCGAACGGGGTTTGTCGAAGTAACACCCCCCGTCAAACGTCCATGTGCACCGGTCGCGGTCATCACTGCTGGAACGAGCGACATGCCGGTTGCGGAAGAAGCTGCCGAGACGCTTTATACGCTCGGTCTCGAGCCGATGCGGATGTACGACATTGGCGTGGCTGGGATCCACCGGTTGCTGCACCGCGTGGATGAGTTGCGCAGCGCTTCTGCAGCGATCGTGTGTGCGGGCATGGAGGGAGCGTTGCCGAGTGTCGTGGGCGGGATGGTGTCCACGCCGGTCGTTGCTGTACCAACGAACGTGGGTTATGGCACGGCAATGAACGGTTTTACCGCGCTGTTCGCGATGTTGACGTCGTGTGCGGCAGGTGTGGTGGTCGTGAACATCGAAAACGGATTCGGTGCAGCGATGGCCGTGCACCGCATGATGCCCAAGGTGGCGCATCCGTCTGCAGATTGAACAACGGACCCGAAGAGAATCGAGCGTACGGCGATGCATTCCGGACACGATCACGACCACGATCACGCGCACGGTCATACCCACGAGCCGGATCACGCTCACGCGCATGATCACGAGCACACGCATGACGATCCGCATGCTCACGCTCACGAGCACACGCATACGCACGAGGGCGACACGCACAAGCACGTGCATGTGCATCCGCATGCGCACGTTCACGGGAACGAGCACACGCATCCGGTGCGTTTGCCGTTGCTCGAGCAAGGCGCAGGCGTAGGGAAAATTCTGTTCTTCGATGCGTTCAGCGGCGTCGCTGGCGACATGACGATCGCGGCTCTGCTGGACCTTGGCGTGCCGCTGTTGGTCATCGAGCGCGTGGTGGCGGCGCTGCCGATGGAGGGTGTGTTTCTCGAACGAGGGCATAAGCATCGGAGCGGGATCGTGGCGACGTCGTTCGAGGTGCATGTGGAAACGCCGCAACCGGAGCGCACGTACGCGTCGATCGATGCGATGTTGCAAGCGGCGCCGCTCGATGCGGATGTCCGCACGTTGGCGCGGCGGATCTTTCGGCGGCTCGGTGAAGCAGAAGCGGCGGTGCATCGGATGCCGCTCGACGAGGTGCACTTTCACGAAGTGGGTGCGGTCGATGCGATCGTGGACATCGTGGGATCTGCTGCCGCGCTGGTGTACCTCGGGGCGGAGGTGCGCGGAGCGCCGCTTCCGATGGGACGAGGGTTTGTCAAGGCACGGCATGGAATTTTGCCTTTGCCTGCGCCGGCGGCGATCGAATGTTTGCGCGGGGTGCCGACGTATGGTGTGGAGCTGGATGCAGAGCTGGTGACGCCGACGGGCGCTGCGATTGTGGCGACGGCAGCAACGGGGTTCGAGCGGTGGCCATCGTTTGCCCCGGAACGAGTGGGCTGGGGTGCGGGTTTTCGCGAATTGCCGGATCGTCCGAATTTGTTGCGTGTGGTGTTGGGGACTCGAAATGGTTCGCCCGAGGAAAAGTTGGTGGGAGCATCGCACATGGTGCTCGAGGCGAACGTGGACGATATGACGGGGGAAATGGCGGCGCATGCGATAGAGGCATTGTTTGCCGCGGGCGCGCTGGATGCTTGGGCCATGCCCATTACGATGAAAAAAGGCCGTCCGGCGCTGACGATTGCGGCCTTGGCGAGGGCTCCCGAGGCGGATGCGGTGGGGAGCGTGTTATTGCGCGAGACGACGTCGATTGGATATCGCAAGATTGCCGTGTCGCGAACGGAACGACCGCGGCGCACCGTTGCCGTGGAAACGGCGTATGGGCGAGTGCGGGTCAAAATAAGCGAAGGGCCTTTTGGACCGCCGCAGATCAAGCCGGAGTTCGACGATTGTGCAGCAGCGGCGCGCACGCATGGAGTTCCCGTGCGGGAAGTGATTCAAGCTGCGCTCATGGCCATGGAGAACGTGGCCGGGTAAAACCTGTTTCGCTCTCAGGCAATCGGAAACTCGAGGAAGAAGCAGCTTCCCGTTGGCTCAATGGGCTCGTATCCGACCGAGCCACCCAAACGCCCCACCAGTTCACGCGTAATGCTCAGGCCGAGACCGGTGCCGCTGTGGCGACGAGTGTCGGAGCTATCCGCTTGCGAGAATCGTTGAAAGAGGCGTGAGCGGAAAAGGGCTGGAACGCCTTCGCCGGCATCGCGCACTTCAATGCGTACGTTGGGCATCTGGAGCATGGCCCGGACGAGCACTAACGAATTGGGAGGCGAAAACTTCACCGCATTGGAGAGCAAATTGGTAATGATTTGCATGAAGCGATCGGGATCGGCATTGATGAGGACGCCGCCCAGGGACTCCGGTGCATCCAGTACCAGCTCGACTTGGTACTTCACAGCAAATCCACGATTGCGTTCGATGGCGCGTTTCAATGCATGGAGAAGGAGCACTTTTTCCATGTGCAGAACCAGCGTGCCGCGCTCGATTTTGTCGAAGTCCAGGAGGTCATCGACCAGGCGCGAGAGCCGTTCGCTGTTGGCCAGGGCAATACCGAGCAGCTCTTTGACTTCGATCGACAATTCTTCGATGACGCCGCCGACGAGCAATCCGAGCGATCCGCGGATGGCAGTAATGGGCGTGCGCAATTCGTGACTGACGGTCGACACGAATTCGGACTTCATGGTTTCGGCGGTGATGCGCAAAGCAATGTCGGCCCGAAGCTCGCGCACGAGATTGGCATTACGGACGGCAGCGGCAGCCGCGGCGGCCAAAAATTCGATGAATTGCAATCGTGCTTCGTCGAATGCGCCGGATAGCTCGTGGTGCTCGAGGTACAGAATACCTTGCATTTGCTGCGCGAGGAGAATCGGTACGCAAACGATGGAGGCCGGGTGCGTGGCTTGGATGTATGGATCGCGCGAAAAGGAACTCTCTTCATTGCCATGCACGCGCAGCGTCGTGAGCGTACGCATGACGTATTGCACGACCGTGCGGGGAAGGTCGGTCAGGTTATCGAAGGGCACTCCATCGTCCTGCAATTCCTTGCCCGGTCGCGTTTCCCACGCGTGCATGACGCCCTGATGATGTGGCAAAAGCAGTACGGTGCGCCCGGCCCCCGATACTTTTTTGACGTTATCGATGACCGCTTGCACCACGTCGGCAAGCTCCGTCGATTTTGCGACCGCTTGCGCCGTGCGCACGATACTTTGAATATCGATTTCCTGCCCGACCATGGCGGACGGACGAAACGCTGGTATTTCGGGCAATAGCGTATCCGACGCGGAAGTGCTCTGCAGCGGAGGCGGCGCTACGGTTCGGAGCGGGGGGCTTTGAACGAGCCCGATTACGCTGCCAGCTTGCCACGCCTGGTATGCGGACTTCGCTTTGATCTCGTAGATGGCCGCGTAATGGGGTTTCCCCTGTTTTTTCCACCAGGCGGCAGCGCGTGCAGCCGCCAAGCCTGCGCGGTGGAAGTTTTTTTGCTCGAACGCGGCAGCTACGGCGAGATCGAATGCGTCGACGATCGACATGACGTCAGCACCCGTGGCGACGGCGATCTCCGCATCGAGCAATGCGGCGACGTGAAGATAATTGTCCGGGCATTCCGTCGCCCATTTTTTCGCTTGCGTAGCAATCGATTGCGCTTTGGCCAGAGCCTCGGTCGCGGACAAACCAAAACATTCGGGAACGGACACGAGCAAAAGACCGTGAATGAAATGGTATTGCGTGGAAGGTAAAAGGCCCTGGGAGGCAAAACAATCGAGGTGCTCGCTGGCGCGCACGAGCGCACGGGCGGCATCTTCGAGCCTTCCCATGTGCAGCAAGGCTCCCGCGGCCAAAGTGAAATAAATGCCGAGAACTTGAACGTTGCCGTGCCGGGCGCACCGATTCAAATAATCCGCTTCAGTGTTTTGATCGAGCGAAAAGTCTGCTGAAGGGCTGTCGGATGCCAGCGCGTGCGCAATGCGCAATACGCCCTCGGTGATATCCATACCCCAGAAATTTTTGCGGCGAGTGCAAAAATCCCGATATCCCTCGACCTCCGAAATGAGCTTCTGCAGAGGAATTCCCTGGTAAAACTTACAATACGCATCGTGCGCGAGCGCGTAGGCGGCGTATTGAAGGTTCCCAGAATCGACGCCAATGACGAATGCTTGGCGATAATCTTGCGATGAATAAGCAAGCGGCGCGAACCAGTGGTCGAGCGAGCTGCCCATCATCAAGTGGCCCACGCTCGCCTCCGTCGGACTCGTGACGAATGGCAAAAGAGCGCAAGTTGCGGCGTGAAGATCGCGGCATTCGTCGGCCGAGCCTTGCCCTAGGTATTGGAGCAATCCGCCAAACGCGGGAAATGTGTACGTCGCGCCGGGCGCCACTCCATGCTCCAGGCATAGGCGCAATTCGTAGACGACAATCAATGACCACAGGCGCGGATGTGACCGGTAACAAGGCGGGCCCATGGCAATGAGGAGTTTCATGACCACGAGCTGCGTGTGATCGTTCATGCGCTCGAGGTTGCCGAGGCTCTTCAAAGAGCGGCCAGCAAGTAAGTCGCGAACCTTGGCCAATTCCGCGTCACGCATTTCGACGAGATTCTCGTCGGGCAAGTGGACCGAAAGCAAAGCGAGGCCCGCTCGCGCCGATGATATGGCGTCGGCGTACGCCGCTCGGAGCGTGTATTGCACGACGAGCATGTGATGCAGCTCGGCCTTCGTATGCGTATCCGTTTCGAAGGCAATGGCCTCGCGCACGAAACGTTCGGCAGGCTCGAAGTGGCTGTTCAGATATTCGTATTCGCCCCGAGCACACCAAAGCGATCGAGCAAGCTCGGGATTGGTGAACCACATATCCGCGGGCACGAGGGTCATTCCGGACGTGGCATACTTCAAAGCTGCATCGAATGCGGCCGATTCCGCAGCCCTGCGAGCAGCGAGCAGGTTGATGCGCGTGTGCTCGATTCGCTCGTTGCGGCCCGTAATGAGCGACGTCGCTGCATTGAGGTGATCGGCAATGTCGAAAACGTTTTCGGAGATTTGTTGCTGCGTGGCGCCACCAAGCAGCAGTCGAGCAATATGAAGACGTGCCGCGGGAATTTTTTCGTCGCCTACCAGCTTGTAGGCCGCTTCCTGAACACGGTCGTGAGAAAATCGGAGCTTGCCCAGGACGGGCGTGCCGTCGATGGTCATGGGCGAGCCCATTGCCACGATCAATTCCTCGATGAGCGCAGGCTCGAGAGCCGTATAAACGTCGCCCAGCGATAACTTCGTGGAGGCAGGTTGCGACTCGTTTGCGCTCATGACGAGCGCCAGACGCGAAAGCTCGAAATGGGCGCCCAGGCACGCCGCCCAAGAAAGGGCAATACGGGTCTGCTCCGGAAGTTGATGCAGGCGGTGTAACATCAGGTCGATGACATTTTCGGAATGGGCGAGCGAATTGATTTCGCTCAAATCCCACGTCCAGCGCATACGCTGGGGGGAAAACTCTACGAGCCCTTTCGTGCGCAAAAGGCGTAAAAATTGCCAAGCGAAAAAAGGATTGCCACCGGACTTGATCGCCAAGATGTCCGATAGTGGTGCAGCTTCGGCCGATGGCAATCGAAACGTATCGGCTACGAGTTGAGTCAATTCGCCGCGGCTGAGCGCGGGAAGAGCGATACTCGTGACGTTCATGCCGGCAAACGTCTCGATGCGGCCCATCGTCAAGGTAAAAGGGTGCGTCTGGGTCAATTCGTTGTTTCGCGCGGCAACGATGACGAAGACGTAGCGTGAGGACGGGTCGGCAACGACTCGTTCGAGAAGCTCGAGCGACGCGGCATCGGCCCATTGCAGATCGTCGAGAAAAACCGCGAGCGGTCTACCGGGGGCACAAAAAACGCTGATGAAACGACAAAAACTCTGGACAAACCGCTCCTGGGTTTCTCGCGGAGGTAATGGAGGCGAAGGTGGGCAATGGCCAACCAGCGTGGCCAATTCGGGTAAAACTTCGGTCAAGACGCCGGCATTGGCACCGAGCGCCGCATCTGCGAGCTGACGAATTTCGGCCAGCTTGTGATCGGGCTCGGTAAGCACCGTGGCGAGCAAATTGCGGCACGCGTCGAGCCACGCCGAATAAGGAAGACGCCGCTCGAGCTGCTCGAACTTACCCGAAATGAAATAAGATCGCTGCCGTGTAATGGGAATGTAGGTTTCCCGAATGAGCGACGTTTTGCCGATTCCAGAATAACCGCTCAAATAAACCATTTCGCGGGAGCCTTCGCAAGCGCGCTCGTAGGCTGAAATGAGTTCGGCGCGCTCATTGACTCGCCCATAAATACGCGCCGAAATGTGGAGGATGTACGGTACGTCGAGGTGTCCGAGCTGATTGGGATCCGGAGGGACGTCCGTGCGGGCTTGTAAAGCCAGAGTCAAATCGGCCAAAATGCCCTCGGCACTTTGATAACGGCGCGCCGGATCCTTCGAAAGCAGTTTCTGAATGATGTCCGAAATGAATGGCGGAATGCTTGGATCGAATTCGTGAGGACTGACCGGCGTCTTGGTCAAATGCTCATATACGAGATCCAGTGGATCTTTGGACTGAAATGGTGTGGCCCCGACGAACATTTCATAAAGGACCACACCGAGTGAATAATAATCCGAACGGTAATCGACGCCTCGATTGAGCCTCCCCGTCTGCTCGGGCGCGATGTATCGCAAGTCGCCCTGGAGTTGCCAGGGGCTCTTCAGGTCGCGATGTTCAATCTGGAGCGGTGAGGCTTGGCCGAAATCCAAAATCTTGACGGCCGAGTCCGTAAGCACGAAGGTCGTCGGCTGGACACAATTCAATACCATGCCCGCTGAGTGTACTTCACGTAGCGCTTCGACCAATTGAATGGCTTGTTCGAGCAGTTTTTTTGTCGTCGCCGTGCGCCGAGACGCCAAATGCCGAAATTGCACGTCCTCGTATACGACTGCCGGCTGCGTCGCGGAGCCCAACGACGCGACGATATTCAACATGCAGCCGAAATGGTATTTCTCGACGAACCGCCGGGTTTGGTGTACCGCGGTGACCCCCGCCCCCACGCCTCCCGCGACCCGGTGGATCACTGTGGGCGCACCCGACTGTCCACGAGCAAACGCTCGAATGAACTCCGTGCCACCCGAGGCGGTGATCGTGTCCTCTACTTCGAGGTCCGTCAGATCGATGAACAAGCGGGATCCATTCTGCTCGATGCGTTACGGACGTAACACATCAGGAGAGCACGATGGTGTCAAGATGATTCGTGAAAAGTGGTACTTACGAGTTGATTTGGCTACCGGAACACAATGGACGGATGAGACATCACGCCGGTTCGGCAGGTCGTTTGAGTACCAACGAGTTGGTGGGGTTTGGACTGAACGAACAGATTCGTCGAGCCGCGGCGGAGTTCAGTCGGGTCGTTCGATCGGAAGCGCGTCGGCTTCCCAGCCGAGAAAACCACCTTCGAGGAAGGTGATCGGCACGCCGCTTTTGGCGAGGTTTTCTGCCAAAAGTTTGGTCTTGTCACCGGCGCGGCAATAGAGCACGGGCTCTCCGGGGAGCATGTGCAGTTCGGCAAGGCGCGACTCGATCTCGTCGAGCGGCATGTGTACGGCGCCGGGAATGTGCGCGCGACCGAATACCAGGGCTTCACGCGTGTCAACAGGAACGACGCCACCGCGCTTGAGTAGCTGGGCTAGTTCTGCGGTTTTGATGGCGCCTTCAGCTCGCGGCAGGAACGGATCGAGCATGTCGCGCATGCGTGCTTTGCGGATTGCACCTTGCTCGGAAGCAACGGGGCGGCCGCGAAAGAACACCATGAGCGTCGGAACGGCTTGGACACGCAGAGCCTGCGCGAGGCGCTTGCTCTGGTCGATGTTTACCTTGACAAACTTCGCTTTTCCTTCGAGCTCGTGCGACAACGCTTCCACTTCGGGCGAGACCGTTTTGCACGGGCCGCACCAATCAGCGTAAAAATCGATGAGAACGGGAAGTTCGCTGCGCAGAACCTCGCGCTCGAAATCTTGCTCGGAGATGATGGGTACCGGCATGGCTGCACGTTCATAGCGAGTGTGCGGGCACTTGGCGAGAGGGTCTTGCGACCAATTGAAACGACGGCGCTTTCCGAGATGCACCGTGTGCAATGCCTCACAGGTCGGACCGCCCAGAGCACCGGTGCGTGGACGAAGCGCGGCGAGTGAGGTTGGGTGGATCGTTCGAGGATCGACAAAGTGACGATGGTGCGTCGATGTGCGGGCCGGTGCGATTTCGTGCAAATCGACGCAACGACGACTCGCGAACGAGCATCGGTTGGAGTGATGGAAGTCAACGAGCGCTCGGCGTCGTCCAGTACGGCGCGAAAAATACGCAGATGCATGACCGGCGCGCTCGTTGCGTGGTCGCTGCTTTGGGGTTTGGGCTGTAGCGACAATGGAAAAACGTCGTCGCGAGCACACGCGTCGACGTCGGCGCTCAATGCGACACTGGGCATTTCGGTAGGTCGCGTATCGCTTGGTGGAGTGAAGCTCGAGCGGACGACATTCTCGGGATGGGCGGGTGACCCGGGCGCTCTTTTGGGGAGGCGTTTTTCCGGAAGTACGAAGGACGGAAGAGACGTTGAATTGCGTATCGACGATCTGGTGAATTCGACGCAGGCAGACGTGTTGCATTACGATGTTTCGTATTCGCTGGACAGTGGAAGAACATGGAAGAGCTTGTGCGGAGTAACGCCGGCAGGAGAAAAGATTCGAGCGATCCCGGTGGCGGGTATTTGGGACGATTCGCACGGGGAGACGACGAGCGGAAATCATTTGGCCGAGGCGGATTCATTTACATTTGCTTGTCGTTCGTCGGCGATTGCAGCCTGTGTCGACATGGGATATCGGCCGTGGAACCAGGTGACGGAATGTTCGGCGGCGGGAGTTTGCAGGACGATTTCGGGGCAATCGTTTCACCAGGCGTGTACGCGGATGTTGCGCGCGGATTATTGTGGTGACGGGACAGCGCACACGCAGGATGCGGCTCCAATTGATGTTTTCGACGGGTTTGGAATTCAGAAGTCGAGCGCCGCTGATTTTAGTTTCGAGGCAGAATGGACGCCGGATGGAGCGCGGTGCATCGAGCATGTGCGGTCAAGTGGTGAGACGTCGAAGTCGGCATTGGCGTATGTGCAGGCTACGTGCCCGTGGCGATTGGCCAGCGCACAGCGAGCATACGATTGTGGTGGGCAACATTCGACGCTGCATACTCAAAAAGGGTTTCATGTGCCGGTGGGGACGAGGTCTTTGTTGGCGAATGGGACGCCTTAGAGTTGTGTTCCGTCAGCGGGTCAAGATTTGGGTGGCGTGTTTCGTCAGCAGGTCAAGATTTGGACCCTCGCTTCGCACGCGCGCCTCACCCCCTAGCCCCCTCTCCAACTACGCATTGCTACGCAATGCTCCGTAGAGAGGGGGAATGGCGGTCATCACGATTGAAATCTCCCCTCTCCACGGAGCGAAGCGTAGTTGGAGAGGGGCCGGGGGTGAGGAGCAAAAAAACAAGAGAACCCTGCTCAACACGCTCTTAAGTCAGCCTTTTTTTCGTAATCGTTCGAGGATCGCTCGTGGCGACATTGTCGCGCGATAGACGTAAAGCTCGCCAGCCGCATTCTCGTCGAGAACCTCTTCACTGACGCGTAAGTGTTTGCCGACGGCGAGAAAAATACGCGCGGGAAAACCTTTGCGCACCGCTTCGATTCGTTTCCAAACCGCGTCGCGGCTCCAAAAACCAAATGCCTCGAGAAAAACTTCCTCGCCTGTTTCTTTGCTGATGAACACAAGGTCGGGAATGCAGACGATTTCACCAGGAAGCGCGAAAATGTGATCGTTCTCCCGGACAGTCCATTCCGATTCCAAACGCTCGAAGGCGCCACGAAAAGTATCCAAGTCAGGGCCCGAGGACGCGAAATCGGATACATGCGAAACGAGCCCGTCCTCAGGCGTGATCTCGATGTTGCTACGAGTCTTTTCTTTGCCCCATAAAACCTCGGCTTGGACGTGCCATTTTCGCATTCCGACGATTCGGGGCAAAAACATCGCCAAACGCAAACCGTATTTCTGCACGGCATCGAATAGACTGAAAGGCCCGTCGAGCGTAATGACATACCCCTTGTCGGCCGTACGCTCGACGACGTGGAGCAAGCCGTGAAACCGAGCGGCACGGAAAAGTCGGCGATATGCGTCGGGAGTATCCCCAGAAACGCGGACGACGACTCGAGTGGCACGCAGCAATGCCGCTTGCGCGAGGCCCAGATTGTATCGCTCAATCAAGGCGTCGGCAGAGATCGGCAAAAATTCGATGAGGCGCTCGTTTTCGCGTAAATCGGCATAAAGCGCGGCATCGACGGCTTCGGGCGACGTGCCGAGGCGCGTGGCAATGCCCGAAAGAACGGTCGAGCGATCGAATTGCCCGCGTACGTCAAGCGCCCGATGGGCTGCCGCGGACTCGAGAAATACCTCGCGGCGCACCATTTCGGGATCGATTCCCTCCGGAACGTCCCACGTGCAACGATTGTCGAGCACCTTGCGCAAGCCTGACGCGATGATCCGTGCCGTGGCTGGAACGGGAACGGCATCCAGCGTCGAATCGATGTCTTCACGACTTTCGCCGACCGAATGCGATAAGATGTTGATGAAATCGGCGCCAATGACCTTGGCTTCCTCGACATTTCTGCCGTGGAGGTATTGCAAAAAAAGCTGTCCGCTCCTGCGTCGAACGCGAAGGAGATCAGTCGTGAGCACGATTTTTTCTCCGTTGGCTCCGTTGGTCCGTCATCCGTTACGAATGCGCCGTGGCGATGATGCGATCCAAGGCGTCGATATCGATAGGCTTGCGCACGTGCGTATCGAAGCCGGCTGCCAATGCACGCACTCGATCTTCTTCGCGCGCATAACCCGTGACGGCGACGAGCAAAACTTTCTTGAGCGTAGAGTCGGCTCGAATTGCCCGAGCGACGTCGTATCCATCCATTCCGCCAGGTAGTCCAATGTCACACAGAATGATCTCGGGTGCAAAACGTCGTGCGACTTCGATGCCCGTCGGACCGTCGAGCGCTGACTCCACCGTATGCCCGGACATCTCCAGCAGTGAACGCAGGATGATCGCGATTTCCTCGTTGTCCTCGATGAGGAGAATACGCTTGCCTAGTGCGGGCTTCGTCGGCAGGACGGCCGCTGGCGCGGTTGGGGCAATACGCGAGATTCGTAAACGGACGGTGAAGCTGGCTCCTTTGTCCAGCCCCAAGCTGCGCGCCTCGATGGTTCCGCCGTGCATTTCGATCAGGCGCTTGGAGACAGCGAGTCCCAGTCCAAGACCGCTCATGGCCCGCGAATGCGAGGTCTCGGCCTGGACGAACATTCCGAAGATACTTGGCAATGCAGAAGGAGCGATGCCGATCCCGGTGTCCTCGACGACGAGGGTTGCCATTTCGCCCTGGAGCGAAAGATCGAGCGACACACGTCCGCCTCGATCGGTGAATTTGAGGCTATTCGATAACAGATTTCCGACGACCTGGCACAGACGCACCCGATCACCCAGAACGAGCAGGGGTGACGTAGGGGCGACATAATCGAGCGAAATGCCTCTCGATTGAAACGACAATTGTTGATCGTCGACGACCGAGCGCACGATGTCGGTCAAGTCGAGTGGCTCGCGCTGGAGTTCGATTTTACCGCGCGAAACACGCGATAGATCGAGCAAGTCGTCGACGAGCCGCGCAAGATGTCGAAGCTGACGGTCGAGGACGGCGGTGGCCCGAGCGACTTGTGCTGGATCGGTCGATCGTTGGACCAACGACAAGGCGCCCATCATGGCCGCTAAAGGATTGCGGAGTTCGTGGCCGAGCATGGCGAGAAATTCGTCTTTGTTGCGCGAAGTCTCCTCGAGTTCTCCGCGCAGTTGCTCGGCATCTCTTTCGATTTGTTTGCGCAGGCTGATGTTTCGCGCAATGACGGCAAAACCGACTCGGCGTCCCGCTTCGTCGCTCACGCCGGAAAATGCAAGGGAGACATCGACCGTGGCCGCGTTCTTCCGAATGCGCACCGTTTCGACGGGTTCGGGTACGCTGCCGGCATTGAGCGCGCCGCGGATCGCAACGACTTCGGCGATGCGATCCTTGGGGACGAGCAGTTCGGAATTGCGACCGATCACTTCTGCCGCGGAATACCCATACAGAATCTCGGCACCACGATTCCAGCTTGTAATCGTTCCGTCGAGGGTTTGTCCGACAATGGCATCCTGCGACGATTCGACGATGCCGGCCAGCTCGGCGGCTCGAAGCTCCGCGCGCTTGAGTTCGGTGACGTTCACGAACGTGATGACCACGCCGTCGATGACATTCGCGAGGGTACGATAAGGTAAAACCAGCATCATGTACCAAGCTCGGCCGCCCCCGATGCGTAGTGGGCGTTCGCGCGGAACTCCTCTTTTTGCAACCTGGCGCACGTCCGACATCCAAGCTCTATCCTCGAAAGACGCGGATATGTCG
>CAZETM010000126.1:0-16895 GCA_964514885.1 uncultured Polyangium sp. | reverse complement strand
GGCGGCTGTCGTTCCAGTCGGGGCGGCCGGGCGGGTTGGGCTGGGTGGCCGGGCCGGGCGGGTTGGGCGGTCCCGGGTCACGACTGCCGGGGCGGTTGTCGTTCCGGTCGGGGCGACCGGCGCAACTGGCGCGATGGGTCCGCAAGGTCCGGTCGGTTCGCAAGGCCCGACAGGTCCGACAGGCGCAACGGGCGCAACGGGCGCAACAGGATCGACCGGCGCAACGGGCGCGACGGGTGCGACAGGGCCGCAAGGCATCACGGCAATGGTCTTCGCGAACGGCACCGGAGGCAATCCGTCGACCTTGATGGGGTTCATCGGAACCAACGTCTCGGTGAGCGTCACCGGCGTGACGCAGAAGGTCCACGTGACGTCGAGCAAAGCGCTTGGCAGCTCGGTTGTCGGCGGTGCCAACAATCTCAACCTCTTCATCTGCTACCAGCCGACCAGCGGTGGCGCCGTCACGACGGTCGGCGCTGGTATATTCGGCCTTACGGTCGCGCAGAACGCACGCCAGATCTTCGCGATGAACGGCATGATCACGAACCTTGCGGCGGGCGCGTACAACGTGGGCATGTGCGGCGTGTCCACGAATGCTGCCAACTGGAACAACAACGAGTTTAGCTACGTGACGGCATTCGTCAGTAACTGAGCTTCCTCCTGTCCCTCGCCTTCGATGCGCAAGGCAAACATCCTTGTCGCCGCAACCGATAAACGTGAACATCCCGCCCCAGGCGCCCCAGTCAGCGTGGAAATCACCCTCGATTTCCCGTGAGGCGGAGCGCCGCTTTCTACTGCGTCACATTCACCACGAACGACTGCTCTTTGCCGCCGAGAAGCGCGACCTGGGACGCTTGGAGCCGGGGAAAGTTTGAAAGGAATTTCGTTACTGCGTCACATTCGACATTTGGGACGGTCATCTGCTCGGCGCAGTCACGATTCAACGCTACTGTCGTTGTTCCGCGAGGAGTATAGCTACTTGCTGAGTTCAGTCCGGAATGAAGACGTCCGCTTCGTGTGTGGACGAAAACTTGGCTGCCATTTCATAGGTCGGCGTGGGAAAGCGTTCCGCCTTGAGGCGAATCGTTGCTTCGAGATCCCTGTTCGGCAGGGTTTCGCTAATCTCGATGACTCCAACTCGACCAGAAGTGTCCAGCGCGAACAATTCCTCTTGGGAGGTCAGCGCCTGGTTACTTTCTGGCGTTTCCGTTCCGCGCAAGTATGCGATCCAGCGAAATGGTGCTTTCACGCGCAAGAGCGCCGGAACCCGAGAAAGTGCATCCGTTGCGTTTTTCCGGATTTCGACGACATGCGCATCACCTTTGCCATCGCGATCCAGAGCGAGCACGTCGATGCGTACCGTTGGCATGCCCGGCCACTCAGCCTCGAAGTAAATTCTTGGCACCAGGAGCCTGCGCATGAGGCAGTGCGCAACAGGTTCTCTGGCTCGCAGTTCGAGGCGGTCACGCATCGGTACTCTCCGTGGTCTGTTCGAGATTGAAAACATCGCTGAATGCGCCCATGGCCCACACGAAAAATTGTTCCGATTTCAACTGAGCTTTCGCTAGGTCCCGGTCGTCCACTCGATCCTCGCCGTACGAAAAATGGGTTTTCTTTTGTAGAAGCCAAACGAAATGGTCGATGCCATTCGATTTGACGGACATCTTGGAACATGTGTCACGCAAACGTTTGGCTGCATCTTGGTGATTACTTTCTTTGGATCGCTGCTCTCCGCTAGCCACGAGCAGCGCATCGGCAAGCGCGATACAGCCATGAACGGAAAGCAGTCCAATTGCAGGCATATAGTCCGCCTGCGCCACCGACCGCAGCTCTAAAAGGTCATGGGCCGCACTCTGGAAGCTCTTCGCACGTTGCAAGAAATGCTGCACCATCGCCGGCTTCTGTATATCCATGAAGCCCTACCCCTCCACCTTCGCCCGAATCTTCGCCAGCACCTCGTCTGCCTGGCGAATCGTGTCCTTCATCGTGCCACCCGTTTCAATCACGTAATCGGCAACCGCGGCCTTTTCCGCCACAGGCATCTGCGCGCGAATACGCGCCCGAGCGTCCTCTTCACTCAGCCTGTCCCGCTTCATGACCCGCTCGATCTGCAGCGCCTCGGGAGCCGTCACGACCACCAACGGCCGAAATGCCTCCGCCATGCCGTTTTCCACGAGCAACGCCGCTTCGTAACACGCAAACGGCTCACCGCGATTGGCTAATTCCTGCCCCGTCTCCATCGTTCGCACCGCAATGCGCGGATGCAGAATCCGATTCAATATCTTGCGCTTGTCATCATCCCCAAAAATGACCGCCGCTAGCTTGGCCCGGTCGAGCGTTCCATCCTCGCGCAAAACTCCGGTCCCGAAATGCTTGATGATTTCCGCCAGACCACTCGTGCCCGGAGCCACCGCCTGACGCGCCACTTGATCCGCATCGATGACAGTAATCCCGCCGTCGCGAAAACGCCCCGCAACGGTGCTCTTGCCACACGCAATGCCCCCCGTCAGACCAAATAGGAAAAACGACACCTGCCGTTACCTCGTTTCACCCAACGCTTTGGAGAGCGCTCGTGATGCTTCGTCCGCAGACATTTCCCGACCAAACAGCGCCGGCACCCATACGTGCGCACGCTCTTTCAATCGAGCCACCGCAGTGGAAAGGATTTCATCGTGATCGAATGACAATGGCCCCGAATCCTGGCCGTTCGACGATAACGACAAGCTGCCATCTTCTTTCGTCGTAAGCACAAAGAACTTCGCATCCGTCGCGTCGTCGCTACCTTTGGCTTCGCTTCGTCGAAACACCGGAAGCACCGCAATGTGCGCCACGCTCACGACCCAACCTCGAGGATCCCGGCCAGGACGCGAAAACACACGCAATTCCTCGAGCGGCAAACCTGCCACGCCCGTCTCCTCTTCAAGCTCGCGCGCCGCACCTTGCGCCACCGTCTCCGTCGGCTCGCAAAATCCACCCGGAATCGCCCAATGCCCCGCAAATGGTTCCTTCCCCCGCAGAATCAGCAGCACCGTCAATCGCTCCGCTTCATCGAGCGAAAATGCAACGACGTCCGCCGTCAAACTCGGCCGGGGATATTCATGATCACTCACGCCAATAACTCCGCTGTCGTGGTTAATCGCACGCCCGCTCGACGCATTTCCTCGAATGCCGTATCAACGCCTTCTGGAGTAATTCCAGCCACGGCATCCGTTAGCAATACCGTTCGATAACCTCGCTCGGCCAAGCCCAACGCCGCTGCCTTGACGCAATAATCCGTCGCGACCCCGAACACGACAAACTCAGGCGCACTGCCGCATTTCTCCACCAACGCACGCACGAATCTCTCCGCCAACGGATTGGCAAACAAGCTGTACACCTCTTTCTCGAAGTACACACCCTGCGTATCGCCCCGCAATACTTCATCCACAATCGAATCGATCGGAGCCTCGTGCACGTTCGGCACGAATCGGAACTTCGGCGGCAATGTGCCCGCTATCTTCAACCAGCCAGGCGTGCCCTTTACGCAATGGTCCGGGAATTTGGGCTGCTCGCCATTCGGTCCGCTCCGGCCACTCGATGCAAACTCCCAAGCGTCCCACGCGTGCGAATCGATCGATCCGAGAATCGGAATTCGCTGCTGCACCGCATGATTCACCAGCTTGCGCAATACATCGTTCGGAGACCCAGGAACATACAGAGCGCCGTCCGGCTCGCAAAAGTCTCGCTGTACGTCAACATCAACGAAAATCTGGTTCACCGGATCTTCTCCTACTTGCCTATTTGACAACGCCGACCATCCGGCCTCGTACATTCTCGATGAGGTCCAACAGCCGCTGCGACGGCTTGGCCTTGAACGGCTCGTCCCAACGCTCCGAAGGCTCCGGAGCTTCGTCCAACATGTGGAGCGACTCCGGCAACCGCGCCATCTCACCACGTACTCGAGCGCGAATCGTATCCAGGCTCTCGGGTGGGCTCGTGCGTACGCCAGCACGCATCCGAGGAACCAGAAGCGCCTCGGCCTGGCCTTCCCCCAGATTGGACGGATCTTCATCCGCGAGCGCGATGACATCTCGCGACAGCTTTCCAGCTCCATCGACGAAGCGGAAAACTTGATGCGGTCCAGGATACGTCGCCTTGTTCTCGGAGAACTTGCAGACAGGGATCACCTTTCCGTCCTGCTCGATTTCCACCAACTTGTACACACCGCCCAACGCTGGCGAATCGAGGCTCGCGACGAGGTCGGTGCCTACGCCGTACAGATCGATCGGCGCGCCAGCGCTGCGCAGCGCCGTGATCTTGTATTCGTTGAGGTCCCCGGACGCGACGATCTTGGCGCTCTTGCAGCCTTCAGCATCGAGGATTTGTCGCACCGCTTTGGACAGCGTGAGCAAGTCACCCGAATCGAGACGCACGCCTTTGAGTTTGTCGCGAGCAATGCGCGCTGCTCGCTCGGCTCCGCGCAGCGTGTCGTACGTGTCGATGAGCAAGATCGATGCGCTCGGAAACGTCTCCACGTAGTTCGCAAACGCTTCTTCTTCCGTCGCGTGCGCCATGGTCCAGATGTGCGCCGCGGTGCCCATCACCGGAATGCCGAACTGCTTGCCCGCATGCACGTTGCTTGTCCCGACAAACCCCGCCGCGTACGCTGATCGCGCAGCCGTGACGGCCGCATCCGGATGCGTTCGACGTGTACCGAACTCCATCACGTTTGCGTCTCCTGCCGCATGCACGACGCGTGATGCTTTCGACGCGATCATCGTCGCGTGATTGACGGCGGACAGCAGGTACGTCTCGACGAGTTGCGCTTCGACGATCGGCCCGGAGATCCGAATGAACGGTTCGTTTGCAAAGACGACCGTGCCTTCGGGCATCGCCCACATATCGCCGCGAAAACGCAGGTTGCGCAAGAAGTCGCAAAACGGCTCGCTCATCGCGTCGCGAAGCGCGGGCAAACTCTTCAGGTACTCGATTTCGTCTTCGGCAAAGCGAAGGTTTTCGAGGTACTCGAGCACGCGCTCGATGCCCATCGCGACGAGATATCGCCGCCGTTTGGGCAAACGTCGCACGAACATTTCACATGTCGCGTGACGGTTTTGCATGCCGCGGTGGAAGTATCCGGCGGCCATCGTGAGCTGGTAGAGATCAGTGCGCAGTGCGTCCACGAATTGAGGGAATAGATGCACCGCTCCTGAGGGTCAATGCGACTCGTTCGAAGGAGACTCGTCACCCTTCGCAGCGCTGATTTCTTTCGTCCCGCCCGTCGAAATTCGCCTGCGCGCAAGCGACCACTTCAACGCCGGCGGCGTGATCATCGTCGTCACGATGACCATCGCCACGACGGCCGAAAACACGGACTGGTCCACGATCGGACGACCACCAATCGTCAACGACTGACCGATGTTCGCAAAAATCAACCCCACTTCGCCACGGGGAATCATGCCGATCCCGATCGTCAACCGATCGACGCCTTTGCCCGTACCGAACGAGCACGCTTGCTTGCCGATGATCGCCGCGAACGTCAGTGCGAGTGCCAAAAGCGGCACACCGGGTTGTGCGAAAGCGCGAAGATCCGTTCGCATGCCCATGAGCACGAAGAACACGGGCACGAGGAACGCGGAGATCGGTCGAATCAAGTGTTCGAGGGTTTCTTCGCCACGGTTGGTGAAGTCGCGGAAGTGCAGATCTTCGAGCACCAGGCCGGCCGCAAACGCACCCACGATGGGCGCCAATCCAATGACGCTCGAGAGCCACGAGAACAAAAAGCACACGGACAAACCGACGGCGAGCAGCACGCCACGAGCACGCAAACGCGAAGCGATTGTGAACAGCTTCGGGCTCAGCTTCATGCCGATCACGAGCGAGCCGACGAGGAACGCGGCAGCCTTGGCGAAGATGATGCCGATGTCGGCGTAGTTCATCGATCCACCGCGATCCGCTGCGGAAATGACACCCGTTACGACGGCGAGGATGACCAAGCCAAGCACGTCGTCGATGACGGCTGCGCCAAGGATCACTCGAGCTTCGGGGCTTTGCGACTCTTTCAGATCTTGCAGCACACGCGCCGTGATCCCGACGCTCGTGGCCGTCAGTGTCGCGCCTAAAAACGCATGCACGTACGACCCTGCATCTGGCAGAAGCCACATGCCAAACAGCCAGCCGAGCGCAAACGGAGCCACCACGCCGAGCATCGCGACGATGAAGCTGGTGATGCCCACTTTCATCATCTGCGCCACGGTCGATTCGAGCCCGACTTCGAACAGCAGCAGCAGCACGCCGAGGCGCGACAACATGTCGATGCTCGCGTCGGTCTTGATCGGTTCGAGCGCGCTGATTCCGAACGCACCGACGTTGCCCAGCACCACGCCTGCGAGCAGCTCGCCGAGCACGGCCGGTTGACCGATCCGCACCGCGATGTCTCCGCCGAGCTTCGCAGCTAGCAGGATCACGGCCAGGTACAGCACGACCGAAGCCACGGGATCCGCGTGCGCAGAGCCCGATGCAAACGCGACGGAGGGTGCGACCAAGGCGAAAATTGCCGTGCCAATTGCCGCGCCAATTGCCGCGCTAATTGCCGTGAAAACGGCTACTTTTTTCACAGAATGTCAGACCAAGGAGGAGATGCCGCAAACGCAGCATGGATGAGGCCGACGTGAGAATACGCCTGGGGAAAATTACCCCACATTCGCAGCGACTTGGTTTCGTAATCTTCCGCGAGCAAACCAAGCGGCGAAAGCGCGGACTTGGCCTGCTCGAGAAGCGCACGCGCCTCCCCTTGCCTACCCACTGCGGAGAGCGCTTCGCAAAGCCAAAACGTGCAGATGATGAACGCCACGTTCGTCGAGCCAAACTCGTCGCCGCGATAACGCAACAGCCATCCATCTCGAGAAAGCCGTGTGCGAATCGCGTCGATCGTCGTGTGCAAACGTGGGTCGTCGGGTGGTAGAAACCGCAGCGATGCCATTTGGAGTAAGGCTGCGTCGAGATCTTCGCCACCATAGGCTGAGACGAAGCTACCGAGGTCTGGGCGATAGGCTTTGGCGATGACTTCGTCGCGGATTCGATCAGCGGCGGTGCGATACGTCGAAACGCGATCGGGACAGTGACGTTGCGCAACGCGCGCCATGCGATCGGCCGCGCAGTAGCACATCAGACTCGAGAACGTTTGCGGCCGGGCATCGGAGCGGAACTCCCAGATGCCTGCATCCGGCGTTCCGGCGACTGCGATGGCTTTGCGTGTGAGCCGTTCGAGCAGGTCCAGGGTCATGGGCGACCGTTCGGCGACGAAGCGATCGTCGAGGAAGATCGGTGTGAGCGCGAGGGCCATTTCGCCGAAAACGTCGTGCTGCAGTTGCAGAGCGGCGGCGTTACCGACGCGAACCGGGCCGTTTCCTTCGTAGCCTGGCCATGAATCCAGGATCGACTCGTGCAGGTCGGTCGTGCCATCGACGCGGTAGAGCGGCGCGAGGTCGAGTTCTGGCGACGAGCCGGCGATGTTGAGCAAGTAGTGAATGAATTGTTCGCGTTCTTCGAAGTGCCCGAGCAGTCGAAACGCAGACAACGCGTAGTAGGCGTCGCGCAGCCAGCAGTAGCGATAGTCCCACGTTCGGCCGCTCCCTGGTGATTCAGGGATGCTCGTGGTCATCGCAGCGATGATGGCGCCGGTGTCTTCGTAGCAGTGCAGTTTCAACGCGAGCGCCGAGCGAATCACTTCTTGTTGAAACAGCGGCGGGATGTCGCAATGCATGACCCAGCGTTGCCAATAACGGCGCGTTTCGGAGAGGAATCGGTCGCACACGGAGGACAGTGACTCTTCGAGCGGCGGGCCCCAAGCGAGCACCATGTGGCGTCGTTCGGTCAGGGCGAAAGATGCACCGGTGACGTACGAGAGTGGGATGTCAGTGGTCAGTCGCAGCTCGCTGGCGAAGCCTTCGAAGCGGATGTGGTTGGATCCGTAAAGCTTGCGGGGCTCGGCTTTGCTCCAGCCGATCCTAGGCTCGCAACGCGCGATGATCCGCGGTGTACCCGAGATCGGTTCGACGATACGCACGATCATGGTCGGCCGGAAAGACCTGTGGTGTTGATAAAAGCGCGGAGCAAAGTCGATGACGCGAAAGGATCCCGAAGGCGTTTCGAACGTCGTCTCGACGATGTTCGTGTTTGGCACGTAGGCGGCAGTTCCGGTTTCACCACCGGCAGGTCCGATGGTGAACACGCCGCCCTCGGAAGCATCGAGCAGCGTGGAAAAAACGGGCTCTGCGTCGAATCTGGGCAAACAACACCAGACGATCGAGCCTTGGCGGTCGACGAGCGCCGAGTACTGGCAATTGCCGATCACGGCTAGATCTTCGAGATGCACGGAGGAAAGACTGTGCCGATTTTCCTATGCGTTCAAACGAAATTTGCGTAGAAGGAGTGCTCGTGTCGGTTAGTCCGGAACGTATCGGTCTTGTCGGCTGACCAGGGTAAGAGGCGGGGTCGTTTTTTGCGCTTGGCACGTAACTGCTGGCTATCGTCGCGGAAAAACAGGGTTTCTTCGGCAAACTCGATCTGCTGCGCCATGTAGGATACCGTGCTGGGCTGGACGGAATAAAGCGGAGTTCCTCAAAATCATGAGCGCATCCACCAGCGAGAAGAAGAAAAAGAAGAGCACCGACAAGGACAAGGCTGACCGCCTCGGCGAAGTGCTCGAGTTCATGAGACTGCTTTGGGCCGTCGATCATGCGCTCCAGTCGACGTCGAAGCGCATGGAAGCGTCCCTCGGTGTGACGGGACCGCAGCGTCTCGTGATTCGGATCGTCGGACGATTCCCTGCGATCTCTGCCGGTGAACTCGCGGATGTGCTTCACATCCATCCGAGCACGCTGACGGGCGTGCTTAAGCGCCTTGAAACTCGCGGCATCATCGATCGCAAGATCGATTCGGGTGATGCGCGCCGAGCGTTGTTCTCGTTGTCGGCCAAGGGCAAAGAGCTGGATGCACTCCGCAACGGCACTGTCGAAGCGACCGTGCGCAAGGCGCTGGCGAAGCTGCCGGCACGCAAAGTGGTCGCTGCGCGCGACGTGCTGAGCGAGCTGGCCGATACGCTGATCGAAGACCAAGAATAAGCCCGTCCACGTAGGTTCTCCCCATGCGAATTCTGCTCGCCGTCGCAGCGCTCATGCTGCTGGTCTCAGGCTGTGGATCGGACGAATCCGAACCCGATCCGCCTAGTGACGGCAAAATCAGACCACCACCCAACGGCGTGCGCACGACGGAAACGGCTGCGTGCAACGCGCTCTCCGATGCACATTCCGACACGTTGTTGGGCATCGGCTGTGTAGGCACGACACGCGACTGCCCAAGCTGGGTCCGCACGCAAAGCGGCGGCGAGTGTCTCCAGTACGATCAGGGCAGCCTCGACGGATGCGTCGCGCACCTCAAGGCGCAGACGACGTGTGCGGACTTGGCTGCGTCGATCGACGAGTGCATCGTGTTCGCGTACGCCGGTAGCGGGCCAGCCGGCTGTCCGTGACAGTGACGATACGCCCTCGATCTGCTTGAATCGTCGAGCGGCCGAGCGCGCAACCCATGCGCCTCCACCTCGGCGCAACATGTGCACCAGTCCTTCGCGTGGACATAGCCATCGCGCTCGCGACATTCCTTCTCTCGCTCAGTGCAATCATTCTCGTTGCGTACGCGGCTCGCGTGCAACGTTCGGGTCGACTGACCCACGCACGGCTCGGACCATCGCCCGGCAGCCCCATGCTGCCAGGTTGGTTCGTCGAAGCTTTCTACTCGGCCATTCATGCTCCAGCGCGTCTGTTCTGCCGCCTGGGCGTGACACCTGATGCCCTCACCTACGCGTCGCTCGTCCTTGGCCTGCTGAGCTTGCCGCTGCTCGCTGTCGGCAGGTTCATCGAAGGCGCCGTCTTCATCGTTTTCGGTGCCGTTCTCGACGCCGTGGACGGAATGGTGGCGCGTGAACAAGGTGTCGCATCACCAGCCGGTGCGGTGCTCGATTCCTTCGTCGACCGCGTTGCCGATGCGGCTCCATTCGTTGGGCTCGCGATTTTCTATCGACACCACCCAGCGACCCTGCTCGTGCCCATCGCCGCGATGATCGCGTCGTCGCTCGTGAGTTACGCACGCGCCAAGGCTGATGCCCATGCGCTCGTGTTGCCCAACGGCTTGATGCGACGTCACGAGCGCGTCGTGTATCTGTCCGCGTCCCTGCTGCTCGGTCCGGTCGTCCCGCAGACGGTGTACCTAGGTGGTGTGCGTGCGCCGCTCACGCTCGTCGGCGTGCTGCTCATCGCCACGGTCGCCGCGATCGCTTCGATTCTCCTGGTCGCGCGCACGCGCGCAGCCCTTCGATCTCAAAGCGTTTCCCGTAACGCGAGCGCTTCACGAGTGAGCAGTGGCCCTCTGCCCGTGCAGCATCGAGTTTGAAAAAGACTCAGCCCTTTTGACCTGTCGCCGAAGCATCCGGCTCCCAGAGCAGCTCGCCCGTTCCCAGGTGCAGCGCCACATACCGGCTCCATACGAAAAACGCATCGCTCAGCCGGTTCAAATACATCACCGCCGCAGGATCCACTTCGGTCTCTCGAGCCAGTGCGACGCAAAGCCGTTCTGCGCGCCGGCACACCGTTCGACACACGTGCAAGTCAGCGTTCGCGCGCGATCCGCCGGGCAATACGAACGATCGCAGCAGAGGCAAGTGCTCCTGACACTCGTCCATTTCTACTTCTAGCCGCTCGATGTCCACCGAGGTCACGCGTGGTTGTTTCGGATGCACGTCGGCCGGCAATGTGGCGAGGATCGACCCAAGATTGAACAGCTCGTGTTGCACTCGGCGCAACGTGTTGGCGATCGACATGAGGGGTTGGACGTGTTCAGCGGGCGCGGTGCTGGCTCCATCCAATACGCTTTGCCGAGCGGCGCCTACGTACGAGTTCAGCTCGTCGATGGTCCCGTACGTTTCGATGCGTCGATCGTCCTTGGGAACACGTTGTCCGCCTACGAGCGCGGTGTCGCCACTGTCACCTTTCTTCGTGTAGACCTGGTTGATCGTGATGCGGGGCTTGTTGAACGTGCGGTTGCCCGCCGTTTCGACCACGGCTTCCTGCTTGGACTCGTCGGACATGGTGCCGGGTCGTAGGTCGATCAATCGTGCCGGTCAAGAACGGCAGCGCATCGAATTCGCACGCAAGTTGACGTTGGGCGCTACGCAGTGGGAAAGTGCCGCTTCATGCGAACGTTCTCTTTTGCGCCTAAGTCTTTCGGTCGTCTCGTGCTGATGCTGTGTCTTGGCGCGGCGAGCGTCGCTTGCGGTCCTCCGCCCCCGCCTAAGAAAGTGGAGTCGGCTGAAGATCGCGCCGAAAAAGACAAGTTTCTCAAGGCCAAAAAGCTCATCGAAAAGGCCGATGTCGCGTACGGCGACAAAGACTTCGACAAGGCGCGAAAGCTTCTTCGCGAAGCGAACGAGATGGGCATCGAGTCGCTCGTTTTCGACATCAAAGAACAGACCGAGAAGGTCGACAAGCGTCACGCCAAACTGTGGGCGAACGAGATCAAAGACGTGCTTGGCGAAGGCGATTGCAAAGGCGCGTTCAAGCAGCTCGCGGCTCCGATGCAAGACCTCGAGAGCGATGTCTTCAACCGCGAAGTTCGGCATCTCATCGGTGGCGATTTGCTCAAGTGTTTGCAGGTGAAGATCGACGCCTCGATCTCGGACGGAAAGTTCGCCGAGGCGCGCACGTTGGCGATGCATGCCGACACGAAGATCGTGCTTGGCGCACCGGCGCACAAGAAGGTCGTGGCGACTGTCGAAGAGACGATCTTGGAGCAGCTCAAGACCGGCATAGCGGAACCGATTCGCTCCAAGCGTTGGACGGATGCGATGAGCGCTGCCGAGGAAGCCGTGAAGAAGGGCGACACGAATGTCGATGGTGGCAAGGTGCTCCTCGCGATGGTGCGCGAGGCGATTGCGCCTGAGATCGCCGCGCTTGCGCAACGCAACATCACCCAACGAGATGCAGCGAAAGCGCTCGTTGAAGTTGATCAGCTCATCAAGCTCGTGAAGTGGGATCCGGAAGGTGCGGCGAAAGAGACGTCGCCGCCGGAGACCGTGCTCAAGAAGCGTGGTGCGCTCACGACGTGGATCGAAGCACAACGATTGCGTTTCAAGCCGGAGAAGAAGCCCGAGAAGCGTTTCACGCACGGCAAGGTTGGCATTCTTCCGGCAGCGAAAACCGATGCACCGTCGAAGCGTGATTTGGTTCCTGCAACGCCGGTGTGGATCATCGGCCAAGCCAAAGGGCTCGCGCTCGTGACGGAGGTCGATCCGGGCAAGGCGCCACTGGAAGATCTGTTCGAGAAGGCGCTTGGTTGGGCACCGATGACGCGTCTAAGCCCCAAGAACACGACGGATTGGCTTCCGCCCGATGATCAGCTCGCGGGCTTGCGTGTTTGGGCTCCGCTGCGCGCGGACGAGCCGAACTTGGAGCTGGGCTACGTCGTGTCGAGCAAGGGTCAAGATGTCGTCGTCAAGCGCGTCGCGGACGACAAGGAAATCACGGTCAAGAAGAGCGTGCTTCGTCTTGGTCGCATCACGCCCGGCATGAGGATCTTGGCGAACTGTCAGGCCAAGATGCAGATCACGCTCGTTGAAGAGCTGATGCTCGATCAACGCACCGTAAAGCTCGTGTGTGAAGGTGGTTTGCGCAAGGACGAGGTCTTGCCGGGGTTGCGTGTTCGTCCCGAGGATCTGCCTGTCGTAAAGCAATGAACGCATCTTGACGATGAGCCTTTTGCGCTCGAACAAGATGCGCTCGAACAAGAACAGCTCGCCCCAAACCCCAGGAAGAAGTGCATGCCGACATTCAACGAGCTTCTGGCTGATGTTCGTAAGACCGTTCCGACGATTTCCCTCGAGGAGGTCAAGCGTCGCATCGAGGCGAAGGAGCAGATGGTGCTTCTCGATGTGCGCGAGAAGGAAGAGAACCGAGCGGGTTACATCCCCGGTGCGATTAGCGTTCCGCGTGGGTTCCTCGAGATGCAGATCGAGGCGAAGGTGCCGAACAAAGACGCGCGGCTCGTCGTGTATTGCGCGGGTGGTACGCGTTCGGTGCTTGCGTCGAAGACGCTGATGGATCTTGGTTACACGAACGTCGAGAACGTGAACCCTGGGTTTGTCCGGTGGAAGGATTCTGCGTACCCGATCGAGATGCCTCCGCAGCTCACGGACGCGCAGCGAGATCGATACTCACGACACTTGTTACTGCCCGAAGTCGGTGAGGTTGGTCAGGCCAAACTACTGTCGTCGAAGGTGCTGTTGCTGGGCGCGGGCGGGCTTGGGAGCCCTGCGGCGCTGTATCTTGCGGCGGCTGGAGTGGGCACGATCGGGCTCGTAGATGCGGACGTTGTTGATGCATCGAACTTGCAGCGACAGATTCTGCATGCGACGTCGCGGGTGGGAATGCCGAAGGTGGACAGCGGCGAGAAAGCGATTCGCGATCTCAACCCGGACGTGAAGGTGATCAAGTTCGAGGAGCGCGTGACGAGCGAGAACATCGAGCGCATTTTTGCGGGCTTCGATGTCATCGTGGATGGCTGTGACAACTTCCCTACGCGGTACTTGGTGAACGACGCGTCGGTGTGGATGAAGAAGCCGGTCGTGCACGGATCGATCTTCCGATTCGATGGGCAAGTGACGACGTTTCATCCGGGCGCTGGCGGGCCTTGTTATCGTTGCTTGTACCCCGAGCCTCCGCCGCCGCACTTGGCGCCGAGCTGTCAGGAAGCGGGCGTGCTGGGCATCTTGCCGGGCGTGGTTGGAACGCTTCAAGCGACCGAGGCGATCAAGTTGGTGCTTGGGCAAGGCCATCCGCTCATCGGTCGGTTGCTCACATACGATTCGTTGCGGATGAAGTTTGGCGAGTTGAAGCTGCGTCGGGACAAGAACTGTCCGGTGTGCGGCGATTCGCCGACGATCACGAGCTACGTGGACTACGAAGGGTTTTGCAATATCGGGTGAGGCCTCTTCTCCCCTCTCCGCTGTGCGGAGAGGGGTTGGGGGTGAGGCTAAGAGTACATCTTCACCGTCTCACTCGACGGTCGACCGATCGCTTGCACGCGACTCGTCACGATCTGGTGACTCGATTCGATCGACTTCGTCATGCACAACGCGTCGCCCACTGCGGGCTTCACCGACGTGGGCAGCCGCATCCCGCGCGGTGAGATGTCCACGCCTCCGATGAGCTGCATCCCCACCGCCACGTGTCCCTCCAGAAACTGCCCCGTTCGTCGATCACGAACCGCCACGCAGATTCCGTCATGGAGGTGGTACTCCGTGTTGCGAGTGATGTACGTGAAATACCTGCGACGCTCGACCCCTTGAAAACCCATCGCTCAGCTCCTCGATGCACCTACCGCTCGCTCGCGTGGTGAGTGGTGTTCGTGCAACTGAAGCAGTGGTCTCGCATCTGGGCCAAATTCTTGGCACCGACCCGAGACACAACTCGGGAGCATCCGTCAAGTTTGATCGGATCGTCGCCGCTTATTACGATCTTCGCCTGTGGATCTCTAGGATCGCGGCCAATGTCGTCGACCACTCGATTGCCGCGTCCTGGACCGGGGCTCGCCAAGGCTGGACCTGGAGCGCTCGTTCGCCGTCGCTGTTTGCAGCTTCTTGCTGTCGAGGATGGTCCTGCTCGCCAGCTCATCGATGGCGCCGATGTCGTCAGCGAAGGCCTTGCGCGTCCCGAAGTCTCTGGCTCCGTGTATTACGGCAGCACCAGCGTCTTGCTCTTGGCGCGATCACGTGGCGGCGCTGTACCCGACGCAGACATCGCCACCATGGCTGCGCTTTTGGCCAGTGATCCTCACCTCCGCCTTCGTGCGCTACGTATTGCCGTTCGTGAGGCTCGTGCGCGTGCACCAGGCGAAATCGGACCTGTTTCCGCGGAGCTCGAAGTGAGCCCCTCGCCTGCGGGTGTCGTGATCACTGTCGATGTCGTCGCCGTCATTCATGCCCAAGCTACAGGCCATGCATCGCGCTAGACTCGCCCCCGCGAAACAAGCGGGGTTCTATTTGGACCAACCGTGCGTTCGTCGGGCTCGTGCGGCACTCTCTCGAACCATCATCGAAGTTTCTCGTTACCTCGCGCCATGAACGAAAAAGAACGTCGCGAATCTGCCGCCAGCAAAGTCATCCATGTCGTTTTCGGGCCAGGAGGCGGCCGTGTTGCTCAACCGCCCGTACCTCCGACTCCCGTCAACGATGCGTTCCCGATCGAGCCTCTTTCGGCGCCTCAGCTTCCTCGAGAGCCCGTCGGCGATGTCTATTCGGCCGCCGAAGTTTGTCGCTTGCTTGGTCTCAAGTCGGCGCGTTTGCGATCGCTCGACAAGGCTGGCATCGCCTCGCCGAGTGGTCATCTCAAGGGCAAACGCGCGTACACCTTTGCCGATCTCATCGCGCTGCGTGCTGTCCGTGATCTGCTCGCCAAGAAAGTTCGTTTGAAGGACGTCGCGCGCGCTGTCGAAAACATTCGATCCACCTTGCCCAAGGTCACCCGACCGCTTGCTGAATTGCGCGTCGTATCGGACGGAAATGGCAGCGTCGTCGTCAAGAGCGCGGCCGGAGCGTTCGAACCGATCACGGGCCAAATGGTCATCGACTTCGACGTGAAGACCTTGCGTGACGATGTCGTCCGAGTCCTTCGTCCCATGGTCGGACGTGATCGCGCCAAGACCGCATACGACCACTACGTACGAGGCACCCAGCTCGATGAAAACCCCGCCACGATGGACGACGCCGAAGCGCTCTATCGTCGTGCAATCGAGACCGATCCGTGGCTCGCCATCGCGTACACGAACCTTGGCAACATCTGCTTTCGTCGCGGCAACGAGGACGAAGCCGAGGGCCTCTATCGCCGAGCGCTCGACATCGATCGCAAGCAGCCCGAAGCCCAATACAACCTTGGATACGTCATGCTCGAGCGTGGTCGAGCGCGCGAAGCGGTAGGGTTTTTCCGAGGAGCGATCGAGAGTGATCCGCGTTTTGCAGACGCCTACTTCAACCTCGCCATGGCGTATGAACAAGCGGGCGATCGAGGAAGGGCGCTACCTTGTTGGCGCAAGTATCTCGAGATCGAGCCGACCGGCACCTGGGCCGAAATCGCGCGCAAACACATCTGATCAGTCCCTCTTCACGGTAATCGGACGATCGCTCTTGACAGTTTGGTAGTCGCCTGCATCGACCGTCACGCTCATCGTTCGCGGTCCTCCCACTTCGTCATCGAACGTCACGTCGTGCGCTCCTGGCGTCACTTTCAGCTTTTTGATCGGTGTTTTCCCGATTTTCTTGCCGTCGACCAACACCTCGGTCGGTGGATCCGCCTGGATGTCCAAGTAGCTCGAGTCATCCGTTGATGCGGCACCCGAGAAGCCCTCGGTCGGGACGTTTTCGACTGGGATCGTGCTGGGGTCCGCCGCGACCGGTTGGGAAGCTCCACCACATCCCAGCATGGCGCTCGTACCTAGGACCAAGGCGAAAAACAGCGGAAAAAGGCTGCGTGAGACCGTGTTTCGATGGTTCATCGTGAGGGCATCCTAGCAGCCTGCCGATCAGAACTGGGATTGTCCTTGCGGTATTCAAGTTGCCAAAAGGCCCCCCTCTTGCGGCATACTTCGCCGTCATGATGCAGCAACCGAGCGGCGAGCCGCAGATGGCACAAGGAATTCCTCCGGGGGGCGGCCTGCCTCCTCCCGCACCACCCGGTGGCGGAGGTTTTTCCGGGGACGGGGGCGGGTACGGCGGTCCGCCTGGTGGATTTGGTGGAGGTGGTCCTCCTGGTGGATTTGGTGGCGGTGGTCCGCCTGGTGGATTTGGTGGACCTCCTCAAGGCGGCCCTCCT
>CAZETM010000125.1:11923-16965 GCA_964514885.1 uncultured Polyangium sp. | reverse complement strand
GTCGAGGCGAACGAGCCAGGAAGGAAGGTAGGAGGCAATCGCGTCGTCCATGATTTTTGTCGGCGACTCTACCAGGATGGCCCTACGTCGAGCAACACTTTTGCGAGGCTCGTTCACCATTCCACGTGGTTGGAGCTGAACCTCGTCACCGACCCACGTGGTCGAAGCTCTACCTCGTCGCCGACCCACGGGGTTGAAGCTGAACCTCGTCACCGACCCACGTGGTCGAAGCTGAACCTCGTCACCGACCCACGAGGTCGAAGCCAAACCTCGTCACCGACCCACGAGGTCGAAGCCAAACCTCGTCACCGACCCACGTGGTCGAAGCTGAACCTCGTCACCGACCCACGAGGTTGGAGCTGAGCCTCGTCGCAGACCCACGAGGTTGGAGCTGAGCCTCGTCGCAGACCCACGAGGTTGGAGCTGAACTGTACCTCTCAGCCAAAAAACCCTCCCGCCGCCGCACGCGAAAACCCGCCTGCGTGTTGGCTCGCACGGACAGCCGACTGCGAGAACATCCGGAACGCTCGGCGAATATCCCCGGATTCGCTCTTGGGCGTGAGAATCCACCGATCCTCGATACCCATTTCGCGAAACACGTCGCGAAACGGCGTACTGCCGTCATCAATCCCCATTGCCGCCACGATATGCTGCTCGGTGGCAAGCATGTCCCGCACGATTGCGCGTACATCGCTCGCTTTCGCTTTGAGCGAGCCGCAATCACCGCCGTCCGTAATGATGAGCGTCACGCTGCGTACGGGCACTCCGCTTTGCGCGAATTCCTGAGACTTCGCGATCACCGTTCCCAACACCACGATCGTTTGATCGAATAGGGGCGTACCGAGATTCGGATTGTAGTTTTTCGTCGTCATGCGCTCCGCCATCGAAACCTGCCGATAAGGATACAAGACGAACCCATTCAAGTAACGATTATGCGCCAGGATCGAATCTTTCTGTTTTGACGCGGCCAGCGCGTCGATCACCGCATTGTGTCCTTCGCGCACGGCGTCGGCATTGCCTGCATACCGAATCGAGCCTGAATCGTCCGGCATGATGGTCACCAGCACGACTTCGGAAGCGGCCACGTCATCGACGCCCACGCCCAGGCCCGCTTGAATTTGCGCGCCCAGATCACTTGCGGCAAGCAGCGCCACCGCCTCGGGAGATAACGTTCCTTCCTCTTCAGCCGCTTCGAAAAGCCGCCTGATGTCATTCGGGTCGTGCGAGCTTCTTCCATTTACGTTTGTCATGGCACATTCTCCTTATTTCAGCCAACCGTTGATGACATCGGTGCTTTTCACCAAGTTCATTCCGGCCGCCGCGAACTTTGCCAAAGCTTTATCGGCATCCGCCGTGAAATCCGCCACGAATCCACCTTTGCCATCGGGCACCGTCACGGCCGACATGCAATCGGTGAGCAAGTAGATCTTTTTCGCCAGCGACATATCCACCGTAGCGATCTCGGAAAGAATGTCGTCGATCGAGCTTTTCACGCAATGGCTCGCAGCCTGTCCGCCAATGATGAGCGCATCCGCAGCCAAAAGCGTTTTCAAGAACAACGTATTCCTTTGTCCAAGCGGTTGTCCATCGAATCGCGTGAGCACTTCGGGCGCGAGCACCGAATAGTTTTCCGTGAGTGGATTACCACCTTTGACTTCCACCCAGCTTTGCGTCCCGCGCACGTACGAATGAAACAAGCGTGCTTCCTGAATGGCCCCGACGAGCGGATGACCGTCACTTCCGAGCAGACAATGCGCCGGCCACAAATACAGCGTATATTTGCCGGCCTTCTCGAGCGACTCGCAATAATGGCGCACTTGTTTTACGAGCCACGTATAGTTACCACCGCACAGCCATTTGGCGACAGCCGGATTCGGTCGCACTTCGCCCGCGTCCACGTCGCGCGTGGTAATCATGCGATGCGGACCCAGCGGACCGCCATCACGATCGACCCAAAACGACGGGAAGAAGATCTGATGCGAAAAGTGCGTGTCCATCGTCGTCGTAATGGCCGTGAGCACGTCCAGGTTGCGATAGATGAACTCGGCAATGCGCCGATTGTCATCGATGGCCCCTCGTCCGGAGCGTCCCCCGACGAACAGCGCGCCTTCGGGATGACAGAAATCCTTTTGCACGTCGATCAGGAGCAAATGCACATTGGTCTTGTCGGCTCCCGCAGGCCGAATATCCATCGACTTGCGCCAATCCTCGGCTGCTGCCGATAGCACCGGCTCGTTCGGATGGTAACCCCAACGCTCCGCGCTTTTGTGGTCATAGAAAACTGGCAGCGGTAGATCTTTATGGTTCATGACGAATCTCCTTCTGTTTTATCCCCCCTCTCCATTTTTTGGAGAGGGGGCTAGGGGGGTGAGGCCATCTCGAGCTTTGTAATCGCTCGCGAATCCACGACCCAAATCCCATCACCTCGGACGAACAGCCGAGCACCTGCTTGCACGAATGGTTCCGTTTCGGCAAACCGCCGCACTTCGGCCGGACCTCCAAGCCCGACTTCCACCCGCACAATGCCCGTGTCCGTCGCCGCGAAAAGCACGCCCCCGACAGCTCGTTTGCCCGTTATCGTTCCGAGCCACGAACCGTCACCGGCATCGGCATCGGCCGTGCCCAAAAGCGCTCCGTCCGCTCCAAGCACCACGCAGCGATTCACGATGCGCCCAGCAATGGCAAACGCTAGGAAAAACCATATTCGGTCGTCATCGATCGCCGCGTCCGCGGTTATGATTTGCCCATTCGGCCACGGAAGGCGAACCGAGTCTCGAATGCCGCGTTTTTCCGTATCGAACGAAAACGCAACCGAAACGCCTCCTGCACGGTAATACCCGAATCCGAAACGACGACCGACCCAAATTCGAGTTTGCCCGGCAAGAACATCGCCCCACGGTTCATCGGTCTGCCCGGCCAAACCTGATAGCGTCCCAGGTCCTCGTCTCCACAATCGCCCCCCTTGGACGAAGAATGCATGTCGCTCATTCACGACGAATGCAGGATCTCCTGAATGAACATCCACCACCCTATCGCCAGTGACTCGACCGTCCTCGAGCGAGATCACGCGACCGGCACGAGCCACGAACGTGGTTTTTCCCATGGTCCACATTCGAGTCGACGCATCGAGCGGCCCGCGCAAAATCGTCGAACCATCTTCACGCGAATACGTCGACCCTTCATGCACCACGTATTCGAGCGTTTCCCCGCGCCATGCCGACGTCACGATCATTCCCGAGGTCGCGAATTTTCGCGTAGCCTTCACGTGCCCACGCACGACCACGCATTCGCGCACGAGACCATGATCACACTCGGGACAACGCGCTCGGGCATGCTCCGCACCACATGCCGAGCAATTCGTAAAACGCAATGCTTCGAGCATCGCGAGCGGCAAAGGCGCACGCACGTCACGCTCGAAAATCATCGAAAACGCGTGCAGCAAATCATCCGGCAATACTCGAAAAGAAATCGCAGGCTTCGGATACCGCACTTCCGGATTAAAGACCGTCACGCGACGCAAAGGTCGCAAAGGTTCGGCCATTCTCTTGGATACATCTTTCGGTCGGTACACTCCTCCATAAGGCCCAACGCAAAGCAATGCCGTAAACGCCATCACCGCAAACGCATACCAATCGGATTGCGCTGAAAATGGATACATCGGCAGCGGACGATTTGCATGTGGATCGCATACCAGTGGATCAACAAATCGCTCGGTAAACACAGGACAACGAAACGATCCAAATTGAAAACTGTCCGCGTCCACGACAAACGCTTCGGTCCCCCGGACGAGCACGTTCAAGTCATTAAAGTCACCCATGACCACGCCCGCTGCATGCACGCCGGAAACCGTCTTCCACAAGTCCGCCAACATGTTCGCCGCAACATTTCCTCCCAGGGCGCGCCGATGATTTGGCTCCGACAAACCTAGTAGCGACTGCGCGCCCGAAACGAGCCGCATGGTGTACCCAAGAATCGCCTGGTTTTTCTTGTCCGTGACCAAATCGATCGGACAGACCACTCGCTCGGGCAAACCGCGCGGAAACGCTCTCATTTTGTCTTGCACGAGCAACAATCGCTCGGCCGCGGCGTGTTCTTCCTCGGGCAAACCTTTGACGTCCGGGTGCTCGGGCGTTTTCCACAATTTCAGCGCCACACCACCGCCAACGTCGAATACGTCCGCTTCCCCGCCTTTTCCGATCGAAGCGGATGGGCTGATACGCAATCGTTTGTTCCCAATGTATACGTCCATGACACACGTCTCCCGTTGCCGCATTCAATGCAGCCGGCGAACGCCCGGATTGTTCGTCTTCGCTTCAGCCTGCGCCGATTCGACTGCGCCGCACCACCAATAAAGTCGTATCGTCTTCGAGTAGCCCCGGCTCTTTTACCAGCCGCCGCTCGTCCCATAGTGGACGAGTCACTTCGCGATTACAAAGCCACAATGCCCGCCGAAGAGCGTCTTCATTACGGAAGAATCGATCTTCTTGCCAAAACGATCGCAAGGGCAAAACCTTGTCTTTGGCACCTGCGAGCGAGTCATAATCAGCAGCGCCGTCCGTTCCGACGAGCGCCGAATCGAAATCATTCACGCCACAAACCCGTTGCATCGAAAAACGCGGACCATCTCCCAAGAGGCCATAACCGAGATACGGAGGAGCATTGCCCGCAAAAGGCCCGAGCTGTACCACCTGGTCACCCAGCGCAAAAATGCCGTCGCCGATGCTAAAAATGACCGCTCGATCGGCGGAAATCGCCACCCCCACGACCGTAAACAAGAAATATTCGGCTACGATACGCGCCGCAGGCTCACCCATCGCCCGTAACACTCCGCCAAACGCTTCGAGCGTGCGTTCGCGAATTCGTTCCCATGTGGCTTCGTCATCGATCGATTGTCCCGCCTCCATTTCGGCGAGCACCTGTTCGCTGATGATTCGCGCGCCAAGTGCTGCACCGACTTCGCTGCGTTTTCCGCTACCGCAGCCGTCGCATACAACGCCGCAAAACCCATTTGATGCCGTGCGCAAGGCAAAAGCATCCTGATT
>CAZETM010000125.1:0-11823 GCA_964514885.1 uncultured Polyangium sp. | reverse complement strand
ACGAATCCCTCTTTTTCGAGCTTCCGATAAGCTTTCTCATCGAATCGAAATAGCCGCGCCGCTCTGTGCGACACGTCCTGCTCCACTTCGTCCGTTTCAATCAATAACTCGGTCGCCAATACCTTTTTTCGAAAATTGCGCTTGTCGATTTCTCGATCGAGCACTTTTTCGTACACCCGCTGAAGTTGCGTCAACGTGAATTTCTTCGGAAGCAATTCGAATCCAATCGGCGACTGCTTCACTTTCGCGCGCAACCGGCCCACCGCCATTTCCACGACCGTGTCGTGGTCGAATGCAAGACTCGGCAAATCATCCACTCCGAACCACGCCGCTTCACGCGCATCCGTCGCTGCACGCACCGCATGCTCGGACAATTTCACCAATGCGTAATAGGCCACAGAAACGACTCGCTCACGCGGATCCCGCTCCACATCACTAAACGCATGAAACTGCTCCAGGAGCGCGCGATCAATGCCCGCCTCTTCACGCAGCTCACGCCGCGCTGCCTCATCGAGCGTCTCGTCCATGTGCACGAACCCACCCGGCAGCGCCCAACGACCCACGAACGGCTCCATGCCACGCCGAATCAACAGCACCTTCAGATCATGCTCATCCAACCCGAACACCACACAGTCCACCGCCAACGCCGGACGCGCATACCGATACGTGAAGCTCTCGTTGGTGTTCATTGTACACTAAGCTTAGTGTCAACTTTACACCATGTCAAGCAAGACCAACAAAATCTCTTTTGAGACACGCCCCGGTTGCCGGATTGACACGCCCCACGATCTACCGAGACACGCACCTGCGTTTTCTTCCCTCGATTTCATTCCACGAAGTGTTGGCATCAGCTTTGCCAAGACCGTCTGGCGTCAGGAGGTCGCTTCCCATGCTCGCCGTTCAAACCCTGTCCACTCCGTCCTTCGTCCAGAACCCCTTCCAAGCCTCGACGCTCGATGAGCTTCGCAAAGCCCTCGTTTCGATGGCTCCCGAGCTCTACAACCGCGCGTTTCGCATGTCCCGCTCCAGCGTCGCCGCCCAAGACCTCGTGCAAGACACCGTCGAGCGCGCCCTTCGTTTCGAGACGCAATATCGTCCCGGCACCAACATCAAGGCGTGGGTTCATCAGATTTTGTTCAGCGTCTTCATCACCAAGTGCCGCCGCAGCCGCCGCGAACGCAAAGCTTTGGACGTGCTCTACTCCGATCCGAACGCTTGGACCGCAATGCCTGCCGCGAGTGAAGTGACCTGCCTGTCACCCTCTACGCTCAAGGCCCTCAATGCCATTCCCACTGTTTATCGCGACGTCGTCGTGATGGTCGACATCGAGGAGATCTCGTACAAAGACGCCGCCGACAAACTCGATGTCCCCGTCGGCACCGTGATGAGCCGCCTGCATCGCGGCCGCAAGATGCTCGCCGACGCGCTCAAAGACAGCCGCAACAAGGCCGATTGATGGCCTTGGGCAAACGCTTGTCCAGACAAACTACCTTACGCGCCCTTTCGACGATCCACGGCAAGCATCATCTGCACCGCATACGGCACCGACGTGACTCCGGCGATCTCGGCCAGGGCATACGCGATGTGCGCCGCGCTTGCATCATCGGGAATCCCCACGCTCGCCACGCGATAACCTTCCCGCGACACATCCTTCACCACTTCGACCTGCAGTTGCGAGGTCGCGCGATACAGCGCCACGCGCAAACGCTTGGGGCGCAAAACATCGAGCGCACGCATCGCAAACGCGATTCGATCGAACGTTTCCAAATCATGCAGCTCGATACGCCGGCGAGGATCGACCTGTTCGAACCGGGCATCCTGAAGCGTCGCGCGCGTCCGCATGTGGCAAACGTAGCCGAGCAGGAGCGAAATGGGAAACGTCGCGGCGAAGCGTGCTTTCGCAACTCCAGGCCAATCAAAGAAGTTTCCCCAGAGCTTGCAAACCTCCTCGCGCCGCGGTAGTCGCATGCCACGAATCATGCGCGCCTCATGAGAGCGTGCGCTGCTGGAGGAATCGCGATGACCTTGCCCGTTCCCGTTTATATCGTCGGCGCTGCACGCACACCTATCGGCGCATTCCAGGGTGCTCTTTCATCGATCGTTGCACCGCGCCTCGGTGCAGCAGCCATCGAAGCCGCCCTTGCTCGATCGAAAGTGCCCGCCGATCGCGTCGGTGAAGTCTTCATGGGCAACGTGCTCAGTGCGGGCATCGGACAAGCTCCGGCCCGTCAAGCTGCCATTTACGCTGGCATTCCCAAGAACGTCCCCGCCACGACCGTCGGCAAAGTCTGCGGATCGGGCATGCAAGCCGTGATCTTCGGCGTGAAAAGCATCGCGCTCGGAGACGCCGAAGTCGTCGTCGCAGGCGGCATGGAATCCATGTCCAACGTGCCGTATTACTTGCCGCAAGCTCGCAACGGATACCGCATGGGCCACGGCCAAATCGTCGATGGAATGATCCACGACGGGTTGTGGGATCCCTACGGGAATTTCCACATGGGCAACGCCGGTGAACTTTGCGCGCGCAAGTTCGAGTTCTCACGCGAAGCACAAGACGAGTTTGCCAAGGAGAGCTTCCGCAGAGCCGTTGCTGCTCAAAAGGAAAACCTTTTCGATGCGGAGATCGTGCCCGTCAGCGTGCCTCAAAAGAAGGGCGACGCGCTGCTCGTGAAGCTCGATGAAGGTCCGCCGGCGGCTCGACCCGACAAGATCGGGACGCTCAAGCCGGCCTTTCAAAAGGACGGAACGATCACGGCTGCCAACGCTTCGTCGATCAACGACGGAGCCTCGGCGCTCATTTTGGCCAGCGAAAAGGCTGTGAAAGAGCACGGCCTCGAGCCGCTCGCGCGAATCGTCGGCTACGGGGGCGCAGCACAAGAGCCCGATTGGTTCACGACCGCGCCTGCGTACGCCATCGAAAACACGCTTACGAAGCTCGGCCTGACCAAGAGCCAAATCGACATTTGGGAGATCAACGAAGCGTTCGCTGTCGTCACGATGGCGTGCAACAAGCTTTGCGAGCTTGATCCGGCCAAGGTCAACGTGCGTGGTGGCGCTGTTGCATTGGGTCATCCGATTGGCGCGACGGGCGCGCGTCTTTTGACGACGATGCTCTACGCCATGAAGGATCGCGGCGACAAACGCGGTCTGGCGACGCTTTGCATTGGTGGCGGCGAAGCCCTCGCAGTGGTTCTCGAACGGTTGTGATTCGTCCACGTCGAGTTGCGCGCGGGGTCGAGGTTTTCCCCGCGCGCACGCCCACGTTACCTCCTGCCACGCACACCAACAGTTATGCCGTTGGTGATCGTGAGGTTTTACTTGTCGAACCCGCGACTCCGCACGAAGACGAACAACGAGCGTGGGTGGAGTGGGCACGAAGCCTGGAGGGGCAAGGCCGCAGGATCGTCGGCATTTTCATTACGCATCACCACGCAGACCACGCCGGGGGCGCCGAGTTTTTCGCAGCGAACCTAAACGTGCCCTTGTTTGCCCATGCGGACACCGCCAAACGTTTGCCCCACCTGAACATTACACATTGGATTGACGAATCGCACGTATTCGATTTGGCCGGGCCGTTGCCAATGCGCTTACGAGTGCTGCACACGCCTGGTCATGCTCCAGGACATTTGTGTTTGCACGACGAAGAAGCGGGCACCTTGATTGTCGGCGATATGGTAGCGAGCGTGGGAACGATTCTCATTGCCCCGGGCGAAGGCGACATGATTGAGTATTTGGCGCAATTGGATCGCCTCGCAGGTTTGTCGGGACACGTCGCGCTGCCTGCCCATGGCGAGCCCATCGATGACCCGACCCAGCTATTTCGCAAATACATTGCGCATCGGTTGACACGCGAAGGCAAAGTTCATGCAGCCGTTGTTGAGGCATCGCCTGCTGGAGCAACCATAACATCGCTCGTACCTGTTGCTTACGCAGATACGCCGCCTCATCTTTGGCCGTTTGCGGCAATGAGCTTGGAAGCGCACCTGGTAAAACTCGTGCGTGAAGGTCGCGTGGAAGAAAAACCGGGTGGGCTTTATCGCCGAAAGGTCGATTGATGAATATCCGTTACGTTTGTACGCTTTTGTTGGCCGTTTCTTGCGCGAGCACGGTCACGCAAGATCCTCCTCAAGATCCCACCACCATTGAGGATGCAGGCGTCGATGCCGATGCAGCAGTCCCCGATGCGGGGAATCTCGTGATTGGCCGTCCTTGCTCTACCGACGGTGATTGCGGCGGCACTCAATTGCGATGTGACTTGAGCGTACCGGATGGATATTGCACGTACATGTGCGGCGGCGATATCGGCTGTCCGGAAGGCTCCGTTTGCGCACCGATGCCGCTTTCGCGCATTTCGGGCCTCTGCATGCAATCGTGTACGAAAACGTCCGAATGCCGAACGGGCTATGTGTGTGACCTCGTCTATCTCTTCCCCGATCCCAGTGCGCCGGTGAGCCCTTCGCCCGTGTGCTGGGAGCCGCCGACGGTCCCTTGATTCCTCACGCGAACAGGATTCAGCTTATGTTTCGACGAATCACTTTGTACCCAAACGTTGCGCATGGTCTGGTTCTCTTCGCTGGCCTGAGCTTCCTGACGGGTTGCGGGTCCATGCAGCGCAATCTCATTTTCGAGAAGACCATCGACATTCCAGCGGGCCGTTTTTCCGGGCCGATCGAAATCGATGTGCCTCGCCGAGCCGACCGCAACAATCACGATTTCGAGATCGACACGGAGCTGCGCACCGCATGCGGACCATGGCTGCGTTTGTCCTTTCCCGATGGCGAAGTGACGACATTGGGCGACGAAGACGAGGAGTGGCAAAACCTACTCACGCGTCGCGCCACCGCCGGCAGCGCTGCCGATCGTGAGCCAGGTCAAACCCCACCGGGACAAACTGGCGTGCCGAATTCCCCTGGCCATTGGCAAGCGGTTCGCACGGAAAGCTGGCCCGGACAGCTCATTTTCATCGCCGAGCGCAAGCGACGGTGCGCCACGACGTCCACCTATTCTACGTCGTACCTCAATGCTTTCGACGAAAGCGGGCGCATTACTTTGTGGGCCGATACGCCCCAGGAAATCGCCAATGCGAAAATCAAGATTACGATCCACGAGCTGATCGATCTCAAAGCCGAGGCTGAAGCGGCGGCACAGCTCGAAGCGGCCGCAAATGCCCGAGCGGCCGCAAATGCCCGAGCGGCGGCCAGAGTGAAGGTGGAAGGCTCGGTCAGTGTGCGCGTTGACTGGACTCCGACCTCGCCTGAGCCGCCTCCGAAAAAAGAAACGCCTCCGCCGGCGAAAGAGCCGTCAGCGACGTGGGTGCCTGGCCATTGGGAATGGCAGCCGGGCAATGGGAAATGGGAATGGATCGGTGGTTATTGGGGCGTGCCGAAAACCATGCCAGGGCTCAAAACAGAAAATACCGGCGACCCGCCGACACCTGGATGCACTTGGGCGCACGGACATTGGGAGTGGAGGCAAACGGATGGCTCATGGATATGGGTGCCTGGTCATTGGAATGCTCCGCCACCGAAAGTCGAAACTCCACCTCCGCCCGATGTACCGGAGCAGAAATGGGTGCCAGGGTATTGGGTCAAGGCTATTGCTACTGGGCAATTCCGGTGGGTTGCCGGATATTGGGGCAAACCGGCGCAGCGCATCGAGACGCCGCCTCCGCCGCCTTCGAATGGCGTACGCTGGGTCGCCGGCATTTGGATCAACATCAAAGGCAAGTGGGTGTGGTCGCCCGGTTATTATGAACGGAGTGGTCGTACTCCGCCTGCTGCCAAAGCCGAGACACCGCCGCCTTCGCCCGCTCCCGGAGCGGTATGGCTTTCTGGGTTCTGGCGCTGGGTGGATGCGAAAAACGATTATGAATGGACTCCCGGCCATTGGGAAATTCCGCCCGGCGAGGGCTATGTCTGGGTCAGCGATCCACCGCCCCCGAACATTGGCGTGTCCGTCAGCGGTCATTGGGAATTACGCGTAAAAGTCAAGACCGATGGGACGATCAAGGTGCAACCATGAAAATGCAATCGACGCTGGCGCTTGCGGTTGCCTTGACCTCGCTGAGCACGATGGGTTGCGGCGCGGTATTCGACCTCGCATACCTTGCAGGCAACAAACGTTTTGACAAATCCACGGAAGAGCGACGGCCGACGGGCCAAGTCCAGACCGCTATCGAATACGAAAGCGCTGTCGCTCCCGATGGACGGATTCAGATTTCGTGCGAAGAACGCGAGCGGCGTATCGAGCGTACGTTCAACGTGAGCAAGGTATACGAATACCGCGGCAGTTACGAAAGTGGCACCTACATTGCAACCACAGCAATGTCGGCCGCCGCGGGCGGGCTGCTCGCAGGAATCTTGGGCGGTATTTGCACTTTGCCCCCATCACCTCAGCAACCTGACGCGCTGAAGGTGAGCTGTTGGAATATGCTTTACGCCGCGCCCTTCGCGCTCGATATCGGCTGGTCGCTCATTCGTATGGGCACAGCGAAAGAACCGAAGCTCGTGGACAAACAGAAGACCGAAGGTCAGATCGCATTGTCCGAAGTACCTTCACGAGTCACTTCCGTTACGTGTGACTCGATTGACCGAGTCATGCTCGGCAACGCCTATGGCTCGTCCGAAGCTGACGTTCTCAGTGGTCATAGCCAATCAAGCTCGATGACATTAACCGCTGATGCCATTCCCGTGGCAATTGATAATGGCTCCATCACGCTCGCCTCGCAGCCCGAGGTCGTGCATGCGTGGGCGAAGAATTCGTCGCTCGGGTTATGGGTGGTCAATCGTGAACGCCAACCTCGATCATTGAAAGTCGATCGATGCCCGGCTTTGCGTCCAGCCTTTATGATCATGACACCGGCGGAGATGACCTTGTTCAACGCATCGTGCCCGCTCGGGCCCCCTACAACCCCGCCCCGTTGAAGTTATGTTATCGTCCGCTCCGATGACGACTGCCAATCCCGACGCTGCTACGGCGGCCCCTGCGAACACCCCGCTGCTCGAACGACTCGGCGTGCTTTATTTTCGTCGCATGTCGGCGTCGTTGCCACGCGTCGAAGCGCAGGATTCGGTGAGCGTGCTCAATGCCGAGGAGCGCAAAGCACTGGCCAACATCGTGCGTTGGGCAGTTGCGCGCGCGGGTCTTGCCGGAGCGCTCAGCGCAGCGCTCGCAGCAGCGGCCGAAGTATGGGCGGACCATACGTTCGGCACCGATCACGCGCAATTCGACATTGCGTTACGATATTGGGCCATCGTAGGTGGCGTGACGGTTTTGGCGGCCATTGGTGAAATCGTGTTCCTGTATTGGGATTCGCTCCGCACGGTGCATCGTATGGCGCGCGCTGCGGGGTTCGATCCTTTTGGTCACAATGCAACGGAGGATCAGCAAGCGGTCGCGGCAGCGCTTGCCCGTGCAGCGCTCGAATTGCCCAATCCGACGGAAAGCGCTTTTGGCGTCAATCCTCATCGTGAGGCATCGAAACTGAAACTGCTTTTTGCTTCGCTACTGTACAAGGTCAAAGTCAGCATTACGAACTTTGCGGTGAAGATCCTCGTGCGCAGGATCGCCGGTCGCGCGCTCGTGCGTACGTGGCTTCCGTTCGTCGCCGTGCCGGGCACCGCCGCATGGAACGCCGTCGTGTGTTATGTCGTTTTGCGCGAAGCACGTATTCGAGTCATGGGGCCTTCCGCAGCGTATGAAATGGTGAAGGCCATATTCGATCAAGGTATCACCTTGTCCCAGGAAGGCCGGATCGCGCTCGTGCGTGCCGTTGCCAGTTCGATTGTCCGCACCGAGGATCTGCATCCGAATCTGCAATCGGTGCTCATTGAAGTCATGCGTCGCGTGGAGAATCCGCTTCCCGACGGAATCGACGATTCGCATGCGTTCCTCGAGGTTTTACCGCGTCTTCGGCGAGACGAACAGAAAATGGCATTGCAAGCTCTGGCTGCGGCGGCGATTATCGACGGTCGGTTTTCGGGAACGGAAGAAACGCTTTTGAAAGAAGCGCAAGCTGCCTGTGGGCTCATTCCCGAGGTCAAACCTGTGGAGCGGATGCGCAAAGCGTTCGTTCGTGGAGATGGCTCGCTCGATACGCTGGTGCGTGGGTTATTTTGATTTTACGGACAAACCAGCACGCGCACGATGGTCATTGCAGTCCCGTGACTGAGCGAAGAGCCTCCCCGACGTGGGCGCGATCCGACTCGCCCGACAAACGGGCTAGGCGGCTGGGGTCAAACGTCGCGAGCGCCGGAAAGCTCAGGCACCGAAGCGAGGAATCCTCCTGGATTTCGCGCGATGTCGACTATCAGTCAAATTGATTGATCCAACCAGAATTGTGGCATATCGTTCGACACGCAAGTCGCGATCAAGGAAAGCAAGACATGAGCCGAATTCTCTTCATTCTCACCAGCCACGACTTCCTTCTCAACGGCGAGCCAACAGGACTTTGGCTTGAAGAACACGCCGTTCCTTACGTTGCACTGACCAGTGCTGGTCACGAGGTGACCGTCACCTCTGTCGCGGGCGGTGACGTGCCCGTCGACGCCAAAAGTATCCCTAAAGGCGAAGAAGCAAAGGCATGGACCGAGGCTGCGGAAAAACTAAAAGCAACCCCCGCCTTCGATACTGTCGACGCGGCGACATTCGATGCGGTGTTCCTGCCAGGCGGACACGGGACGATGTTCGACATGCCATTTAACCGCCGGCTGCACGATCTGCTCTTCCAATTTGATGCAGCAAAAAAAGTCATCGCTGCTGTTTGTCACGCACCGGCCGTTTTCGCCGGAATGCGACGCCGCGACGGTACCGCCTTCGTCGCTGGCCGCAACATCACCGGATTCACAGATGCCGAGGAAGTTGCCGTCGATTGCGTCTCCAAGGTGCCATTTCAGTTGGAAAGCCGACTCAAAGCGATTGGCGCCATTCACCACGCTGCACCCAATTGGACGTCCAACGTCATCCAAGACGGACGCTTGATCACCGGGCAAAACCCGGGCTCGTCGGCAGAAGTCGCCGCACGGCTCATCGCCGAACTAACAAAGGACTGATTGCAGTCAAGAGCAAGGAACCCAGGCAGCCAAATCGGCCGATTGAAAGAAACTCGCTTGCAAGAAACGCAAGCTGCTTGTGGGCTCACTCCCGAGGTCAAACCTGTGGAGCGGATGCGCAAAGCCTTCTTTCGAGGAGACGGCTCGCTGGATACGCTGGTGCGTGGGTTGATTTTACAGACAAACCAGCACGCGCACGACAGTCATTGCAGTCCCCTGCACTGACGCCCACGCCACGGATCCATCCGGTCGAGACTCGAAGTCCTGATTTGGCAGCGGCGCGGTGATATCCACTTTTTCACCCGTGGGCTCGCCTGCCGCATTGAGCTTTTGCAGCGCAGTGCCGTCACTTCCGAGAAGAAGCCCGTCTTCGTATCGTGCGAGGCGGCTGGTTCCCGGCTCGGTCAGCATTCGATTCGACATTTCTTGCCCGCTCATAGCGTACTTTCCGAGGTGACTGCCGCCGCTGGCATCTTGATAAACGAGAAAGAAACCATCCGCCACGACTGCCAAGCCTCCAAGCGCCGTGGTATATCCTCCAGCACAATTCGCCCCGGGATCGTCCGTGATCATCGACGCGTTGTGATTGAAATAGATTCCTTTACCCGGGTAGCAGTCGGAAATGCAAATGGGCACGAGACCTGCGGGACCGACGGCCAATCGTTCATCCATGCTATGACTGCAACCCCAGCCCCATCCGCCGCCTGCCGACGATCCGTCGGCATTCAATATCCGTAACGTATCGCCTTGATGGCCAATGTTATCGGGCCAGCGGCGATGCAATGCATGGTAAACCGCAAACTTGCCGTCCGGTTGCATTACCAAACGTCCCGTTTTTGCGAATTCGCCAAACCATTCGACACCTACCGTCGCGTGGTTGCCTCCGCCGACGAGGTTTGTCGTGGAAAGCGTTTGTCCTGCATTGCTCACGCGCACGAACGTCATGAAATCAGGCGCGCGGGTGACCAGCAGCGCAATCTCGGTTGCCGTTGCAGCCACGCCGAATACCCCCGTTCCCTCGACGGCGATATCGTTGCCCACGGCCATGTCTTTCGCATCGAGCGACAAGGCGTGGACTTTTCCGTCATTGCCTGTCCAAGCGACGACCGATCCATCGCCTCGTGCGGCGGTAACCACACGCGAACCGGACGCTGCCGACGCGATCGTTACGTTGGTCACGCGCACTCCGTCGGTAAGCGAGGCGCAGGTCGGTCCGCTTCCGCCGCCACCACTGGAGCTACTTGCGGCGCTCGAACTGCTGCCACCGTTGCCAGAGCTGCTGGAGCCACTGCCACTGGAGCCATTGCCACCGGTAGCGTCACCGCCCGTGCCATTTCCACCGGTATTGCCCGAACCACCGGTAGCGCTCGAGCTGCCACTGCCGGTCGTATCTGCGTCCGAGATGACTCCGGTACAACCTGCGTTAAATGCCGCGATACTCATCAGACCCAAGCATGCATATTTCCACATGGAGGCGATGGTACCGAGTCTTGGGGACGAAGGAAAGACGGCAAGCGAGGGAGGCGCGGGTGAGGAAGGAGATGGAGGGAGCCGAAGGGTCGAAGGAGGATCTCGACGCCACGTTCCTCCCCGTCTTCATCGTCCGCCATCATCCCACTCCGTACGTCACGGAGCCCCTTGCAACGCTGATGATCACTTTGACGATGCAACACGCATTGCATTTCTACGCGTGCAAAGCACCTCGTTGACGTCCAGGAGGCGTTTGCAACGGTGGCAATCAGCGCCTGGACGGTCAGGAAGTGGTGGTCATCGACCGCGAAATGCATTCCGGCGCGTCGGGGAGGCCTTCGCCACGTGCGCAAATGCTTTCGTGGCGATCGGATAGCGATTTCCACGGTGGCAAAGGGCTCCGGGGAGCGCGAAGCGGTCAAATCCCGCCGCAGAATTGCGCAGCCGACGCGTGCGACATCGACATTGTCCCCATCATTCCAGGCATCTGAGCGCTTTCCCTCGCCACGAAAAACGTTTGGGTTTGTCCTCCCTATCCTCGCCTAGTACTTGTTGGCTCCGCCGGTACGCTTCAAAGTTGACCTCGTATGGAAAGGGTGCGATGTTTGCGCCAGACATTTTCCCTGCGAGCGCATCATGATCCGCCTCATCCCCATCGGTATCAACGACTTCCGCGATCTTCGCGAGCAAAACTTCGAGTACGTCGACAAGACGAATCTCATCACCGAGTTCATCGATCGGCGCAACATCAAGGTCGTCCTGCTCCCGCGCCCGCGCCGGTTTGGCAAGTCGATGAATCTGTCGATGTTGAAGTGGTTTTTCGAAAAGCGTGCAGAGAACCTGTGGCATCTGTTCGAGGATTTGCACGTGGCGCGAGCGGGGGAAACGTACCGGGCGCATTTTCAGAAGTACCCCGTGATTCACATCAGCTTCAAGGAGACCAAGGCGAAGGACTTCGATGCGTGCGAGCATGAAGCGAAGCGGTTGATTCGAGACATGTACGCGCAGCACAAGCCTGCACTCGAGGGACGGCTCGACGCGCGGGACCACGCTGACTTCGATGCCATTTGGTCCGGCACCGCCGACATCGGGCTCTATCGCCGGTCGCTCAAGAACTTGACGAGGTACCTGCACCAGGTGCACGGCGTACGCCCGATCGTCCTCATCGACGAATACGACGCGGGCATTCATGCTAGCCATTTGAACGGCTTTTATGACAAGGCGATCGATTTCTTCGGTTCTTTCTATCTGGCCGGGTTGAAGGACAACGAGCACCTCGAGCGAGCGGTCATGACGGGCATTC
>CAZETM010000124.1:0-16997 GCA_964514885.1 uncultured Polyangium sp. | reverse complement strand
CGGAACTTCTATTTGCTCAAGACGATGATGCCGCATGCGTGTGCGCTCTTTCGGAACTTGAAGATCGCCTGGCTATATTTCCAGCAGTCCAATTCGCCCTGTGCGAGCATTGTCATTCCCGCGGCAGTGCCGGATGCCTTGATCCCCTCGACGTTCAACTGGCACGAATATCATAGTTTTTCCGCTGTCGCTCCTGCGGTCAATCCTGAGCGCGAAACCCGATGGACGCCGCTACATATCGATCACGGTGGCGCAGGACTCATCGCGTGCCTATCCAAACCGGTGTATTCGGATTCGCTCGAATTCTTGGGCGTGTGGACCATCGACGTAAAAGTATCCGAGCTGCACGCGGACTTGGCGCTCGAGCCCGTCGGCAATGTAGGAAAGCGACAAACCAATTTCTTGTCGGATTTCACCGGGCACTTGTTGGCGCACCCCGCATTCGATCCGGCAGGCATTGGCGAAAAAGGCTCGATCAATGAAAAGACGTTGTCGTCACTGGGAGGCGACTTTGCGACATTGGACGTCGCGGCGCTCAGCCGGCAGGGTCAAGGGGAATTGGAGCTGACGAATGCCGAGGGGGAACGAGTGGTCGTCGCGTTCCGTGCGGTGCCGGAGATCGAATGGATCATTTTTGCGAGCTTCCCGAAAGCGGACATGATCGAAGCGACGCAGGCGGCTTTCAAACGCGCCTTCGCCAAACTCGGCAGCGGTGACTTTTCATTCCAAATCGATTCCGTCGGCGACGAGACGATGCAACAATTGGTGTCGTCGTACAATGAAACGATTCATGCGCTGCAAGAGAGTTTGCAGCGGCGTGAAGAAGCGCAACAGAAGGCGCTCGAGCTGGCGGTGGCCAAAGAAGCTGCGGACCGGGCGAGCCAAGCCAAAAGCGAATTCTTGTCGAGCATGAGCCATGAATTGCGCACGCCGCTCAATGGCATTTTAGGGTATGCGCAGATCCTGGAGCGATCAGAGACGATTTCGACGACCGATCGCGCAGGCGTCGCGGTGATCAAGAAATCGGGTGAGCATTTGCTCATGCTGATCAACGATGTCTTGGACTTGGCAAAAATCGAAGCCGGCAAGATGGAGCTTTTGCCGCGCGAATTCAATTTCGGCTCGCTACTGCGCACGGTGTCGAACATCAGCCGCGTGCGGGCGGATCAGAAACGCCTCGCGCTGGTGACCGAAGTGGTTGGCCCGATGTTGGAGCACGTCGTGGCCGACGAAAAACGCCTGATGCAAGTGCTGCTCAATTTGCTGGGCAATGCCGTGAAGTTCACCGACACGGGGAGCGTAAAACTGACGACCGACGTGAGCGCCGAGCGATTGGCCAATGGCGGGCGCATCGTACGGTTTGTCGTATCGGACACGGGGCCGGGGATATCGCCCGAGCACTTGGAGAGCATTTTCGAGCCGTTCGAGCAGGTGGGGGAAATCGCGAAGAAGAGCGAAGGCACCGGGCTTGGTCTGGCCATTACGAAAAAGATCATCGATCAAATGGGCGGCCAACTGGAGGTGCAAAGCGAGCTTGGGCGGGGCAGCACGTTCACGGTAACGGTGGAGCTTGCCGAGCCTGTTACGCGGGCCGAAAAGGGCCACGAGTTCGCGTGGGAAACGATTACGGGATATCAAGGCGAGCGTCGTTCGATTCTCGTGGTAGATGATTACGCGCCCAATCGGTCCGTGGTGCACGGACTTCTTGCGCCGCTCGGTTTCGATGTGCTGGAGGCGGAGAATGGTGAAGTCGCCCTGCAAATCGCGCCCGAAAAGAATCCGGCATTCATTTTGATGGATATTGCCATGCCGGGTATCGACGGGTGCGAAACGACCAGGCGGCTGCGTGAAATGAGCGTCATGGCGAGCGTGCCCATCGTTGCGTGTTCGGCAAGTTTGTCCGAAGCGAGGCGGGCGGAGACAAAACTGGCCGGATGCAATGATTTCCTGGCCAAACCGGTCGACGGGCGAGTTCTATTCGAGAAACTCGGCCATTTGCTGAATTTGGAATGGATACGCGGGGAGACGGCTTCAACGCCTTCCGTGGACCATCGAGCCAACGAAGAAGTGGTGCTTCCGGGGGCGAAGGCCATTAACGAGCTGCTCGAATTGACGAAAGACGGTCTGCTGCAAGACGTGGCGGCGTGTGTGGATCGAATGGAGCGCGAAGACGCGCGACTCGGGCCATGGTTGCGCACGATTCGACAATTGGCGCTCGATTTCGAGATTGAAAATCTGTGCGCGCGGCTGGAAGCGGACGCAGGGTCGACCGCGAGCTAATCAGTAGGCTTGTTGCCCGGGGCGCGGGCGGAGGTGCCTCGGGCAATAAACTTGCGGCTGCCCAAGATGCGCAAAGCATAAGCAACTCCGCCCTGCAGCGTGCTTTGGGTGGCAATGTTCTGGAAATCGACCTCGAGCGTCATGAGGGTGCGCGCGACATCAGGGCGAATGCCAGTGAGCACGGTGTGCGTGCCGAGCAATTGAAGAGCGTGCGCCGTGTTGAGAATGGCCGACGCGACTTTGGCATTTACATTAGGAACGCCCGTAATATCCATGATCATGACGGACGCGCTTGTTTGTGCCACGCGATCGAGCGCCGTTTCGGTGATGATCTGAGCGCGCGCTTCGTCGAGAATGCCAATGAGCGGCATGACCAGAATGTCTTTGCTAATGGGAATGATCGGGCACGACATCTCGAGGACTTGTCGTTGAAGGGCCTGTCGTTCAGCCTCGGCTCGCTTGCGCTCTTCGAGTTCCGTTTCCAAAGAGGCTTTGGCCGTGAGCAATTCCTCGGTGCGTCGCTCGACTTCTTGATCGAGCGACATAGCCAAGGATTGCAATTCTTGCATCGCGGCGAAACTTTCGAGCTGCGCGTGCTGGAGCGCCGCATTCTTGTCCGCAAGCAACTTGACGGCCGCGCGTAATGACACGTGCACTCTGACCCGAGCGCGCAATTCATCGCGATGAACTGGTTTCAGGAGGTAATCGACGGCACCGAACTCGAACGCGCGAACGCGATCGGCGGGATCGTCGAGGAAGGTCATGAACATGACGGGCACGTCGGCTGTCGTGGGGTGGGCTTTGAGACGCCGACAGACTTCGAAGCCATCCATTTCGGGCATGAGCGCATCGAGAACGATGAGGTCCGGCAATCGTCGCTCAACCTGGTCGAGAACTCGTTTGCCGCTCGTAGCGACCGCAAGGGAATAGCCCTGTCCTGCAAGAGCCTCCGAGAGCACCTTGAGGTTTGCGGGCTCGTCATCGACGAGAAAAATGACCGCGGAGCATTGGTCACCAGTCATCGCCCAATGATGTCGCCTGGGGCGGAAAATTTGTCAAGAACGAATTCGTCTATCTTCGCCGTCGTTGGAATTACTTCGGCGGAGGAACGGGCAACAAGCAAAAATTGCTCGTCTCGAATCGATAGTTGGATCCTGAGTAATTGCGCTCGGCATGGAATACTTGCAGGTCGTATACCTCGCCGGCGATCAAACCGAGCGCCGCGGCCTGCGCATCGAGATTGACGGTACCTTCTTCGGGGCCGTGAAGGCCACCCAAGTCAATCACAAGCTTGTGGTTGACGAATACCCAAATATCGTCATCACCGCGGAAAGTGAACACTTCGCCACCTTTATAACGAAACGATACAATAGCTTCGCTGGTAAAATGCCAATTGTTCGGCATTCCGGAAAGCTCGAAACCTTCATTACCAAAACCGAAGGTCGCGTCAATGGGGTGGAAATTGGCGTCGTCGTAGACGAGCGTCGTGCCATCGCCGGTGAGTGGCAATTGGACATTGGTGGCGAAATTGACGCCGGGGGTGTCTCGGTACCAAGCATCGAAATTGGCGGCGCCGGTAAATGGGGCAAACGTGGGTCCGTCGGGGCTTACGTCATTGCCAGCGACATACACGGGTTTGAAGCTGCCATCGGGCTGTTGCGCCAAGTCTTTGGCGACGATGCCGGACCTCACACCAGTGATTTGACCAAAATTAGGGTGGCCGCTCCATTGAAAGTCGGGATGGCTTTCGGAAAAGTCCCGCACGCGCATGGTCAACGTATCTGCACATTGGTCGCCAGGGTTGCCGCCGGAGCCGCTGGACGTGGTGAGATTGAAGCCGCCATCGCCGCCATCTCCGCCCGAGCCATTTCCCGTGCCCCCTGCCCCTCCCGAGCCACCTGTCGCTCCAGAGCCACCTGACGCTCCGGCATTGCCAGTCGGTTCGACGTTGTTGTTGCCGGAGCCGCAACCAAGGGCGACTACGAAACCAAGGAGTGGAAGCAAAGGGCGCATGACGCGATGATAGCGCGCCTGACGGACGATTGGAAGGCAGATGAGCGCTGTTCGCTCGAACCGAGCACCTCGCACGTGCGAACAACCTGAAGGGATGGTAAGTTCGCAACAACATGGCCTAGGTCGCGTCTCGTTCGCACAGCCAAGAAGCAACGGACGCCGCCAAATCCAAGTCGACGACGTAACAAAAAACCGCCATCGTACCCGTGGGAGGCAGCCATGCGAATCAGCGTGCTTCTGTGGATGTGCTTGTTTTTCATGCTTGGTTGTGCACGATCCGCGGCGGCTCAGACGAAGCCCCGCGCGAGGGACTTGGGAATCCCGTTCCAGGGCAAACCTGGCCCCACAAATTCGGTCACCGATGTTCCCGGGGTCGAAGTCGGGTACAGCACCCTCATTTCGGGAAGTGGAAAGCTTGTCGTAGGAAAAGGTCCTGTGCGGACGGGCGTCACGGCAATCGTTCCGCGCGGAAAAGCGTCGCTAAAAGATCCAGTGTTTGCTGGATGGTTTTCTCACAATGGCAATGGCGAGATGACGGGCACGACCTGGATCGAGGAATCTGGGTTTCTCGACGGCCCGATCATGATTACGAATACGCACAGCGTTGGTGTCGTACGCGATGCGGTCATTGATTGGCGCATTCAGCGCGGAAGTCCTGACCTTTCGGGATATTGGTGGTCCTTGCCGGTCGTTGCCGAGACGTGGGACGGATGGCTCAATGATATCAATGGATTCCACATCAAACGCGAGCATGCGTTTCAAGCGCTCGATCAAGCACGCTCCGGACCGATTGCAGAAGGCAACGTCGGTGGCGGAACTGGAATGGTGTGTTACGAATTCAAAGGCGGCACGGGAACAGCGTCGCGCAAACTAGAGATTGCAGCGGGCGGGTTCATGGTCGGAGTCCTCGTGCAATGCAATTGTGGTCGGCGCAATGGGCTCATGATCGCCGGGGTACCCGTGGGACGCGAAATCCCCGAACATCCGGCTTATGGTGATGGAGGATCGATCATCATCGTCGTGGCGACCGATGCTCCGTTGCTGCCACATCAAATGAAACGCTTGGCGCGACGAGCAACGATGGGGCTGGCGCGCACGGGCAGCTCGGCTGGAAATGGCTCGGGCGACATCTTCATTGCTTTTTCGACTGCGAATCCGGGTGCCGCGAGACCAACGGGCACCATCGAGCTGAAAATGGTTCCCAATGACTCCATGGATCCACTGTTCGAGGCCACGGTCGAAGCCACGGAAGAAGCCATCATCAACGCAATGGTGGGTGCGGAAACGATGAGCGGAATCAATGATCGGTCGGTCATTGGGTTGCCCCATGATCGACTTCGGCAAGTGCTGGAGAAATACAATCGACTGAATAACTGAGTCATGGGTTGGGGGGCTCGTCGACAGGTTTCGACCTTTTTCGCCATACGAAATGCCACCTCGTCTTCGGTCGGCCCGGGCAAGCAGGTCCGCGCCCGTGCCCTGAGCCAACAGATCTGCAAGCAACGCCGCCGCGCTTCGTACTTGCCAAATTCTTGGGACGAGCCGTGAGATTGCCGCAAATCTGCGACGAATTGTCCGCCGGCGCAAACGCATGCGTTTTCGTTGACACGGGGCAAATAGCTCCCGCCTGTCGCCATCTTCTCCAAGACACTTGCCATCGCAGCCAGCGCGCCTAGATCGCCCTGGCGAAAGTTCGTGACGACGCGCATCGGGCGCGCATTACCCCTGGGACATACAACATGGTCAGAGTGGCGATTCTCGATGAACGACTTCCTTTGCAATTGAAGGAACGGCCCAGTGCCCTCGGCGATGTAGAAATCGTTTGGGCTGGGCACGACGTCCAGGAGCTTCAGCGTAACGCAAAATCGATTCGCCCACAGGTTCTCGTGGCCAACCTGGAACTGATACCAGGCGCAGTGCCCGACGCGCCGATGCAGCTTTTGCGCGATACCGAAGCCGAGCTGTTCATTGCGGTGTATTCATTCGCCCGTCGCGCCGATCTCGCAGCCTTGAGTGGGCCTCAATTGCGGGTACTGCGAGCGCCAGTGAGGCTCGAGTATTTACGCACGCAAATGCTGAGCGTGATCGTTCGTGACGTATTGGCACAAAAGCCGGAAAACTTCGCCGCGTCATCGTCGAGTCCCGTGGCGCCAATGCGTTTCACTGCGCAACAATTAGCTAGGCTGAGCGAGATCAGCACGACCGTCGATTGCGAATGCCCCAATCACTTGTCCGAGCTGGTCACGAGCCTTCAAGCTTTCGAGCGGTATTCGGTGAACTGTGAAAACCGTAACGAGAAGGACGTCGCCGTTCACCGCCGGCTCTATCTGGCGACGGCTCAGGCGCGCCAGGTGATGGAAAACGCGCTCGAGGAGCTGATCAAGCACGAACAGATCATGCTGTAGGCACGATCCCTTCCAAAGGTACTCACGGCTTGCACGATGGGAACGTTTTGCTCCCGCAAACCCCCAAAAGCGTCCAATCACCATCTCGGGCGATGAATTGGAATTGCCGCGACGCTCGCTCGTAAGCGCTCGCTGATCCGCGAATGATGACATAATCGAATTTCGTAAGCTTGGCGCTATACCTCGGCGGGCCATTGATTCCCGGCATTGGATTGACCCCGCCGACGTAACGTACGTAATTCGTGCCATATCCCGCGAAGGATGAATTGGGCAATCCACCGTGACGAGCGGTGGCGAATTGTTGCAGCTCGATCATCGAATTCCCAGGAAATTCGACTGTGCCCGGACCAGCGTGCAGATACAATGTTTGATGCGTTTTCATGCGGTCCATGAGCCGCGACGCTCCTGCCGTATACCGATGAAAAACATGAAACCGCATGACCATGTCCCCGAGAACGAAGATCCCGGCCAGCGCGCCCGTGGCAAATACGAAGCGGCGTAGATAAGCAGCTCGTGCAGGGCTGCATGCAAACACGAGCGAGAGCACGGCTGCATAGACGAAGCGATTGCTGATTCCCGCCACACCATTGGCATGCAGTGGGAGCACGAAATAGGCCGCGAGCAACGCAGCCGAGATCAGCAAAAATGGATTGCGCGCTCGCCACTGCTCCGTCCTACCCGGCGGGCGAGATTTCGAGCCGACCGCAAGAGCGAGAATCAGCAGCAAAACCAAGGCGATGGAGCGTTCGGCGCCGTGTGGAACGATTGGGCCTACGTATTCGAACAAATGCGCCAGCGCCTCTTTCGGCTTGACGAACACGGGCGGCGACGCAGCGGGCGAGGTCTTGGTCATGAATTGCGACCAGACAACAAATAGAATTGCCGCAGGAATCATCGGCAACACAGAAAACGCTCGCTCCCGAATGCTTCTCGCTCGCCAACAAAGCCAAAGAATGCACAAAGCGAGCCCGAGAACGAGAAATGCAATACCGTGCCAAAGGAACACCGCAATGGTACCGAGCGCAGTGAGCACGCCGAACGAAAAACGCTGCGTTTGTAGCCATCGCACGGCGAAAGCGAGGGTCAGCACAATCCCGGTAAAACTCGTGCCGTAGGCGGCGAATCCACCAATCGTCCAGTAGCTATGGACCAAAGGAAATACGAATAGAACGCACCAACGATTCCGCTGGAAAACCTTTAGCAAATACGCGCTGGCGAGCGGAAGTCCGACAGCATGCAACGTCAGCAAGAGTTTGCCGCCGTTTTCCACCGAGCCTCCCACGAGCACGAGAAGACGCGTGAGGTGCAGCGACAAAAACGTGGGCGTCAGGGGCCAATCGACGACGGTGTACGTGCCGTAAAATGGCGACGCTGGATCGCGGTAGTCCTGCATGGCTCGCACGAATACCAGAAACTGCGGATAGTCTTGGAGCGGCAACAATGCCGAAATCCACCAGGGCACGACGGCCAAGAGGATCATGACGGACATGACCGCCACGTAGAGTCGATCGGTGCGAAGCACTTGGGGGGTGTGCCAAAAGTCGACCAGAAAAGCAACCGTCATTTGCGCTTGCCTAGTGGTTTACTCGAACCCGTTCATCATGGTACGCTGAGCGAGCCATGAACGAGACAGACGTTTCTTTGTCCGCACGACAGCCTGATTGGCAACCCATTTTGCGCGGGCCGACGTTGAATACGGAGCCGCTACAGGAAGAGGATTTCGATGCGCTATTCGAAGCGGCATCGGACCCGGACATCTGGGCTTTGCATCCCGTACGTGATCGGTACACCTTACCCAAGTTCTCGATCTATTTCCGAACGGGGATCGAATCTCGCGGAGCGCTCGTGGTGCGAGACAAAACGACGGGGGCGATCATTGGCTCGTCTCGGTACACTCGTTATGATCCCGTCGAAAGGCGAGTGGAAATTGGTTATACCTTTTTGACGCGAGCGTATTGGGGCAAAGGCAGTAACTTGGAACTCAAACGGCTCATGCTGGAGTATGCATTTCGCTTCGTGGATGTAGTGGAATTCGTGGTGGGTATGCGCAATCTGCGGTCGCGAGGTGCAATGGAAAAGCTTGGGGGCAAACTGGTGCGGACGTTTTCAGAGGTCGAGCCCGAGGGGGATTTGCGCGAATCGGTGGTGTACGAGATATCGAAGGAATGGGCGGCTCGCACTCGCTCCACTCCGTAGGCGCAAGCTTGGCGTGCTGCACGTGCCAAGTGCCCTAGCAGCCGAGTTTTGCCGTTCTCAATTGTGCACGCACTGCGTGCACAATTCGGCCTGTCCCAATTCTAGCCGCACTGCGGCTACAATCACCGTTCTCAACTTGTGACCGCACTGCGGTCACAATTGAGCGCGCCCTCCAACTCGACCGTGACAAACGTACGCGTCCTCTGGATTTCCCTGGCATCTCCGCCCCGGGCGCGTTATCCGACCCAACGCCGCCGCATGACCAACCTCTCGATCCCCCTTCCTAACGCCCTCATCAGCGAACTTCGCCAGCTCATCGACTCGAGCCGCGGACACGTCGCGCAAACCGTCAACAGTGAGCTGGTCTGGCTTTACTGGCAAGTCGGGACTCGGCTCCGACAAAACGTCGTGGGCGAAGGACGCGCCGCCCACGGCGAACACGTGGTCACCGCGGTCGCCAAGGCCCTTTCGGCTGAGTACGGCCGAGGGTTCAACAAGCACTCCCTGTACCGGATGATGCGTTTTGCCGAGGTTTTCCCTGACCCGTCAATTGTAGCCGCACTGCGGCTACAATTGAGCTGGACCCATCTGCGCGAGATCATCGCCCTCGACGACCCGCTCAAACGCCGCTTCTACATGGAACTTTGTCGCCACGAGCGATGGAGCACACGAACGCTGCAGGCCAAGATGGCCGGCTTGCTCTACGAACGAACGGCCATCGCCAAGCATCCCGCGGCCGTCGTAGAAGAGTCGCTCGCCGCGCTCGGTAACGAAGGACGCATGACGCCCGACTTGGTATTTCGTGACCCGTATGTCCTCGATTTCCTGGGTCTGCCCTCGGACTACAGCGAAAGCCAGCTCGAGTCGGCCATTCTGCGCGAGCTGGAATCGTTTCTGCTCGAAATGGGGCAAGGTTTCACGTTTGTTGCCCGACAGAAGCGGATGTCCATTGGAGCGGACGATTTTTATCTCGATTTGCTTTTCTTTCACCGCCCGTTGCGCGCTCTGGTCGCCGTAGAGCTGAAGCTGGGCCGTTTCGATGCGGCCGATAAAGGGCAAATGGAGCTGTATCTGCGTTGGCTGGACAAACACGAACGGCAACCGCACGAAAATCCCCCGCTGGGGCTCATTCTTTGCACAGACAAAAACGAGGAGCAGATCGAGCTATTGCAGCTCACCGACGGAGCGATTCGCGTCGCGAGGTATATGACGGAGCTGCCTCCGCGCGAACTACTCGAGCAGAAGTTGTTGCACGCAATCGAGCACGCGCGCGCCCGTTTGGCTGCTGGGAATGTTTTTTCTGAAGATTGACCGCGGCATCACTTCAGGTTTTCGATGACATAAAGGTCCGACAACAATCGATAACTCTCGTACGCATATACTTCGCCGTCGCGCGCTAGACTGACCCGGCCGAGAACCAATAACCCCGCTGAATCGGTCGGCATGAGCGTACGCCAAGGCTCGATTTTACCAGTGCCCAAGTCATAACGGTCGATGATGATCGGTAAAGCATCTTTGCTCCGTACAAAGAGCATTCGCCCGTCCGATGTAAAGCCCACCGGGACACGGCCATCCAACCCGGTCAATTCACGCACTGCACCTCCATCCAGCGGAATCAATACCGTCTTGCCGTTTTGCATTGCCGCAACGACACTGCCATCGGGAGACAATGCATCATTGCCGACGTCCACCTCCTCGGCCGTCAGCACACGAGGATCCGCGGAAGGAAGGTCCTGCAAATAAAGACGATTTCCTTTATTGGCTTCTTTTCCCAGAATGAGCAATCGCTCTGCACCGGGCACGAACGAGGCCCACGAAATACTCGTCAGCGGACCCATGGGAAGTCGCTCTGAGCTTCCCGCGCCCACGGGAACAACCTCCAAATGCATTGGCTCGTCACCCACTCGGATTAACGCCTTTTTGGCGTCAGGAGATAGAGCCAGCGCGAGCCCATCGGCAAGCCGAAGCGGAACTCCGCCTTCGAGCGACCGCAAATAAACGGTGCTTCCGGTGCCCGCGCCATCCCCTTCCTCACTAAAAAGCATTTGTTTGCCGTCACGAGAAAGCTGCCCAAGCTGGGAGTAATCTTGCCACGACATGTCCCGCTCTTTGCCCTCGGGATTCGTGCCCACCATCAATGTCGAGCGAAAGCTATTTCGCTCGGCGAGCACGCGGCCGTCCGAAAATAGATCATGCAAAACGAGCCGGCCAGGCGCACGGCAGAGAACTCGAGTTTTACCTTTCATATCGATTGCATGAAGCCAAAGCGAACGTCCTTCTTTGGACGCGCCAAACCATACCTCGTGATTGTCTCGCCAAGCCACGCCTTCGATGCTTTTCCATACCGGAGTTTCGAGCGTCCTTTGGCCATTGCGATCGACGATGACGAGCCGGCCGGAATCTCCAAATAGCTGCGTATGCTCGAGAAACGCGACGTGCTGCCGATCCGGTGAAATGCGCGGATACGTAATGGCCAAACTCTCGGCCAAAACGTGCCCCGGAGGCATTTCGAGCGCTCGTTTGCCGCCTGCGGTTTTCACTACGAGGAGGTCCGCTCCATCGGGACTGCCATCAGCCCAACGCACGCCATTGAGCATTTCTTTGGAGGGACCACCCGACAAGGGCATCCGCGACAAAACGCCCGAGGAAAAACCACCCGAAGATCGACGAATGAGGCCGATTTCGCCGGTCAAGAGCATAAAAGCCGCATCGGTCTCGGATTGATCCATGGGCCTGGAATCGCGCGTGCCCGATACCGTCGTGAAAAGCTCGCGGGAACCGCCGTCCCACGCGGCCGAATAAACAATACTCGTGCCATCGAGCGTAAACCGCGCCGTGTACACGGTGCCTCGACGAAAGGTGATTTGACGATAAAATGGCGACTCTTCAGGTGCAGCGAAAGCTCCGCGAAACGCGATTGTCGCGCCAGCACCCAAAAGGAGCGCAGCCGCTAGACCCACGACAATGCTTGCTCGAATCGAGCGCTTGGGGGGCGTTTGCTTTATTGCCGCAACGTGTTCTGGCGGCACTCGAGCGAAAACTGGAGCGGAATCGGCCGAAGGACCCGTCGTCTGAAGAAGCGTCAGCGCAAAGAGAAGATCGCGCGTAGATTGGAACCTGCGAGCCGCATCCTTCTCGAGGCATCGATCGACGATGCGTACGAGATCCACCGCAACGCTCGGGACGAAGTCTTGAATGGCTGGAGGGGTGTCGCGCTGAATGGCTACGAGAACTTCGAGCGGGGTCGAAGCAGTAAATGCTTGTTGACCGGTCAAAAGCTCATACAACAGGCATCCGAATGCGAAAATGTCGGTGCGATGATCCACCGTCTGCCCACGAGCTTGCTCAGGGCTCATATAACCCACGGTGCCAATGAGCAGTCCGTCTTGAGAAACGGTTGCCGCAATATCGGCAGGCAATGCGCCGTTCTCGGGCTCTCGACGTGTCGCTACGCCAAAATCGAGTATCTTGATGCGTTTGTCCTTGGTGACGAACACGTTATCGGGCTTGATATCCCGGTGGACGATTCCATGCTCGTGAGCTGCGGCAAGGCCCTCGGCAGTTTGCAATGCATATCCAAGCGCCGAGCGCCAAGGAACGGGCCCGCGTTTGACGACGTCGCGCAATGATTCGCCAGAGAGCAGCTCGGCGACGACATACATTCGATCTTCGTGCACGCCGACGTCGAATACGGCGAGGATATTGGGGTGGCTGAGTTGTCCGACAGCGCGAGCTTCTTGTTGCATGCGGCGCAATCGCGCGGCGTCACCCGACGCGTCCGCAGACATGAGCTTGAGGGCTACATCGCGCTCGAGACGGCCGTCATGCGCGCGGTAAACTTCTCCCATGCCGCCAACGCCAATGAGTCCCGCGATCTCGTAGGGACCGATGCGAGTGCCCGGCGCAATCGTCATGGGAGGCAGAATATCTCAGTGTCGGGCATCTTTGGAAGTAGTTGCCAGCGACTTGGGTCGGCCAAAGCTTACTTGATCACGCTTCCGGTCGGCGGAGGCTCGATGATGATGATGTTGGGCGGATAATACGCCGGTTCGTCGGCGATGGTCGGATCGATCGTGGCAATGACTGCGGCCTCTCCGAGGATCTCCGCTTCCTTGCCGATACACAAGTTGGCTTCCGCGACGAGCTGCTCCCCGCGTTGACGAAGCACGCCGAGCACCGTGAGTTCGTGGCTGGTCAAATCGGCATCGTTTCTCTGGACCGCACCATCGAGCGCCAACTTGCGATCTCGCGCGTTTCGTAAGGCCACATCGAGCTGGTTGAGTTTGTCATCCAAGCACAGCGTCTTGACGACATCTCGTTGCGCGCGAGCTTCTTCGAGCATTCTGCGCACCACGCCGCGCGCGTTATCCATACGCCCGACGATCTCTTGAGCTTCCGAAGCTTGCTCGGCAGGGGACAAACTGACTTTCTGCTGCAAACCAAGGTCGACGGGTACAGGAGACACAGACGGTACCGCAGGCGCCCCCTGGCTCTGCGCCGACGCAACTCCGTGCAAAACCAGTCCGTGCAAAACCAGCAACGAGAGTGCGAAAATCAGGCTGAAGCCAAGTGCTCGTTCTCGTCGCATCGAGTCCTCCCAAGTCAGTTGCCGCGTAGCCGCCGAAAGTGTACTCGCCTCCAGAACCAGGAGCCAGGCTTCTTTTGTGGCCCATCAAAAAACCTTTCTTGGCTGTTGAGCTTCGCATCTTTTTGGTGATAATGCCCCCGCCATGACCCAACCCAAGATGTCAGAAGAAGAAATCCGGACGCAGTTTCGTGCGCTGGACAAAGACGGCAACGGCCTGGTTTCTGCCGAGGAAATCCGCGAAGTTTTGACCTCGCTCGGCGACAAACTCTCGGACGAAGAAGTCGACGAGATGATCCGCGACGTAGATCAAGACGGCGACGGTCAAGTCAATTTTGAAGAATTCCTCGCCCACATGAACTCCAGCGACTGAGTCACCTCCGCACGTGACTCGAACGACCGCTCGGACTTAATTCCCTGCCGACAGGTCCATTTCCAACACCCGTGACGGCTTGGGCGCGTGACAAGCCAATTGCGGCGTCGTGTTCGGCACCTTTTTCTTCACCAGCTCGACCAATTTTTTGCCCATATCGGCATCCGGCACGAACGCGCCCATGAACCGTTTGTCGACTCGCTTGAATTCGATGAATTGCGCTCCCTCGAATTCCGAGTGACCTTTTAATGCCGCGCGCGTCGCGGGATAATCGAAATCCGGTGGAGCCACCTTGCTCAGCGTGTACAAAAGCACGAACGGCGTCATACATCGCGCCGTAAATGGCGTGGGCATGGCCAATTCTTGTACCGTGTCGCCCATGGTCTCCAAATCCGGGAGCTTGGCGACCTCCGTCGTTGGGGTTCCGGTATGTAAAACCGCGAAACGCTGGTCGCCGGTTTTCGATTTGTACGAGCCAACGACCCACACGTCCCCTGCCCCGCGAGCCCATATCGTCGAAGCCGTCATGCTCGTGCTTTCGCTATCGCCTCCCCAAGGCAAAGCGACCTCGGCCCACGCGCCCCCAGCAGGCCGCGCATACAACTTCCCCCACGAAGTGACAATCCACAATTTGCCATCGCCGTCGACATCGAGGCTCGTAATCGCATCGCTGAACGGAAGCGTATCTGCCTTCCAGGATTTGCCATCGAAACGCGCCAAGTACGGCGCCAATTGCTTACTCATGGCACTACGGTTGGGAGTCGTATTGCCTCCCAAATACGCGTTCGTCTCATTGTGCAGCGCCAAATTGACCAAGGTGAACCCTTTGGTGCCAATGTTGGGCAATACGTCGACCGTTCCCTCTTTGCTGTTGGGCATCCAATGCTTGACCGCTGTATTGGCTTCGTCCGAATCCTTCGTCGAGCACGTCGATCCGTACAAGAATACATGTCCCGAAGGCAACGTCCGTAACGCTTCGGGAATGAAGCCCGTGGAACACAGAGCGAAAGCCCCTTTCCACTTCCCACGAGGCTCGGGAACGAATACCTGCGCTCCTTTCGGCAACGCGCTGAATCGATATTCTCCCGACATGTTATGAGCTTCGAGCATCAAGGTCGTGCCATTTTGCCAGGGCTGGACGTCTACGGCGAATGTCGATTCATCCGTCTTGTAATGACTGGCCCATTTCGATCCGGTCCACTTGTATAGCTCGGTCAAACCCGTTCGTCCCGAAGGTCGCACGACCGATGCAAAAAGCGCGTCGGGAAATGTTCCCAAAAGCGATTGAAAGGCTCCGTTTACTCCATCACTTCGTATTTCGGGCGTCAGCGCATATTTCGGATCGAAGGTCACCGTATTGCCGCTAATCTGCAACAATTGGCCGTCCGCGGTAAGAATCGCCGTTTTCCCAAGCCGCTGCAAATCCAGCGCGTAATCGACGTCCGCTACCACGTGAAATGGCGTCACAGGTTTCGGCGCCACCGATGTAGCAGGTTCCGTGATGCTCGGCGCATCGGGATTCGTCGGCGTGGGTTTGGCCGATAAAACCAGCGACGTATCCGTCGGAATGGGTTTGGCCGTTTCAGACGAACCACCGACCTGGGACTGCCCTCCACAAGCTGCTGCGCTCGCAACGAATGCGAAAACGAGGACCTTGGGCCAAGACAAACTGGATACGAAACGAGGCTGGACGTGAATCATGGGTTTTTGCCTGTCGGTGGTAACAAACCTTCGGAGAGGACGATTTCCCCTTCGACGACGCTATCTTCGGGTCGCTCCGAGCGCGGATGCTCTACGCGTTGGTATGCAATTCGGTATGCAATGGGCAACGCCGCCGCGGCGGGACCCAGCTCCAAATCGACGACAACAGGCCCGCCGAGCGGTCGATCATCGGATTGGACGAAACGGACCACCCCAGCGCCGTGCTTTTTCTCGGCAAAGTGTCTCATCAGATACCGAGTCGCGGAAACCACGGATTGATATTCGGCTCCCATTGCGTCGGCATGCACTTCGATTCGTCGAAAAAGATCGCCCGTGGGGAATGCGTGGCCCGACCACGCCGGCGTGAGCGTAACACGTGCAGTCGTCGGGCTCGTGCGCGTCACATCAATCGATACGGCACGACGCACCATTGCCGCATTTCGTGAAGCATCGAAAACGTGACTTCGGTGCGGCTTTCCACCAGGTTTGTCCACTTTGTTTACAACAAACGGCATGTGACAATCGGCGCACGATCGATCGGCTCCAGAAGACGACGCGTGTTCGGTGATCGTCGATTGCATCAGCTCGACAGCCGTGCGTTTTCCCGCGTCGGGGAATGCGAATTCGTGACAAGAAGCGCATGCGGACGCCGTTGCAAACCGAGCGTCACGCAAAATAGAATGGGCTTCGACGTGCCCCTTCGATGCCTCCGGCCGCGGCGCCGCGAGAACTTCGTGCCCCGTCCAATGACAGGTGACACAACCGACGCCAATGGCACCTAATGCCGCAGGAACGGGCGCTTTCGGGTTTGCCTCGGGCGCGTGACAACCTTGGCAAAATGGCAAAGGCTCGAGCGTGAATGCTCGCTGGTACACCGGATCGGTAAACGCTTCGCGATGCAACGAGCGTTTCCATTCGGCCGCGATATCCACGTGACAAGATTCACATTCGGCGTTTTTCGCAGCCGCGTCGACCTCGTCCATCATACGCGATTGTGGAGCTGGCCCAGGCATCGGCGGAGCCGGACGTGCTCCCAACGCCATGGCCGCGACAAGCACGAGTGCCAAGGCCGAAGTTCGACGTACGCTGGTGCGAAATGGCCGCATGCGGGCGAGCACGGTAGCAAAAGCTGTGTGGAAAGCCAAGCTTTACGAAGTGGTGTCTTTCATCTTGTTGACACCGGCGCACAAACTTGATCACCTGTCCGGGACGAATTGTGTTACAAGCGTCGAAGCTCACGGAGGTTCTTTCGAATGTTCGCACGAATCGCTGTTCTCGCGCTCATGATTTTCGCCGTTGGTTGCTCGAACAAGCAGCACCTGGGCCCGCGCATCGTGGTCAAACCGCCGCCCGATGCGATTCGCGTCGAGCAAACGAAGGCGTGGCTGGCCAAGATTCACGAAATCGGCAAGCCCGGCCATTGGCTGCTCATCCGCGGCTACAA
>CAZETM010000123.1:0-17131 GCA_964514885.1 uncultured Polyangium sp. | reverse complement strand
TTGGAAAGGATCCCAACGTGAGCAAGAAGTCGAAACAGGTCGAGAACCGGATTCAATCGAGTGGGCATGTCATTACGGCAGCGAAAACACATCGGGTGCAGGTTGCCGAATCGCTGGCCGCGCGTGCCATTGCGGTGCAGGGCGCTAATACGCTGGCGACGAAAGACGTGTTCTTATTGACCGTGGATTTCCTGGTCGACACGCTTGGGCATTCCGTGCTGACGATGGATCAAGGTGAAATGCGCGTCGTGGCGGAGCGAGCGGATGATGTGGGATTGCGCGACCAGCGCGATTCTGCAATATCGAGTTTGCTCGTGGCATCGGTGCGTGTACGTTCGATGGTATTGGACGCGCTTGGTGCGACCGGGCTCGGGACGTATGGGTTATTGGGGGAAACGCCACGGGGAGCGCGGGATCTCGTTAGTCACGCGAATACAGTGGCGAAGCTGATGCAGGAGCAACCGTTCAATGTGACGGTTGAAGGCGTGACGTTCGACAGCGCGGCTATGGCGACGACCTTGGCGACGAAAGCCGGGGCGGTTGAAAAAGCGCTTGGCGATATGCAGCGGGAAGAGCAGGAATTGGCGAATGAGCTTGGCAACCGCGACGTAGCGATGGCGTCATGGGTGGAGGCGCATCAGGGCGTGGCGGATGTATTGGTGGGCCTTTTTCGATTGGCGGGCCGGAAGGATTTGTCGGAGCGCGTGCGGCCGACGAGCCGGACGCTTGCGGGGGAAGAAGTCGCGCTGCCGGTGGAAGCGCCCAAAGAGGGTGTCGGGGCACCGCAACGTTGAGGCGGCGGGGAGAACTGCGCCGACTCGATGGCCAGCATTGACTTTGATTCGACCGGCCTCACGCACTATTCGTCGGCGGCCTCGCCGATGTGTAGCTCGGGCAACATTCGTTCATATAAGATTCGAAGGATCAAGATGTCGCCACCGTCATGTCGATAGAAGACCACGTGTTTGCCCTGCTCTCGGCGGCGCAAGCCCGGACGAATCTGTTCGCAAGAACGACCAAGAATTGGATGCTCGGCGAGCCGTTGGCAGCACTCTTCCAGTTGCTCAAGATACCGGGCACATTGTTGCTCGCCCCAAGTTCGGCGCGTGTATTCGGCGATCTCGAGTAAGTCGCCCTCGGCACGCACGGTGAGGCGAAACCGACTCACGGTCTATCGTCGCACGATGCCGAGCTGGGCTCGTACCCGAGCGAAAGAGTCTCCCTCGGCAACACCGCTCGCCTCCCCCTCGTTGATGGCGGATCGCAGCGCCATCAATTTCGCTTCGTCGCGTTCCTTGAGGGCGTTCATGCCGGCGGTGATGAAAGCGTCCACATCTGGGAAACGTCCCGCGGCGATCTGCTTCTCGGCGAAACTGGCCGCTTCTTCGGGCAGGTCTGCGGGAACAAGAGGGCGCGTCATCGGGGGGCTCCGGCTCGGTCGGGTAATATGACAAATCTCGACAGATTTCGCAACATCAACCTTCGCCTGGGCGGCCCCACGCGCCCGGTCCCCGGTCCGACCCATCGCAGGAGCCGAACGTGCGGTGGTGTTTGGCGTGCCCGACGGTCGGGCACGGGGTCCTTCTGGTTAACCACCTTTTTCATCACCTGCCGGCTCTCCGCCGGAAGAGTAAAGACAAACCGCGCACCCACGCCGCATTCTTTGGACGCAATCGTTCCGCCCGCGCCTTCGAGTAGGCCCCGACAAACCGCGAGCCCGAGCCCTTGTTTTTCGGTCAGAAGGACAAGGACAAGAAGGACGATCAAAGCAAACCCCGCGAGGACGAGCCTCCGCGTTATGCGCCTGGGGAAAAACCCAAGGGTCCGACGAAACAGGATCCGGGTTTTCGCATTGCGACGGGCGACGACGAGCCGAAATAGCTCCTCACCCCCGGCCCCTCTCCAACTCCGCTTCGCTCCGTGGAGAGGGGAGCATCAATCAATACTCGAATCCGCTCTCCCCAATGAATTCTCTCAGGATTGATGTCGGCGGCACGTGATCCGGATAAATGGTCACGAACTTGTCGATGAGCTGCCGTAATCGATTTGCCGTGACAAACGACGGATGTTCTTGCGGCACTTCGAGCAAATATCGATCGGCGAATACTTTGATGACGCTCAATTCGTAAACGAGCGACGAATCGAAGATGGCATCGGCTTGTCCCAGGTACGGGAAGATATGGTTTTTCTCTCCTATACGTACCGATGGCCAGCGCAGAATGTTGGCAGCCGCATTGTAGCCTCGAGTATGCCGGTCGCGCACGATACGCCGTAAAAGACGAATATCGGATACATTGACCCGAGTGAGCCGATCGAAAGGTAAACCGGTCATTGGCTGAATGAATACGCGGAAGATTCGCTCGCGGTCGAGGATCGACTCCAATAGGCGCGGATTCAATCCATGAATGCCTTCGATGACCAATACATCCGATCCGTGCAAGGCAACTTCGGGGCCGCCTTCGGGAATGCTTTTACCTGAAACGAAATCGTACTTCGCAGTCTTGACCGTGTCGCCAGCGAATATGCGGCGCATGTCGCGCGCGAGCATGGCCAGGTCGAGCGCTTCGAGCGCTTCGAAGTCGTATTCACCATTGGCATCACGTGCGGTCTTGTCACGGTCGACGTAATAATCGTCCAGCGACAAACCTACCGGGCGAATGCCGCTCACCAGAAGCTGCACATTCAATCGCTTGATGAAAGTGGTTTTACCGGCAGACGACGGGCCCGCGACGCAAATGGCACGAATTCTACCATTCTCGCAAATCGCGTCCGCGATGCGGCCAATGCGTTTTTCATGTAAACCTTCACTCACGCGAATGATTTCCGGCGTCTTGCCACGTACGCAAGCATCATTGAATGCTCCCACGCTCGTGATCCCCAACGTCGTTAACCAAGGTTCGTCCGTGCGAACTCCGAGATGCAGCCCCGCAGGCTTCAGGTACTCGGACTGACGCGACGACGGCGGAGCCTCACCACCTTCCGGCGCCACCTGCGCTTCGTCGCCGTAACGCAAACAAATCCCGTCACGCTCGATCACAAGCTGGAATGGAAACCGCTCCAGATGCTTCGCGTTCGGAAGAAGCGGCGCCAAGTACAACGCCACGCTCTCGCCTGCGCGTACGAGCTGCACGTGACCCGATCGCCACGTGTGAAGCAGTGACACGAGGTCACGCCACCCATGTTCTGCGAAGTAGCTACGCGCCTCGTCCACCGTCCACAGCTCTTGTCGAATCGGCAAGTTTGTCGCGACAAGCTCGTGCATCATTCCCGTCACGCGCTCGGCCCAACTAGCGAGCGGAACACTCGTCGGCGCTACCAATTCCACCGGCTGACCAAATCCGATCGAAGGCCCTAGATGCACCTTCACGAGCGGATCCACGCGACGTGCAGCTTCGAGCAACAGCAGCCCAAGGCTCGAGCGGTATACGCGTTTGCCTTCCCAGTGCGACGCGACGAGCGGCTCGATGTGCGCGTCCGACATCACCGGCAATTCGAGCGCTACGGCCTTGTTGTTCACCAGCGCCGCGACCACGGGATCACCTCCCACATCGTGCGGAAGTAACGCTCCCAAAGGCGTTCCCGTGCGCACGCGTTGCCATGTTTTTCCCACGGTCACATCGACGAACACATGACGCGGCCACGAACGCTCACGCAGCAGCAGTCCCACGTTGTCCGTCATCATCGTCAGCTCGTGTTGCACACTCTCCGCGAGCGCTTGCACGAGACGTAGCGCCAGCACCGGCGCTTGTTGCGACAACTGCTCGTAACGTTCACCGCGCAGCCACGCGAGCTCGAGCTGCGAGTCGGCGATCACCGATGCACGACATCGCGGGCTGTCGGCAAGTCCCAGCGCACCGAAGTGACTTCCTTTGCCGATGCGACCCAGATCAACGCCATCACGGCACAGACGAGCCGTGCCCGCTACGACTATGAAAAGCCCTCGATCCTCGGCACCTTCTTCCACGAGCACTGCGTGTGGTCGAGCAACGATGTGCTCGAGGTACGGAGCGATTTGGCGCGCAGCTTCCGCACCAATACGCGCGAGCAGTCCGCCATCGGCAGCAAGCTCGACTGCAACGTCGACAGGCAATGGCTCAGGAGGATAAAGCAGCGTTGAACTCATCGTGAGGGGCGAAGTTATGACAAGGAATGGTGCAATTACCGAACAAAATGCGCGGCGTTAGTGCATTCGGTTCGTGAGCTGCCATTGATGGCTCTTCTGAGAAAAAGGTATCAGGTTGGAGCCTTTCCGATTGTTCTTTTAGCTCGAGAGCGAGTTTGCAGAGAAATTCAAATGCGGGTCACCCTCGCGCCTTATCAGGCTTTTTCGCTTCCACCAGCACTGCGGCGGCGAGGCTAACGCGGGGTCCGTGGTGAGCAAGTCAAGAAAGTAGGAAGGACCTGTACAGTATTCTTGACAGGACACTCATGATATCGCAAGTTTGCCACGCTTGACAAGCGTCTTCCCGTGAGTATCGTTAACAACTTGGCTTCGACTGTCGTGTGGCCCAAGACTTGCGATTCAGTGAATTTATGAGCATGAGTGACACGGCGCAGCAGATGAGCGAAATGGATGAACTCGAATCGTGTTTCGAGTCGTTCGAGGACATCAAGCTACAGTTGGAAGAGGTGGAGAGCGAGCTGGCCGGTCGATTGAGGATTCGTCGGCACGTCCGACGTGAGCTGCTTTTGCTCGACCGAGCCAACAAACTGGGTGAGGATGACCTTATTGCGCGTTGGCACGAATTATATAGTAGCTACGCGTGGTGGCTTAAATCTGAGGCGTGGGCAGAGCCGCCACAAGTCGATTGCGAAAGTGATGAAGGGGCCGCTGATGCGGCCCTTGCCGCTTTTGTAGGGGCAGGAGATGCTGGTTTCTTTCAATTCGGATTCGGCAACCAATGGCCCTGGACGCTAAACAGCACCGCTTTTGGGAGCGATTCTTTCCGGGGTTGATCACTAATGTGAACAACTTGGGAGCGGGTGAGTTCGTATCGGAACTCCCAAAATTGTGGCCTCATGGAGCAGGCCTCAACGGCGTGAAGCTGCACCTGCGGTACAATTTCAGCGATAAAAATCGAAATTATGCTCAAATAAACATCACCTTGGGGCTTAAAAAAGGTTGCCCACCGTATGTGCCTCCCGGCGCACACGACTTGTCACCTGTCGACCTATCCCAATGGGAAAGAATCGGGTATTCGTTTCACTATGGCAGCCGTTTGGACACGGACTTCTTTCGATTCGACCTTGATGTTAGCGGGCATCACGTCCACATGCTCCCCATGATGTCGGAACACATACCTATTGGGCAGGTGGAGCCAGATGTCCGTGATTTGGACCCATTGATCTTCGTAAAGATGATTGCGGCGTTTAGAGAACAGGGTACTTACCCCGTGCGGAAGAAACGATGAAGCAGGCTGCAACAACATATTTCGATGGTGAAGGTCGCGACTTCTCGCGAGCGTGCATCGACCATTCTGTGGAGTGGTGCATAACTACTGAGTTAAATAAGTTGATCATTTTCACGGGCACAGGTGACGGCCCGCACTACGCCGGTAGGGAGATTCTCTCTGACGAGAGGTATCGCCACTTGCAGGTCATAGCGGTTACGCCGCCAGCGGGGCGAAGGTACCGTACCAATCCGAACGATCTCAACAGCCCCGTAGTGCGTGCCGGAATTAACCCGGCGATGCTCGACGAGCTGTCTGAGCTGGGTATTAAGGTGGTCGCCGCTCATCTCCCATTCAAAGGAATTCACAACGGTATAAGTCGTACCTCGGAATGGGATCGCGTCGCCGAGGCGTACGGCGTGCTTGGTGGTGGATTTGCCCTCTGCATTCAAGCGGCGCTTATCGCTTGCGATGCGGGGACTGTAGAAAGCGGCGACCGAGTGGTCGTGGCTAGCGCCGATACTGCTATGGCAGTAATTGCGTGTCGCACAGAATCTTTTCTGTCCCCAACGGAGGGCTTATTGGTCGAGCACATCATTTGCCGACCGATGCGCTATTCAATATCGAAGCCCAAACATCAGTTGGCACAGCAGATGTGGGGGATGACTAATGCTCCGCAAGCGCCTTCCGAGGCGTCAGGGGGGGCACCAGGGCCAAATGTATCGCAGTCATCTACCGTGCCAGTTCCACCTCCATCCACCGAACCAGCCGAGAATAAAACCACTTCGGCAAAGTCCGCGGGTAAGCCGTTGAGATCGAAGAAGCCCAAGTCCGGAGCCTGAACAACGTTTGAGAAAACCTGCGCCTTTGCGCGCGGTGAGCCGACCGATATCGTTGTTCAATGGATTTTCCATGCACACGGCGAGCTTCTGTCATTGGAAGATGAAGGTGGTGTCGAGACGTGTTCAGGCTGGCCGTCGAGCGAGCCGGCGAAATCGCAATCAAACGTGTGGACGTCCAAGCCGACGTGAAAGGAATCGCGGCACCTTTGCGGACTGCACCACGCAGTCCCACTTCCGCACCGCTACCGATGCCCCACTGCACGCGTCAGAACACCCCGCGCACCGCTTCCATCCCCCGCTGCGCCGTGCAGACCCGCACCCGCACCGCTCCCGATGCCGCGCTGATCCCCACGGATATCCGCGCGCACCATTGCCGAGCTTCAACTGGCCGCCGCAGTCACGCGTCCGCAGTGCTGCGGCATGCCCACTGACCCGCGCAGTGACGGATCCGTACCGGTACGGAAGTGGATCGGATCGATGCAGGGGTCGATCCGCATGAGTACGCTTACTGATCAACTCGTTGCAGCGTCGGGCTCGGAGCTGTTCGAAGTGCCGCTTTCATTGACGGCAAGGTCTTTGAAGAATTGTTTCAATTCATCGCCACGGTTCAAGTCATTCAAGATGCCGCGGACAATGGGTTTGGCGAATTTGTTGTACTCTGCAATGGTTGTACGGGGGCTCGAATAACGTGGCTGTGAGAATCGACGCGCCACGGGTGGATTCATTTACAAATACAATGGGCAAACCACGTTTATCCAAGACAAACCCATCGCATCCGCTGCTGGCATCAATCTTTTGAGCACAAACGAATTGTTCCGCATGCACATCTCGCGAGCACACGACGCGGCCACGTTCGCTCACGCAAAAGCTGCCCCACGTCGCACGTCGTCATCGTCAACTCGTGTTGCCCACTCTCCGCGAGCGCTTGCACTCGACGCAACGCAAGAGGTGACGCGAGCAGCGCGAAGACTACCGTCTTCCACTGCATCCCGCTCGCCACTGCAACGCCCGCGAACTTCACTCGCCCGTCGTCGCGAGAGTATGCTCTGCTTTTCGGCGATGGCGTTGCCCCCTCTGCCACGAATCGAGCTGATTCAAGAGTCCGTTCGTCGCTCTGACGACGACGCGCCGCAGGCTTTTTTACGTGTCGAACGATCAGTGCTTCGAGCGCGCTTCGATGGTGGCGAGCCGAGTGAAGCGTTCACGTACGACATCGTCGCGCGTGAGCGGCTCGATGCTGTCGTCATGGTCGCGCACTACGTCGACGAGACCGGCAAGCGCTTCGTGTTTCTGCGCTCTGCACTGCGTCCTCCCGTCGCGCTGCGTCCGCGTGAGCAGTGGCCGATGCCCGAGCGTGATGATCTCGGAGGCTTGTGGGAGCTGCCGGCAGGGTTGGTCGAGACAGACGAGCGCAGTCCTGAAGGGCTACGTCGATGTGCAGCTCGCGAGCTGCATGAAGAGCTTGGGTTCGCGGTTGACCCAGACAAACTCCACCCGCTCGGACCATCATCGTTCCCGGCTCCAGGAGTCATCGGTGAGCGGCACTTTTATTTTCATGTGCTCGTCGATCCGTCACGTCGTGCGCTTCCGCTGGAAGATGGATCGGTGCTCGAGCATGGAGCGGCCATCTGTGCAATTTCGCTCGAAGAAGCGCTCTCGCTCGTGCGTGCTGGTTTGCTTGAAGATGCCAAGACCGAGCTTGGTCTGCGGCGTTTTGCGGAGATGAACGGGTAATGAACGGCCACCCTCCAGCATCAACGACGGATTCGTTTGGATCCGACCGCCCCAAGGTTGCGCTTGTCGTCAAACGCTCAGCTTTTCAAGAGCACGTAGAAGAGCATCAAGACCCGCACATTCAGCGGCTCCTCGAACAGCGTGATCCATCCGTGGCTCGCCTTCGTGCTTCGCACGACGAGCACACGGCAACCGTTGACGAAGTGCTCGCGATGCTTTCGGTCCTGCGCGTTCACGTGGCTTTTTTGGGTCGAGCTGGAGAAGCTTTCGACTCAAACGATCTCGCTCTCGTGATCACCGTCGGTGGTGACGGCACGTTGCTCAGCGCTTCGCACTGTGTCGCGAACGTTCCGATTCTGGGCATCAACAGCGCGCCTTCGCATTCGGTTGGGTTCTTCTGCGGAGCGCATCGAGGCAATGCGTTATCGGCCATCACGCGAGCGTTGCGTGACGAGCTTCCTCGTGCGGTGCTCACACGTATGCAAGTTCGTCAGAATGGCGAAGTCGTGCATGCACGCGTGCTGAACGAAGCGCTGTGTTGCCACATCTCTCCAGCGGCTACGTCGCGGTATCTCCTTCGTTTGAGCGACATCGAAGAGGAACAGAAGTCGAGCGGCTTCTGGATTGGTCCTGCTGCTGGCTCGACGGCAGCGCAGCGTTCCGCGGGTGGAAAAGTTCTTCCTTTGACCTCAAAGGATTTGCAACTCGTCGTGCGTGAGCCTTACACGCCGCATGGTGAGCGTTATCAGTTGCGTCGTGCGCTCGTTTCACCTGGCGTGTCGCTCATCGTGCGCAGCAAGATGCACGAAGCAAAGCTCTTCGTAGACGGGCCAAATCGATCGATCGACGTGCGTTTCGGCGACGTGCTCGAGTTTAGCGAAGCACCGGAACCACTGACTGTTCTCGGCATTTCTCCGAAGCGACGTTGGGGCATCGAGCGTCGTGAAGGCGAGCGCAAGACGCATCGATCTGTCTCGAAAACCGCACGCTCTGCATGAGTTTGTCCACGGCATCGGCGTGATCGGGACCAGGCACAAAGCCCCAATCGGCTTGCGAAGCGCTCGGATTGACCGATCGGCCGAGTTTGATGAGACCAGACGTCGGACTGTTGGATCCGAACGGAATGTTCGGGATCTGCTTATTTTTCAGTCGATCGTGGTGTCAGTGGTGCGCGATCGCGGGCCTCGGTGCTCGTGTGGTAGGCGGAAATGTCCTGATTTCGCCTTGAAATTCGAGGGTTTTGCGGGGCCTAGGCGAGTGGCTCCAGCGGGCGTCTCGACGCACCAGGGCCGAGTAAGCCCCTATTTTTGTCGTGCGATGTGGCGATCGACGCTGGACCTGACGCGTTCCTTGTGGTTGTTTGGCCTCCGAGACGCCAAATCTCCCGGAGGAAAGTCATCATGGCCAAAGCAGCAGCAGCAGCAAAAACCGAATCGAAGAAGTCGACCTCGATGAGCAAGAGCGCTCTTCTCAACGCGATTGCCGAGGGCGCCGAAGGCGTGACCCGCAAGCAAGCGAAGCTCGTTCTCGAGAACCTCGCGCAGATTGCTTACCGCGAGCTCAAGAAGACCGGCATCTTCACGATGCCCGGCTTCGCGAAGTTCCGCGTTGTCAAGAAGCCCGCGACCAAGTCCCGCGAAGGTGTCAACCCCTTCACCAAGCAGCCCATGACGTTCGCGGCGAAGCCGGCGAGCAAGTCGGTCCGCGCGCGTCCGATCAAGGCCATCAAAGACTCGATCGCCTGATTCGTCACTCGCAGCGTTTAACGGGGTCGATTTCGGCCCCGTTCGCATTTTGTGGGCCGCAACTTCGCGGGCCTATTGTCCGCTCACAGAACCCCATCCACTCGCGAACGGCGCGTAACGTCGATCCCTGTCGGCACGAATGTCGCCGATCGTCGCCAACAGCTCTTCCAACTTCCCACCTTGCAGTCGTCGAAAGTTCAACTCCGAACGGTCGACCGCCGAGTCTTCCGCGTCGTCGACGGAGCTTGCAAACATCGTCCCACCCTCGTGATTGCCCGCGGGGATGAACTGCACGAATGGATCTGGCGCACGACGAAGCAAACCAATCATCCGATGCGCGTTGTCGCGATCTCCAACCAGCTCGGGGTGAAACGCAGCCATCACTGGAGGAGACTCCAAACGTCCGCGAAGTGAAGCCATCAACGCGTTGGCAAAGCGCTCGAACACGTTCGCGGGTGGCAGCGCGAGTGGAAACACGACGTGGAGCACTGGGCTCTTCGCTTCGACGACTGCGGCACGCGTCGCGTCAAGATCAGGCTCGTGATCGAGCATCACGCAGAACTTTCCAAACGCGACTTCAACGTCTCGCGTGAACGGACACAGCGCGTATTGCTGCACGATCTCCGTCGCGTATCGCTTGTGCACGTGCAGAACTTCCGCCGCAAACGCCTGTGCGCACGGGTGCGTAGCGAGTCTTCCGCGAATCATCGGCTCGAGCGAAGCCATCTCGTTCTCCTCGAGTTTCTTTCTACAACTTGGTCGGGTTTGTCCGTGTGTCATGCGTCATGACGCTTCTCGGACGGGTGAAAATCGTGTGGCAAAAACCACATGCAGTCCGTCCAAACCGCGCATTTTTCGGGGCGGATGATGAGGACGGCGAGATGATTGGGCGAGGGTGCGAGGATCTTGTCCGCGCAGGTTCGTCAAGCGTGGTACTTTCCGCGGCCGCAAGTGGGTGGTTTGAAAGGAGGACGTGTGCAGGAGACGGCCAAGCTCACGATCGAGAACGATGGTAAAGCACAGACGCTCGACCTTCCGATCGTAACGGGGACGGAGAACGAGAAAGCCATCGACATCTCGACGCTCCGCGCAAAGACCGGATACGTCGTGCTCGATCCCGCGTTTGTAAACACGGCGTCGACGTCGAGTTCGATTTGTTTCATCGACGGCGAGAAGGGCATCCTGCGCTATCGGGGCATTCCGATCGAGCAGCTCGGGGAGAAGTCTTCGTTCGTCGAGACTGCGTACTTGCTCATCTACGGGGAGCTTCCGAACAAGGATCAGTTGTCGAAGTTTTCGACACTGCTCACGAGGCATTCGCTCATCCACGAGGACATGAAGCACTTCTTCGAGGGGTATCCTTCGACGGCTCATCCGATGGCGATTTTGTCATCGATGGTCTGCTCGCTCTCGAGCTTCTATCCCCAGGCGATGGATGCGGACAACAAGGAGCAGCTCGACATCACGATCGCGCGTTTGCTCTCCAAGGTCCGAACGATCGCGGCGTTCTCGTACAAGAAGTCGATCGGTCAACCGTTCGTCTATCCGCAGAACTCGCTGTCGTACTGCGCCAACTTCCTCAACATGATGTTCTCGGTTCCCGCGGAGCCGTACGAAGTCGATGAGGACATCGTGAAGGTGCTCAACCTTCTGCTGATTCTTCATGCGGATCACGAGCAGAACTGTTCGACGTCCACCGTGCGTCTCGTGGGCAGCGCCAAGGCGAATTTGTTCGCGTCGATCGCTGCTGGCATCTGTGCCCTTTGGGGCCCGCTTCATGGCGGCGCAAACCAAGAGGTCGTCGAGATGCTCGAGGAGATTCGCAAGAACGATGGCGACGTCAGCAAGGCCGTCAAGATGGCGAAGGACAAGAACTCGGGCTTCCGCCTGATGGGCTTCGGTCATCGCGTCTATCGCAATTACGATCCGCGAGCGAAGGTCATCAAGGTTGCTGCGGACAAGGTCCTGAGCAAACTCGGCATCAACGACCCGCTGCTCGACATCGCGCGCAAGCTCGAAGAAGCGGCACTCAGCGATCCGTACTTCATCGACCGCAAGCTTTATCCGAACGTCGACTTCTACAGCGGCATCATCTATCGCGCGCTCGGCTTCCCCACGAACATGTTCACGGTCATGTTCGCGCTCGGCCGTTTGCCCGGCTGGATTGCGCACTGGAAAGAGCAGAACGAGAACCCCAGCACGAAGATCGGTCGTCCGCGTCAGGTTTACACCGGCGCTGTCGAACGAGACTACGTGTCGCTCGAGAGTCGCTGACTTTCGGAAAGACAAACGGGGCAGAGGCGCGGATGAACGCTCCTTTGCCCCGTCCTTTTTTGCCGTGCAGTTTGCCGCTCTGGTTTGTTGCGACAAACCCAAATCAATCTTCAGTTGCTGATCGAACTACCGAAGCTTGGCACGGGTTCGTCATCGATTCGATCAATGGCCGCCTTCAGGCCAGCCCACGTGTTGCGCAGTTGATCGGCGTTCATGCGCATGGTCACGCCGTTGTGCAGCGTGGTCACGTGAAGCATGCCGCATCCACACTGCGTGATGCGCACGGCGCTATTTGCCGTGAGTTCTTGGTGTTGCCCGCAGGACTTGTTGCCCGCCATCGACGATGAACCTCCCGAGCGCACCATAGCAGTCTGCAAGTTCGGCAGTTAGCGCAAACGCGGCGCAAGGCGTGCTCTGATGGCAAGCAGCTTGCATTGTCGTGCTTTGCTCGCGATAGGCGATAGGGAGGATTTCATGCGTATTCACGGAGCGATTCTTGTTCTTTCGGCGGCTTCGTTGCTCATCGGCTGTAGCGATGACGTGACACCCGTGCCCGACCAGGCGACACAACTTGACCCACCCCCGGCGGGTGAAGGTTTTCAGCTCAAGACCGGCACGTTCGAAGTGCCAGCGGGCGTCGAGAAGCAGGATTGTTACTTCTTCCGCGTCAGTGAGCTTGCGGGCGCCGCGGGTCTCGATCCGAGCGCACCGGTTTACGTCAATCGCGTGCAGATTGATCAAGCTCAGGGCTCGCATCACATGAATGTGTTTCGAGTTCGTACGACTTTAGGACTCGACCCGAACAACGGCGTCGTGCAAGAGGGGACGAACGGCGCGGGCGAGTGTTTCAAAAGTCCAAACTGGGCTGACTGGCCGCTCGTCGCCAATTCCCAAATCGATGGCAAGCTCGACTGGACCTTCCCGGAAGGCGTAGCGAACGAGTTTGCACCCGATGAGTGGTTGATGCTGCAAACGCATTACGTCAATGCCACGACCCAAGACACTCCGTCGGGCGAGGGCAACGTACGCGTGAATTTCTGGACCATTCCCAAAGAAACGGTGACGGCTCAGGTCGGCACGCTTTTCGCTACCAAGCAATCCATTCGGGTTTGTAAATCCAACCCAGCGCCGTCGTTCGATGGAAGCTGCCAATTCAATAGCCAAGTGCCGGTGAACATCATTGGCGCGAACGCGCATTTCCATAGCCGTGGAAAACAATTCGACATGTTCTCCTGGGACGGTACGAGCATCGATCCTCCGCCGGTTTCCGAACGTTTCTATGCGTCGAACACCTGGGACGAACCGCCGATGCTGACTTCTCCGCAGCTCAATACGCTCGTTCCACCGGGCGGAGGCGTTTGGTATACGTGCGGATTCCAATGGCAAATGCCGACCGAGAAGCTCGGCTGTGACGGTTTGGATGCCCTCGACAAACAGGGGGCAAACGATTGCTGCTACACGTTCGGCCCGCAGGTCGATGCGAACGAGCACTGCAATATCTTCGTCTACTACTACCCCAAGGCAGACGATATCAACTGCTTCTGATGATGCGGAAACTGCTTCCCTTGCTGCTGCTCGCGTTCGTCACGACAACCCTGTTCGTCGCGTGCAGCAGCGATCCGCCTGATCCTAATGAGGATGCCGGGACCCCCGTGGGTGCATGCAAACTACCTTACGTGGGCGATCCGAATGCCGAGATGGAAATGGAGGTCATTTCGCTCGGAGCGCTGGGAAAAACTTCCACGATCACTGATGGATCGAATGTCACGTTGATGTTTCCTCCGCAGGGCGGTCGCGTCGTATTCGCCGGTGTACGAGCGCGCAACGTCAATCCATGTGCCGTGCGCATTTCCGGAGCATTGCGGGATTCCGTCAGTCAACAAGTCCGTATCGATTCACGCATCATCAATCTCGAGGTCACCGCGGATGGATGGGCGCGCAGTTCTCCGACGGACCATTCCACGTTCACCAATATAGCCGTGTGCCCCAATTCATGGTCGACGCAGGACTTAATGGATGTGCCGTACGAGCTGACCATTTCGCTGACCGACAAGGATTTCCGCAAAGTCACCCGCATATTGCAGGTGACTCCTCGGTGTAACGAACCGCTCCTCGAGGACGCATGCATTTGCCAATGCGACTCCGAATACGTGCTCGGCATGGCGTGTGGTGGTTTGCCCACGGACGGGGACGCGGGCGTGCACGATGCTTCCACGGATGCGGGAGAGTGATTTCGATGCGTTCTTTCTTTGCGCGATTTGCGCTGCCGTTGGCGTGCCTATCCCTCGTCGTGGGATGTTCCGATCCGCCTGAGCCAAACCCACCTCCAGCCGAGCCTGCAGCTTGGCAAGTGGTGCTCGACAAGAGCGTGCTCGACCGCGCGGTGCTCAGCGTATGGGGCAGCGGTTCCGCCGATGTATTCGCGGTCGGCGGGCCGCTTGGTAATGGTCAAGAATCGCTGGCGATTCATTTCGACGGAACGTCTTGGACCGAGCTTGGGCCAGGCGGCACGGAGACATATTGGTGGGTTTCGGGATCGGGACCGAAAGACGTTTGGATGGTGGGCGAAAAGGGTCGCATTACGCATTGGGACGGAAGTGGTTTTACCGAGCACACGTCCGGCACGACGGCGACGTTATGGGGCGTATGGGCAGCGTCGGCGACGGATGCTTGGGCCGTGGGAGGAACGCCTGAAGGCGGGGCTCTTGCGCCAAACGATATCGTGCTGCATTGGGACGGAATGGCGTGGTCGTCCGTTACGCTGCCGAAAGATGTCGAAGGGCGAGCGTTTTACAAGGTATGGGGGACGGATTCGGACAATTTATACGTCGTTGGTGAATTTGGGACGATATGGCATAAAAAGGGAGCTGACTGGATACTCGAATCGAATCCTCCGCTTGCAGCGAGCACGCTTTTCACGGTTTCCGGCTCGGGCGCAAACGATGTGTACGCGGTGGGAAATTTCGACGTCCTGCATTCCGATGGTGTTTCGTGGGAAAAACTGGACCTCGGGGTGACGGGCGGCGTTAATGGAGTCGCGTGTGGGGCGGCTGGCGAAGCGGCCATCGTGGGCTTTGGTGGCCTCAAACAGAGGCTCGTGGAAGGCGTGTGGGTAGACGACTTCGTGACGCCACCTCATGCGGACTTGCACGCCGTTTGGGCCGCGGGTGAAGGCGATTATTGGGCAGGTGGAGGCAATTTCGTGACGCCTGCGAATGCTGGAGCGCCGCGCGAAGGAATCGTGGCGAGGTTCGGGCGGGGTAGGGTGGGGAGTGGATTGAAGAGGTGAGCGTTTTATTCTGCGAGTGCTCGCGCCAAACCACGGTAGGCTGCTTCGGTATGCTCGCGAGAAAACGTGCAGAAAATGACGAGCTGTACGGAGGTCTTTTGGCGGAGAAATTCGAGCGTGGTTTTGGCGGCAATGAATGCCGCTTCATCCAGCGGAAAACGCTTGGTTCGGGTCGATATGCTGGGAAACGCAATCGTGCGCAGGCCCGTCTGCGCCGCGAGCGACAAACAATTGCCATAACAAGCTGATAGCTTTGCTTTCTCGTCTGCGATGCCCCCGTTCCATTCGGGACCCACGGTGTGGATGACATACTTGACAGGCAGGGAATGCCCTTTCGTCTTGCGAGCTTCTCCGACCGGGCATCCGCCGAGACTTCGGCATTCGGCAAGCAACCCCGCACCGGAGGCGCGATGAATATCCCCATCGAATTCTCCTCCGCCTAGGAGCGACGAATCTGCTGAGCTGACGATGGCATCGATGTAAAGCGACGTCTGGTCTCCCTCGTGAATCCAAATTCGTTGTTCTGGAGCAGCGTTATCGAACCTAATCGACGACGGAGGCGCCATTGGATCGAACAATTCATCAAAAAGCCGCGAGAGCATTTGCGTAGGTTGCATGGCCTTTCTATTGGTCGCTACCCACGCTTTGACGATGCGTTTGCCCCCGTTCGGCGCTGGCTCGAAAAAAACTTCGTAAACAGGGTTTCCCGTTTTTGTATAGTGAAAATACAGCCGTTTGTCCTCCATGAAGACAAACCATTTGTCGTCACTGGTTCGAGGGAGCACGCCGCGTTCGATACGTGCAGCCATGGCGGCATCGAACGTGCGCCAAATGAGCACGGGCAAACGCTCGCGCGGGAAGGGCAATGCATTACCATCACTGCGTCGGGCGGCTCGTTGCGAAACAGGAGTCGTTAATTCATCGGCCGCTGTCGTAGCGACAGGATCGACATAAGCAATGGTTGATGCCGGGGGGCGGTCAGAAATATGGAATGGAGGAATGAATTGGTGGGTGACCGTATCGCCCGGCGAGGACGGAGGCGACGGAGGCGTTGAAGGATAAAGGCCTCCGGGTGCAGGAAAATTGAATGCTTTGGCCAACTCGTTGACCATCTCGACTGCCGAAACAAACCGGTTTTCTGGTTTCTTGGCCAATGCTTTGGCCATCCACGCATCGATGGATTGGGGCAGGTGCGGCACGAGCAGGCTGGGCGGTTTGAATGCACCTTCGGTAATGGCCATGGCTAGTGCGATCATCGTGGGGCCATAAAAGGGCCTCATTCCAGTGAGCGCTTCATAGGTCACGATTCCGAGCGCCCACAAATCCGCGCGCACACCCACTGATTGCGGATCGATGTATTGCTCGGGGCTCATGTATGGCGGCGTGCCCATCATCATTCCGGTGGTCGTTCCGGTCGTTATCATTTGCGAAGTGCGGGGCACGTCCATTTGCTTGGCAATGCCAAAGTCCAGCACTTTGACGAAGGGGTCGCCTCCGTTGTCGGTAATGAACAGATTCTCGGGTTTGATATCCCGATGCACCACGCCGAGCCTGTGCGCTGCGGCCAATCCCTTTGCGGTTTGTCCAATGAGTAGGACCACGTCTTCGGCGGGCAACGCACCAAACTGCTTGATGCGCCTGCCGAGCGTCTCACCCTCGAGAAGTTCCATCACGATGAACGGTTCGCCGTCTGGGGTTACGCCGTGATCGTGGATTTGCGTCACGTGATGGCTCCTCACCTTTGCCGCGCGTTGTGCCTCATGCTCGAAGAGCCGCAGTGATCGCGCGTCGGTGAGGTAGTCTGCGCAAGCAGCTTGACGGCCACCTCCGACTTGAGCGTGAGGTGCTCCGCGGCCC
>CAZETM010000122.1:0-17143 GCA_964514885.1 uncultured Polyangium sp. | reverse complement strand
GCCATATTGATCATCGAATTGCCATCGGGCGCGAGGGTCGATGTGGAGAGGATACCGTCAGGGAATTGCAAGCTGGACCAAGCGACGAGCGTGGGGGGCAAACCATCGGCATCGACGAGGAACGCCGTGCAATCGGTTCCCGACTTGTTTTGCAATGGCAAACCTCGAGTGGGCTCGAGAAGCCACGCTTCTGCCGGAGCAAAAAGCTCGCGCGATAATGCATGTGTCGGATCGGCAAGCAAATCGCTACACAAGGCTTGCACGGAGCTCTTCAGCGGCCGGACACGAACGAGGCGTTGTGTGTCGGTATTGTTTCCGATGACTACGGCGGCATCTTCCTGAGGAACGGCGCCGGAGCAAAAAGAGGGATCACACTGTGGCGGCTGCTCTTGGCTGGTCGCCATGCACGCGACAGAGCCCGCCATGACCAGGCTGCGTTGCGCAAGGGGCCTGTCGGGAGCAGGTCGCTGCATGGCTGCACCGAGCACGTAGTACGAGACAAACAGCATCGGCAACGCGATGAGGTCGGTGGGATCGACGGTGATTTGCCAAGAAAACGGACCGAGCCCCGCGAGCGCTTCGAATGCACTCGCGAACGCGGGAGAGATTTTGATGCCGGCAAAGACGGCGCCCGTGGCGATATGTGCCAGGACAAACGATCGTCGGGACGAACTTCGGAGGAGCACGACGAGCAATGCGGGAGCGACGACGAGTCCGGCGAAGTCGCTGAGTTTGCCCGTGAGAACGGCCGGGAGTCTTCCCGAGCCTTTGAAGAAGTGATCGTTCATGACCAGCAGCGCTAGCGAAGCCAACCACAACGGATGGCAAAGCGCGCGGCGAGGGGCCAGATGTCGTTCCATCGGCATGTTTCTCCTTTACGTGAGGGTTTGCGAAATGCTTACCGAGCGGTGCGACTCAGCAAGGCATGTGCCACGAGCATATTCGAGCGCGCAGCGAAGGGAACGTGCTCTGCGCGTTGGTGATGAGGTCTGACAGATGTGTCGTGGAGTTGGGTGGCGAGGTCGTAGAGATCAGGACCCGCAGCCGATAATGCGCCTTTGCATGACATCGAGAATGCCACGCGCGTAACTTGCGCCCGCCGTACGAGAAAATCGCCGCCGCGCTTCGTCCGTCGCATTGTCGACAAGATACCCGTGCTCGACGGCGGATAACATTTCGAGGTCTCCGACGTCGTCACCAAACGCCATGGTGCGAATGCGTGGCACGGCGAGACGGTCCATGACGAATTGCGCGACGTTTCGTTTATTTGCGTTGCGAGGAACGAAGTCGACACTGTAAGCGCCGTCTGCTTCACCGAGCGCGGGATGGCAAGGGTAAACGTGCACGTCGACGAAATGGCGCTCAGCCACGCGATGAACCAGCGAAGCAAGCTCACTGCCGCGTTGCTTCGCCGGAGGCACGAAAATAAAACTATCCATTCGAGGGCCGGATTCTTTGCGGTCTTCGAGCTCGACGCCGTGCTTGGCCAGCTCATCGCGCGCCTGCGCAACCAATGCGAGCGAAAATCCGCTGACGCCCATACGCGCATCCCATTCAGCCGCGCTGCGACGGCCGTCTTCACGCGAAAAGAAATCCAACTCGGCACCCCACGAGCTGGCGATGAAATGCGGCACGATCCGCAGTCCATGAGCTTGAAACGTATCCGCAATGGTATCCATGGGACCGTCGGTCACCCAACCGAATACGATTCCCAAAGGACGCGCATATTCGATGAGCAATTGCTCGAGCGCTCGACGATCCCTACGGCGCTCGGGAGATCCATCGTGCGCCAAAAAAGTTTCGTCGAAATCGACGAAAACCAGCCACCTAGGGGCATCCACACGCGACAGATGCATCCTGCGATCACCGAGCGGGTGCATGGACGATACCTCTCCAGCCGGTCATTCCGGCAAAAAATGGACGAATGCGCTAAGCGTGCCTTCCAGCAGCACGCCGATTGCATCAATCACCGCTCGACCTCAATCGAGCTGACTTGGAGAGGTTATCATGTAGTGGTCGAACGATCGATGGAACGTTTTGATGATCGGACATATCTCGTCCGATGTTTCACAGCCGCAATCAGTGGCCGTGATCGGACATATTCAGTCCGATGTGATGGCTGGACGGATGCTCAGTTCGGAGTGGTCGCCGGATATCGCTTACGCAATATCGTGGCCCGGCCGAGGTGCATCTCGAGCATCTCCCGCAATCCTTCGAGATACACTTGCATTTCCGGCTGCTTCGCCGCCGGAAGAAGCTGTTGGCTCACGATGCTCACACTCTTGCGATGCATGAACATCTGCACTTCGAGATAGGTTTGATCAGCAAGCGAGGGAATTTCCCGCTCGATATGCCGGACCATGTTTCGCTCCAGCAAATCGGTCTCCTCTTGCAAATCACTCTCTTCCTTCGCGACGCCTAGCTGCGCACGAAGCGTTTCGAGTCGTTTTTCAGAAGCCTGGTGCTCTCGAATGATGAGTTCGGCATACGCGCGCACGTCCTTGTCCTCGAGCCGCCCGAGCGCGACCTGGGCCTGTTTGATTTCGCCTTGATTGAGTGTCGACACCACCGAGGCAATTTGTCCTGCCGATAACGATTCTCCAGCGCGTCGCTCCGTGTCCAGTGAGCCCGTCCCGGGCTCGTCCGCTCCGCATCCAAGAGCGCCGCACAATGCAATCGCCACCGCGAAAAGCGTACGACCAAGCAATGGATGGATTCTATGAGCCATGCGTTGTCTCTCCTTCATCGAGGTCGTGCTGTCCGGACGAAAAAATATCTCTTCGACTCGTGCAGGACGCCACTCTTGCCCTGCAGCCTTCCAAGCGCATTCGCACCGCCGATCCAACCCGCACCCATTGTCAGGAACAGCAAGATGATCGCGTCCGGCAATGCCTGATCGAAAAGCCGTGATATAAGGGCGGGCGTTGCCAGACGGAAGGCGCTCGTTTCGGCCGCCGGCATACGCAAACGACGGCGAGCACATGGATCCGTCCCCGATCGAACGAAGCCTCCGAAGCTCTGAAACAGGCGTGATTCTGGTCGACGAAAGAATCGTCGCCCGCGTCATCAAGCGGCATCGAAAACTGATCCGTTGGGGCGTGCCTCATGCCCATTGCTACTGGATCGCGCAAAGCGAGCTCCTACAGCTCGTGACGCCTCAAATGCTGGGGGCAGAAGCGAGTCACCTGCCCGAGCACGTGGTGCTGCTTCCGCGGCCGAAAGCTTCGGAAGTGCGAGGAGCGGAGCCGGGCGATGTGCTGCGATGGCTATGGCGCTCGGCTTTTCACGCGCACGTGCACCTCGCCGTCGAAGCGCTGCGAAAGCAAGGCAAGCTGGACGATGCGACCATTCGAGCGCGTATTGATCGTATTGGACAAACCGAGTTCGACGAAGTTCGCCGCGTGCTCGATGCCGACGAGTTGCTCTTTCCTCCTGGCGGTGATGCCGAGGTGTACACGGAATTCGCCGCAGTGATGCTCGAGCTGCATCACTTCGCGCCGAGCCTCGTGGCGCGCACGTTCCCCACGTTGCGTCATCCAGCGCAAGCGTTGTCGGTGATCAACGAAGACGTTGATGCGAGCGCGTTGATGGCCGCGTGCAAGCCGTTAGGAGCTGAAGATCCGAAGGCACGTGCAGCGACGAAAGAGTCGACGACACCAACGTACTCGGCGCTGCCTGCGCTCGATTTGCTGCCGAGTTTTTTGTCGCGTCGGGTCACGACGAGCACGCAAGCGAAGAAGTTGATCGCGCATGCCGCGATTGCTCGCGCAGAAGGAAACCACGTGCGTAGCGCGCTGTTCTGTCTCGCGGCGCTACCCGCAGCAGGGGACGAGCACGAGTTGGCGCTGCGCACGTCAGTGCGTTCAGACTTCGATTCGCTCGGTGCACGGCTCGATGCAGCGCTCGAGCCACCGAATGCAAAAGAATCGCAGCCACGCGTTCCGTGGACATCGTCGCTGCTTCCGCTCGCAGCCGTCGCGAGTGAGCGACAAGCGTTGCGATTTCCTGTTGAAGCGCGGATCTTGTACGACTTGCAGCGAGCGTGCACGGAGCACGAACGAAGTGCTTCTGCCGTCGATGTGGTGACGTGGGCGATCTCCTTGGGCAAACGTCCAGTCGTGCGCAAGCTGCCGGCTACGCGTGCGCTACGCATCGCGCGGCACATGCGCAGTGCACTCGACAAACTGCGCCATGCAGAGCTGCCCACTGCCGATCGCAAGTTGCTTGCACGGCTTTTGCGTCATGCCGTGCGGCGCGCCGAAGACAACGTGCGCGCGACGTTGCGTCCCGTTCTGCATGAATCGCTCACTCAGGTTGGTCTGCATGCGGAGAGTCTTCCGGAGCGCGTGGCGACCAACAAGCTCGTCGAAGAGCTTTGCGACAAGGCGGTTACGCGTGGGTTCTTGAGCATCGCGGAGTTGCGAGATGCTTTGAGCCGCAACCAATTGAAGCTCGGTGACGTGTCGGTCCCGCGCGAGCTGGTGCTCGACGATGCGCTGTTGCGTGCGGACAAACTGCTGGATCTACGGCTCGATGGTGTGTACCGACGCGGCGAGATCTACATGCGGATCTTGCAGAAGGTGTCGAGCGTCTTCTTCGGGACGAAGCTTGGAAGGTACGCAACGCTCTACTTGATCTTGCCGATCGGCAGTGCGTTCGTCGCGCTCGAAGGTTTGTCGCACATGATCGTACCGGTGGCGAAGAAGCTCGAGCTGTCGCCGCCGCACATCGTGAACATCCCGTCGATGGTGGTGACGAGTCTGGTGATCTTCGGTCTGGTGCACAGCGAAGCGCTTCGCAGAGCAACGTTGCGTGTTTTGTCGATGGTCGGATCAGCGATCGGGTCGGGTTTGTCCGCGGCATGGAAGGGGTTTGTCGCTTTTCCACCCGTGCGTCTGCTCATCGAAAGCGGTTTGGCGCGTACGATTGGACAAACCGTCATCGCTCCTTTGGTGGTGACGTTGATTCTGTACTTCGCGACGCCGCTTCGAGAGCTTGGTGGAGCGATCAGTGTGCTTGGTGCGACGGGAGTGTTCGTCGCGGCAGCGGTTTGTCTCAACACGCGCGTCGGCCTGGTCGTGCAAGAGATCGCGATGGATCAACTTGCACGAGGCTGGGAGATGCTTGGGCGTCGCGCGCTGCCCGGGCTCATCCGATTCATCATTGCGACATTCCGGGCGATGATGGAAATAACCGAGCGAACGCTTTATCGGGTTGACGAGTGGCTCAGGTTTCGCGAAGGACAACCTCGGGCGACGATTCCCTTCAAAGCATTCCTTGGTTTCATCTGGTTTTTCCTGGCCTACGTGATTCGTTTGTATATTACGTTGCTGATCGAGCCTGAAATCAATCCATTGAAGCATTTCCCGGTGGTCACGGTAGCACATAAAATATGCATTCCGTTGCTGACTGAAATGCTCCCGTGGCTCAATAAGTTGCTTTCGCCGCTAGGGCCCGTGATTGGCGGGACCATTGCTGGAACGACGGTATTTCTGTTTCCCAGCATTTTTGGATTTTTGGTGTGGGAGTTCAAAGAAAACTTCCGCCTGTATCGCGAAAATCGTGCTCGAAGGCTGCAACCGGTTCCCATTGGGCAACATGGCGAAACCGTAGGGACGCTGATGCGCCCCGGGTTTCATTCAGGCACGTTACCCAAACACTTTGCCAAATTACGCCGGGCTGCGCGTCATGCAGAGCTGGCGGAATCGCTTGGAAAAACGCAGGCGCATGGCGCGCTTCGAGGTTTGCAGCAGACGCTCGAGGATTTGAAAGAAACCATCCGCCGCGCGGTAGAGCGTGAGGTTGGCGAGCTATTGGCAGCTTGTCCGAATTTCCGTGTGGGGACGATTTCCGTGGTGAGCATTGACCTCGGTTCGAATCGCGTCACCGTGGAGTTATCTTGCGACAAACTCACGAAGGCTCACACGGTCATTACATTCGAAGAGCAAAGCGGGCTGATTGTCGCGAGCGTCGCGGCGCCGGGGTTCATCGATGTGTTGCCCGACAAAGAATCGCGGATTCTTTTTGAAAATGCACTGGCTGGGTTTTACCGCGTGGCCGGAGTGGATTTGGTGCGGGAACAAATCCGCGCCGTACTTGGTGACGACGTAGCGTACGACATTGCCAACGAAGGTCTGGTGGTTTGGCCGGACGGGAATTACCGCACAGAAGTGATTTACCGCTTGGATGCGGGCTTTGGCGATCCGATCATGGAGGCCACGGTTCGAGGTGAGCCGCCGGCCGAGCCAGCCAAGCCGATTGATTTGCGCAAAATCATGTTTCGGGATCAGCATATCACCTGGCAGGATTGGGTGAATGCTTGGGGCGATCATCGGCCGAAAAACGAAATCGCCGCACGAGTGCTTTTCGGCGCGTCGATTCTTCCTCCTCTCGGGCAGCAACGCCCCGCGGCATCGGCATGACGACCATGAGCCATCTTCGCCGTTTCATCGCTACGTTTGCAATTGTGCTCGTTTCGGCTGCGTGCGGACGAGACAAACCTGCCGAGCCGCTCCCGACAGCGTCCCCTACCCCGCCATCGGCGGCGTCTGCGCGAGCGGAAGCACCGCGGGTTCGGTATATCGAACGAATGACGGGAGGGGCCGTAACCACCGACTCCGTACCGCTCGTGGTGGCAATTCATGGATTGGGTGACCGTCCCGAATCCTTCGGCCGCCTCTTCGATGGTTTGTCGGCGCCTGCTCGGGTCATCTTGCCGTATGGTTTGTCCACGTACGGAGATGGGTTTTCCTGGTTTCCGTTGTCTCGACTCGAGCCCCAAAAGCTCGCGGAGGGGGCGAGTCACGCAGCGAAAGAGCTAGCGGCGATGATCTCCGAAATCGAGCGGACCGGCGCGGTCCGGGGCAAACCCATCGTGACGGGTTTTTCTCAAGGGGGCATGCTCAGTTTTACGTTGGCGGTGCTTCATCCCGATCGAATTGGCGAGGCGCTTCCGATTGCGGGATTGCTTGCGTCGCCGCTCTATCCATCGTCGTGGCCAATGGGTAAAATGGCCCCGACGGTGTTTGCTTTTCACGGAGATGCGGACAATGTCGTGCCTATTGATGGGGACCGGGATACGGTACGGGCATTGTCGAGCGTGGGATTTTCCGCGAAATTGTCGGAATATCCAGGCGTGCGACACTCGGTCAGCCAAGACATGCGTAGAGATTGGATGGCAGCGCTAGAAGCAGCTATCACGCGTGCGGCCAAGCCGTAAGCGGACATATGCAGCACGAACAATCAGGGCTGCGTTTATTTCATCATTTGCAGTCGGAGCGCGGTCATGGCGACCCCCGCGACCACGACGGCTCCGAAAAGCATCGACACGGTCAGTCCCCAGACGGCCAGGGCCACGCTCGAGCGTGCGTGTCCGTCCTCGTCATTACGTGAACCAAGGGCAATCGTATTTGCCGGCTGCATGAAATAGCCTCCCTCAGACGAGGCATCTCATGAAATTTGCACGCAAAGCTATCAGGAATTCCCGCAATTGGGCGTGGGGAGAGAACGATAGTCATCCGTCCGAACGAAAACCAAGGCCGCGCAATCGAATCAGCGCGGCCCCGGAAAGACGCGATCAGCTCCGACGACGACGCAATCGCGAAATCGCCAAACCAATCAAGCCCAGTGCGGAAACCGGTGCCATCGAGTTTGTCGAAGACGAACCCGCCGCCGTACACGCGCAGCCACCGTTGTCGAGAACGAGACCAGGCTTGCCGCCTCCGACGCCTGCACCAGCCGGTCTGACCACCACCTGCACCGTATCCGACGAAGCACCCTTGCCATCGGAAACCGTGAGCTGGAACGTGAGCGTCGTGTCTGCCATCACGTCCGGCGCCACGAACGACGGTTGTGCCGTATCTGGTTTGTCAAGTGAAATAGCAGGCCCGTCGAGCTGAGTCCACGCATAGGTGAGCGGATCACCGTCGGGATCTTTGCTGTTCGAACCGTCGAACGCCACAGTATCGCCGCTCGATACCGTTTGGTCTGCACCGGCATCCGCTTTAGGCACCCCGGCACAACCGTTCGCATTGCTGACGATTGACGGGAACGGCTTGTTCGTCGCGCCTTGCACGGCGATTTCGTCAATGTCCCAACCCATCGCGCCCGCCGCCGGATCGGTACCGATTCGGAAGCGCAGCTTGAATGACTTGTTCGCGATCGAGTTATTCAGGTTGAGCGTCGTCGTCGTGAAGCTCGGATATCCCGGGCTCTGCGAGACAAACCCTTGGCGACCGCCCAAAGGATTGCCCGAAATGTCCGTGATGGCGCCATTGTAGCCGCCGGCTCCATAGAACGACACGTCCTGCCACGATTGCCCGTTGTCCATCGAGATCTCGATGACAGCGCCGTCGTAGTTGATGATTCCACCACCATTCGGCGGAGGCCCAACCTCGAAATCCCACCGGTGTTTGAGGGCGATCGAAACAGGTCCAGCGCCAGCGACGATCGTCGGAGACTCGAGCGAGGTGTCGCTCGGGCTGGCCGAGTTTTCACCATGCCAAACATGATTCGGCGGGCCGCTCAAATCACGTGACCAGACATTGTCCGAGCCATCGCCCGTACGTGTCCAAACCTCGATGTCGCTTTCAACCGTGTCCGTCGTCGAAGACTCAGCGATGTTGTCGTAATGAATGTATGGCACTTCGACAATCGTGTTTTTCGTGACGCACGTCTGGTCGCTCGTGACCGTAATGTCGAGACTGAGCGAATCGAGGTTCTGAATGCTGGCGTCGAGCGCGACCTCGAGCAGCACCTTCCCAGTGGCAAATGGCGAGATCGAAGCGAACTTGGCTTGGGCCCCATTCGGGAACGTGACGCCAGGTTTGGACGTAGAAACCGTCACCACGGCATCCGTCAAATCGGCAATGCCCGTGTTCACCAACTCAACGGTGACTCGACCTCGCTCCTGAGCATCGAGTTTGCCGTCACCGTCGCATGACTGAATGGAGTCATCCATTCCGCCAACGAGATCCGACACCTTTGCTTTGACCTCAAAGCTTTCTACGACACCCGCAAAGTCGGTCGAATCCGTCGCGGGCGAGACCGCGCAACTTCCAGCGCCGCGTTTGGCGAATGCCGAAGCAATGATCTTCATGTCTTCGATATCCGCGGCTGCAGCAGCGGCAAGGATCGCGTCACGCTGCTCGAGGAACGTCGGGTTAGCCGGAGCGAGCTTCATGCCTCCCACGACGTAGTTGGCCATGCGTCGGCGGCCTTCCTCGAACGAGTACGGAGCGCCAGGTTGTTGCGAGCGCTTGAGAATGTCGACGAGGGCTTCCCACATCATGGCGGCCCAAATTTCGCCGGCATTGTGCACTTCGGAGTTCGGCGCTTGAATGGGCTGGATGTCGTTGGTGGCCGGAAGCGCTTGACCATCCGAGATATGCTTGAACGTGAGCGCATTCTTGTCCGTGTTCACCGAATACGGGATGCGGCGAATACCGTAATATCCGCTGTCTCCAAGTAGCGCCGTGGCGTAGATTCCGATGACGTAGGTTCCATCGAGATCGTCACCTTCGCGCACGCTCATATGGAGCGCGAAGAAATCACCCCAGCCTTCGCCTTCTGCGCCGCACATCTGCGAGCCGCAAGGAACGAGACGGTTGTGAATGTAGTGACCCCATTCGTGCGCGACGATTCCGTTGTCAATGGTGCCGTCGCGTTGCACGGCGCCCGCGCGAACCATCGTGCCTTGAATCGTTCCATTGGCGATTTGCTGCTTCAATGCCGCGCCATCGGTTTGGGAGATGCCGAGCGTGCCGATATTGATCGTGCCGTCCTGACCACCCATGGGGCTAGGCGGCAAACCAGGACCATTGTTGGCAATGAGCGCTCCGATGCCGCCTGCATTCTGGATGTTCTTGACTTTGATGACGAAGTTGCACGTACCGCGATCGGTTAGAACGATCCTACCGGCGTAGTTACCGGTCAAAGCCTGACAAGCGTCATTGACCGTACCGGTGTTGCCGCCCTGGGTATCGGCAGTCGAATTGTCCAGCGCAATCACGATTTGCGCCGGGCCGATATTGAAGTTTTGCAGCCCAAAACCGGCGACACCGACGGCGTACGTTTTGCCCTGCGTCGTAAGGCTGGCATTTCCTGATTGCGCCGCATCCCAGACGTACATTTGCATGACGGGGGATTGGCCATCGCCGAACGTCTGCATATTGGCGTTGTTGGTTCCGCTGAAGTCTTGGGCTTCAGCGAGCATCGGGTCGTTTGCAGCACCGCCGCGGCCGAAGTTATTCGATTGCGCATTGCCAGCAGCTTCGTTGAAGCCCGAGTCGTACCAGTAATCGTGCAAGAAGTTGTTGACGTAGAAAAGCTGCGTGACGGCCGCCATGACCTGGTTTTGGCTTGACCCAGGAGCCGCTGACGTGTCGTAAACGCGGTCGAACGTTTGCGCAGCCGTCGTGGAGGCTCGCACGTCTTGGGTATTGGGCGTGAATCCATCGCCATTCGAGCGATCGGCATATGCATCGACGTTATTGCCCAAGGTTTGAGTTGCATTGGCGGCAAGCCACGGATCGAACGTGCCTTCGGGGTTCTTGTTGAACCCGTCCATGGTCACGAGTGTCGGGGCAATGAAAGGAGGAGACGAGCCATCCGGCGTGCCCAAGGGATGCGGGTTGTAATCGGCTTGCGGTCCATCGAGCGGGCGATTTTGGAATGCCGGGTCGGCCCATACTCGGTATTTGAATGCCGAATGCGTCAGGTTTTCCCGATAAAGCACTCGCGCGTCGTCGGCGGCAATCACGTATGCATAAGCGTCCGCGTCCTGCTCGTCGAAGTGACGAGTGCTGATTTCGAGAAAATACGCAGGTACGAGCTTTTCGCCCAGCGGAAAGTACACCTTCTTCACGCGCGCAGGTCGCGCAAGCTCGAGGTCTTGAGCCGGCAAGAATTCGAACAGCTCATAACGCCCCGATTGACCGCTCGATACGAATCGATCAATCGGGAGGACGACTTGGTGCAGATCCTGAAAAGCGCTCGATATGGCATCGCCAGGCGTAATGGCGAAGGTGCGCGATAAACGCTTGCTACCATTGATGGCAGCCGGATGCAGGTTGTTCGATGCTGCAACCATTCGGTGCGCTCGGTCCAGCATCACGGTAGCTTGGCCCCGAAAAACCTCGATACCTTCGAGTTCCTGGGAAAACCTTACAATGATGCCACCTTCGCCAGAATCGTCGACTTCGCGCAAAACCGTGGATGCCACGACTTGTGTTGGCAAACCGATCCGCGCGGCGACCTTCGAAAGCGCGGCGCGTGCAGCAATATCGGGTTTGGTCGCGAGCTTTAAGGAGATTGGAGCAGACAGGTCACGGGCAGCCCAAATAAAAGAGGGAATGCCCCGTCGCGGATCCACCGACGCCACAGAGACTCGCTCTGCCGCATTCGCACGGAGAACCTGCGTTCGAGCTGCTTTCGGCGACACTTCTTGATAAGAAGCGTCCAAATTCGGCAGCTCTTTTGCATGAGCAAATGAAGCCCCGAGCAGCGCCCCGAGCATAGCAAGACAACGAACAGAACGCTTCATCGAATCCTCCAACAGACGTAGTTGCTCTTGACGAGTCGGCATGTCGCCGGGCGACGCGAGCCTCTTCAGCCGTAGCGGTTTATCAGCCTGTTGGGAAGCGGATCATGCGACGATTTCATACGAAAGCGTGAACATTGCGGGGGTAGGCGCACCCATTCGCACGATGATGGAAGTTTTCATCTTCCGTGATCTTCGGATTGTGTAGATGCGTATCGTCCGCGCGCTCGGATGTGCACATGTGCCTTGCTCGTGCTAATGGCGGCCGCACATGGGGAGATGGCTAACTTGGGCGCTGGTAGGTGTGATGTGCGGAGGATGCGGGGCACCTGCCGCAGCACGCTTGGACAATGCGGTGCCGCCGCCACGAGCTGATGTGGTGGCACCGGTGCAAACAGCGGTGCCCATCGCGACAACTTCGTCGTCAGCGAACGCGGCTCGCATGACGGCGCCATCTGCTCCAACGCCAGCGCCAGATCCTGGTTTGTCTGGGCCACCTTTTCCTCCGCCGACGTTTGTCCCGCCGCATCCGCGTTCGGCAGCACCGCAAGATGGTGTGTTCACGATGTTCGAAGAAGGTGCGGCGGTTGGAACAGGCGCGTTGGCACGCGCAACCGTTCATCCGCATCCGTACAAAAAAGATCCGATGGTGGTTGTTCTGGCGATCGACCTGCGCCGGGTGGATCTGGTACCGATGGCAGGCACGAACGAACCGGAATCGAAGGCGGTGCCAACTGAGCGCCGGCCGGGTCTGGTGCCTGCGGCGGACATTCCGTCGCTCATTGCGGTATTCAATGGTGGGTTTCAGACCAAGCACGGTCAATTCGGAATGAAAGTGGACGGTGACGAATTCGTCGCCCCGCGGCAAGATGCGTGCACGGTGGGATTTCTCGACGATGGATCGCTGCGCATTGCAACGTTCAGCGCGCTTGCGCCCGTGGTTTCTCGGCTGCGTTCGTTTCGCCAAACCCCGCCATGTCTCGTGGAAGCGGGCGTCATGCATTCACGTTTGCCGAATGAAGACTCCGCGCGACTATGGGGAGCCGCGATTGGTGGCAAGCGTGAGATTCGTCGGACGGCGCTTGGCCTGGATGCAACCGGGCAAACGCTTTTCTTCGGTATCGGCGAATGGATATGGGCACGCGATCTGGCGTTGGCGATGAAGTCGGCGGGCGCCGTCGATGTTGCCGAGCTCGACATCAACTGGTCGTACACTCGGTTTTTGTTGTACGACCGAAGCACGCCGCCGAAGGTGGTATCGACGCTCATCGAAAAGGTCGAATACTCCAAGGATGGTTACGTGTCGAAGCCGGTGCCGCGTGACTTCTTCTATCTGCGGCGCAAGGCGCGACCGTAACCGGGCAGCGGCATGCGTACGCCACGCAACCTTCAAGGTTTTTCGGAACGTGGACGAACCTCAGGATTCGTCCAGCCAACCGGCATTCCCCTCTTGACCTGTTTTTCCGACTGTGGTCTGGTGCGTGATCGTAGGTCGGTCATGTCGGCGCATTGAGCGTCGATTGGGTCAAGGTCAAGTTCGCGCAGCGCTTGTGTGGAGAACAGCATGAGTCGATGGAGACGTTTTGCTTCGAATGCAGTTGCGGCATCTAGCTTTGGGCTACTCGCCATGCTGCTTGGGTCTTCCGCAGGCTGCGAGTTCATCGCGCGCGTAGATCGCGCCCAAATACCCGATGGCGAAGGTGGCGCGGGCGGGGCTGGTGGAGCCGGCGGAGGATGCTCTGCACCTGCGGATTGTCCCGGAACAGACACGGTTTGTCGGCAGCGTACGTGCACCGCGACGGTGTGTGGATTCGTCGATGCACCAGCCGGCACGCCGACGGACTCGCAGAACACGGGGGACTGTCTACGCGAAATCTGTGACGGGATGGGTACGGTGACCACCGAGCCCGACGACCTCGACACGCTCGAGGATAACAACGACTGCACGACGGACTTGTGCAACGCGGGCATGCCGGAAAACGTTGCGCTGTCGCCGGGAGCCGCGTGCGCATCAAATGGCGGCAAGGTTTGTGACGGGATGAGCGCTTGCGTCGAGTGCGTCATGCCGTCCGATTGCACGAGCCTCGTGTGCGCGTCGAACCAATGCGTTCCGGCGGCTTGCATCGACACGGTCAAGAACGGCTCGGAGACCGACGTCGATTGCGGCGGCGCTGACTGCGCACCTTGTGTCGACGGCCTGGCCTGCGTCGTTTCCGACGACTGCGCGAATAAAGTGTGTACGTTCAACGTGTGCCAGGCGGCAACGTGCACCGATGCAATCGAAAACGGCACTGAAACCGACGTCGATTGCGGCGGAACGTGTGCGCCGTGCGGCCCGAGCCAAGGCTGCAATCAAGACACCGATTGCGTGGGCGGATCCTGCTCGGGCTCGGTTTGTCTCGAGACCTGCTCCGACAGCATTCTCAATAACAACGAAACCGACATCGATTGCGGCGGACCAGCCTGCAGTCCTTGCGCCGATGGTGAAACGTGTTCGGTCGGAACCGATTGCACGAGCAAGATTTGCGACAATGGCGCGTGTGCCATTCCGACGTGTGCGGACACGGTCCAGAATGGCCTCGAGACGGCGGTCGATTGCGGCGGACCAACCTGCTCGTCGTGTGTGGATGGCCAAGGATGTAGCGCTTCGAGCGATTGTTCGAGCGGCGTTTGCACGGGAATGGTTTGTCAGGCCCCGACGTGCATGGACGTCGTGAAAAACGGATCCGAGACGGATGTCGATTGCGGCGGTGGAGTTTGTTCCGGATGTGACCTTGGAAAAGTTTGCGGTCAAAATCCGGATTGCATGAGCAACATCTGCGTCAGCAGCGTGTGCGTAATTTCGCTCTGCGGCGATGGGCTCATCACGGGAGCGGAAACCTGTGATGATGGCAATGCCAATGGCGGCGATGGTTGCGACGCGAGCTGCGCGCCGGAAACTGGTTTTACCTGCGCCGGCGCGCCCACGGTATGCACGCCGATCTGCAATGACAGCCTGGTGGTCCTGGGTGAAGGCTGTGACGATGGCAATGGCGCCGCTGGTGACGGGTGCGCGGCCAATTGCACGGTCGAGTCGGGTTATGCGTGTATGGGCTCGCCGAGCACGTGTGCACCGGTTTGCGGCGATGGCATCATCAGCACCGGCGAAGATTGCGACGATGGCAATGTCTTCGGCGGTGACGGATGCGGCACGGCGTGCGGCGCCGAGGTGGGTTTCAATTGCGCGGGTATGCCCAGCGCCTGCACGGCCATTTGCGGCGACTCCCTCATCGTCGGATTCGAAGAATGCGATGACGGCGATGCAATAGGCGGCGACGGATGCAGCAGCACCTGTTCGGTCGAACAGAACTATGGATGCGCCGGCGTGCCGAGCGTGTGTTATCCGATCGAGCTCGAGCCGAATGCGACGTGCGTAGACGCCAGCGGGCCATTCTTGCCGCCATTCGTGCTCAGCGGCCGCATTACTCCAGCCGGTGACCAGGACTATATCGAAGTCACGGTTCCGGCGCACGCGGACCTGAAAATCGAAACGTTTGCACCTGCCCTCGGGCAATGCTCCGCGGATACGGTGATCGATTTCGTCGCAGCAAACTGTACGACGATCCTCGACAACGACGACGACAGCGGAACCAATGCGTGCTCGCTGCTCAATTCCACAGTCGATGCCGCCCTACGCAACGTCGCGCCGGGTACGTATTACGTAAAGATCATCGATTTCGGGAGCAATAACGCCATCGACGCCTACAAGCTGCAGGTTTCGTTCAATGCCCTATGTGGCGATGGCCTGGTGCAAGGAACCGAAACGTGTGACGACGGCAATCTGGTGGCGGGCGATGGCTGCGCTGTGAATTGCCGCGTCGAACCGGTATTCGAGGCAGAGCCGAACGATGTTTGCGGACAAGCCAATGGTCCCGCTACGTTGCCGGTACTCTTCGGCGGCGCGATTACGCCGATAAACGACAAGGACCTGTACTCTTTCACCATTCCTGCCCACGCGGACGTGAAAATCCAGACGTACGCGCCGAATTTCGATATCTGCACGGCCACCGACACGGCTATCGAATTGCGGGGCACGGATTGCACGACGGTGCTCACGACGAACAACGATGGCGGCGTCGGCACGTGTTCGCTCATCAATTCTACGACAAACCCGGCCGCGGCAAACCTCCCGCCTGGAACGTATTACGTGCGCGTCGAGGAGAATGGCAACAACGCGACCATTGGCGCCTACCAGCTCCTGATTTCGCTCAATTCTCTGTGCGGCGATGGGCTCACGCAAGGCACGGAAACGTGCGACGACGGCAATACGAACAGTGGTGACGGCTGCACCAACAATTGCCGCCTCGAACAAGGCTGGACGTGCACGGGCGCGCCGAACGTATGCACCTTCAATTGCGGCAACGGAGCCGTCACGGGCACCGAGAAGTGCGACGACGGCAATACCATGGCGGGCGATGGTTGCAGCAATCTATGCGTGATCGAGCCGGGGTACGTTTGCACCGGCGCGCCGAGCACCTGCGTGTTCACGTGCGGTAATGGCCTCATCGATGGCGCGGATCAATGCGACGATGGCAATACAAACGCGGGCGACGGCTGTTCGCCTGGATGTGCCGTCGAGCTCAATTATCGTTGCGCCGGCGCGCCGAGCGTCTGCACGATATTCGAGAACTTGTGCAACGACAGCGTGGATAACGATGGCGATGGCGCTGCGGACGCTGTCGACACCGATTGCCAGATTCCTGCGTACTTCCCGGCTTGTTCGGCGGGACAACTATTGCGCGTGTTCAAGTCGACGGATGTTCCGAAGCCGATCCCGGACTCCAATGCGACGGGCGCCACGAGCAATCTGTTCGTGGGTATCGGAGCCGGAACGATTGCCCGCGCGGCGCTCGTGTACACCATTCCGCACACCTGGGTCAGCGACCTTGACCTGTCGCTCATCACGCCGACCAACACAACGCTCGACGTTTGCTCGGACAATGGCGGTGCTGGCGATAACTTCACCAACACCGTTCTCGACTCTACATGCGCTTTGCCGATAGCAGTGACCACAGGGGCTCCATTCTCGGGCTGTTATTATCCCGAGACGTCCTTCGCGTCGCTCGTGGGCACGCCTGCACAAGGAACCTGGAAGTTCAAGGGTGCGGATGATGCCGGTGGCGACGTAGGCACCATCACAGCCTGGGCGATGGTTTTCTGCATCGCTCCCTGATCGTCCTGCTTTTCGCGCTCCGTCCACACTCCTCTCGATAGCGGAACGAACCCTGACGGCAGGCCCGTTGGGGTTCCAATCCCCGTTTCTACTTGACCCTCATTTCCCGTCATGATGACGTCTGCGTGAGATTACGCTTACGCGCGTCGCGTGGCGGGGAATAAGGCAGCCATGAATCGCTGGAAACGTCTTGCTTCGAATCGATTGAATGCGGCGACATTCGTGCTCGTCGCGGCGTCGTTGGGATCCTCCGCGGGTTGCGAGGTCATTGCGAATGTTGACCGCTCGCAAATCGGCAACGGGGGAGCAGGAGGCTCGGCAGGAGACGGGGGCATGGCCGGATCTGGTGGCACAGCGGGCTCGGGTGGAATGGCCGGCGCGGGCGGCGGAGG
>CAZETM010000121.1:0-17363 GCA_964514885.1 uncultured Polyangium sp. | reverse complement strand
CCGAAGCCATCGGCGCAACTATTGAGTTGTGTGCCGGTGGGAGTGAAGGTGGAGAAGTATGCGGCGCCATTGAAGAGGGCAATGGGTCCGGTGACGCGCACGCCATTTTCGAGCGGAATGACCCAATTCGATTTCGTGACGAAGGAATTGCCATTTCGTTCTTCACGAATGGACCATAGACGCGTTCTGACGGTGGTGGCTTTCGTGAACGTTTCCTGATCGCCCGTGGAGAAGAGCACGACGGGATTGCCGATTTGATCGACGGTGGGAATGGGCGGCGTTTCAATGGGCTGACGCACGTTCACGAGGTCTCCAGACATTGAATACGCGTCCCAGATGAGATCGACGGTCCAATTGACGGGTTTTGGATCGCGCATATCGAGACGCCACATGGATCCGTCGGCATCGCCGACGTAAACACGATCGGAGACTTGACCAGCTTGCGCCGGGTATGGGACGGGAATGCCGGTAACGGGCGAATCGAATACGTTCGCTTTGAATTTGTTCGTGGGCAGCGTTGGGCCGTCATCCAATGCGCCGCGGAAGTTCATGATCACTTCGCCGGTGTCCAGACGAACGATGGTGAGTGACCTGGCAGGACCAACCTTTCCGGTGGCATTTTGCCAGCAGCGCACGGAATTCGATCCGAGCTTGGGTTGGAATGGGTCGAGGGACCAGACGGATGAGCCGGTGCTGATTCGGCCGCACATTCCCGTGGATAGCAATGTTGCACCGCCTGGGAGAATGGCGACGGCGACTTCGCGGACGTCCTGATTTCCGTCGTCAATGGCCACCGTTGCAATGGCAGGTTTGACGGTTTTTTCACTGAAGAGTGGATCACCCGCGACGTTTGTCGAAACCTGCCACAAGAATTGTGGCGACGAAGGATTGGTCACGTCGAGCGCATAATAGAAACCGCCACCCAGGCCGCCGCTTCCGACGACGATGGAGCGCCAATTGACTCCGAGCGCTCCGCCTTCCGCTTGAGCACGTGTGCGCGAGAAAATGACGTCTTTGGAGATCAAGCTGCCATCGAGCAGCAATGCTTGACGTCCGTATGTCGGTAGAATGCCCGGTAGAACATAGGGCGGGATGAACGACCAAAGCTCGTTGTTGCGCAATGCATCGACCGGGAACAGATCGGTCGCATCATTGGAGGCAACTTTGAAGCCGTGCAATTGGCCGTCCGTGGTGGCCGCGAAAAACATCAGGGGCCGTTGCTGAGTAAGTGGATCGGCAGCGTATGCGGCATACGATTCGTCGCGTAAATATCCACTGGGTGTGCCGACGATGACCGGTGCGGCATGGTAAATGCTGCCAAACGCTTTCCCAAAACGCGACATGGGAACACCGGCCATACCGACTTCCCAACGAATCGTGGTTTCCGCGCAAGTGGCTGCGTTGGTATTCGCGCCGGCAATGAACTTGCATTGCTCAGAAACCGGGCTGGCGGCGATTTCCATTGCGGCCGGTTTGGTGGCGAGCGTTTGCGCCAAACCAGCGCCGTCGAGCATTCCCGTCGAAGTGCCACTGTAAAGACCGAGACCGTCGTCGACCGTTAGGTTTGGCCGAATGGAACGGCGTGATCGAATGGCACCGCCAGCATCATCGCCGACGATCGTGAAAAACTTTCGCACGGGATTGTTCGTGTTCAGGTTTGCCGCGAAGTCGTCACCCTTCGCAGGGTCGACGGGTGCCATTACGGGTTTGAGAATGCCATTGTTGTTTTCGCAAACATAGCGCTTGCGCTCCAAGTTTCCGGTCCAGAGCGTGCCCGGGCTGGCCGTGAACGAGGTATTGAATTGGTAACCAGCGGCGTTCGCGCTGCCTTGCGCTTGAGAAGATCCGGCACCAGAAAAAGTGGGAAATGTACGCGTGGTGGAACCGGCTGCGACAAGCGATAGAACTTCATCGAGCGCCGTTTTGAGGGTGGGCAAGTCGCTGGCGAAAAACGCTCGCTCCGTGCCGCCTTCATACGCAAGCCGAGCGAGAGTGCAGCAAGCTTTGAGCGATCCGGTTGCCGTGGTGCAAATGCCATTGGCATCGAGTAGCTCGACGGGCGACAGATTGGCGCAATCGACGCCATTGGCCGTCGACAAACCGAAACCAATCGCAAACGTGCGGATTGGATTCGCCATTGTCGCCAATTCGTGCGCAACGTCGTGCGGCTTCGGATATGGACACTTGCCATTGCCTGTGGCGCAAGCATCGCGCATATCGAGGTTCGGCTCGCCGTCGGAAAGAACGATGAGGAATTGTCCGCGACAACCTCCGAGGTAATACGGATCTTTGTATGGGCCGAAGTTTTCGGTGGCATCGACGGGATTTTTCGAAACGTCCTGAAGCAGGAAGGTTCGTGCATCGTTCATCATGCCCGCAAGCGGCGTTGCGCCATAAGGACGCATGGCGAGCAATGCGGATTGAAGACGCGCGTTGTTTTGCTCGTTCTGCGTCGTCGTCGCATTTGGCCCGCCAAACCCAATGAGGCGGCCTTCCCAAGGCGGCGCAGCCGGGTTTCTCGAGCCAAGCTCGAACTTGCTTTCCGCGCAATTGGGTGGATTGCCGCTGGCGGGTATGCCGCCGCCATTCCAATTGAGGTAATAACTCCAGTTGCCTGTTACTCCGGTCGTATACGCAGGTGCATTGCCAGCAGCGCCCGTACTTTCATTGGGCGCGTTATCGAACGTCATGAGCCCGAAACGGACGCGATCGCTATAAACATCGAGCAGACCGTCTTTGGCTTGCTCGAAGGGCGTAATGCATGTTCCGGCCGCATTGTCAAACGGATGAGATCTGATTGCATCTGCAGGCCAATCCCACCAATTGGTTCCCGCGGTTCCTGGACCATACGTGCAGCCATTCGAGAGCACGCGATGGAACGGAATATAGTATTTGTAGTCGATCGGCTGCACGCTGCCCGGCAGTGAAAACTCGCTCAAGAACTGAGGCGAAGCACGGTCTTGCGCGAAACACGAAAAATTCTGAATCGTGCCCGTCAAAACCGTGAGCAGAGTCGCCCAGCGATTCATCGGCGTTGTTGTTCCAGGAATGCAACTGGCGCCCGATTTATCGGGCAAACCCCCGGCTGCCATTGCTTCCATCGATCCTGACGAGTCGATGAGCAATAGGACGTTTGGGATGGGTGGATTCACGTCGAGCTGCGCGTCGGCAAACGATGCCGAAGAGAGCAACGCAAGCGCGGTGAGAGAAGCGGTAAGAATACGAGATGTATTGCGCATGATGTTGTCCCTCAAGGTGCGCTCAAAGGTCCAATGACGAGTTCGGCTCGAAATGTGGTATTTGCCAAAGTTTGTGGAGGCCCGCCTATCGGAACGAGCCTAATGCGTCCTGTGCCGTGCAACATGACGCTCATGAAAGTGACATTGACAGCGCCCGCGGAAGCGTAATCGAATCCGGCAACGGGGCGGTCGATGCGAAACAGGTCATTCATTTCGACCAGCAAATCGGTGGTCGTGTCCTGGAGTCGGCCCAGCGTTCCATGTGCGCCGGTTTGCTCATTGTAGGGCTGGAACAAGGCGACCCCGAGCTCTTGCTCGACATAGCCTCGGCCAAACTGTGAGCATTGCGGGTAGAATGGATCGGCGGCTTGGCCAAGACAGATTTTCGAGTTTTGCTTGGCGAGGAAGTTGACGTGAGAGCCGAGGTCTCGAGAGAGTTTGGCCATGACGGAGTTCATGGCGCTTTCGGCGAAATAGCGACTTTGCGTCGATACTCGCGCCGCCCCCGTCGTGCTCGTGGCAATGCTGCTGGCTTGTGCGGCGAAGAGTCCAATGCCCGTGAGCATGGACAAGACGAGGACGACGACGAATACCGTCGCGCCGCGCTGGTCACGTCGCCTGATAACACGGTTATGAATGCGGGGATTCACCGGAAACCTCCTCTCATGTTGATGAGGGAAAACTCGCGCTCGAGCGTGCGGACGCGGGCAAACTTATCAGCGCCGAGCGCGGTACCAATGAAGAATCGATAAGGACGCCCCGGTTGTCCGGCCAATCCAAGGGGACGATCGGGCGCACGTGAACGAGTCGACAAGCGAACTTGCACGGCACGAATGCTTTCGGGCCGCGTGCCGACGACATCGGCTGCGCCAGCGATCGTGTAGATCTGCGCATTCGGAGTGGGGTCTGCAATCGGAAAACGCTCGAGAATGGGGCTGTCCGGCTGCGAATTGATGGCCAGAGCGGTGAGGCCAAAACGCAATCCAATCGCAAACTCGGTAATGAGTTCCTCCGATCCCGCCATGACGTTATCGTCTGGATCCAGCTCCGACCGAATAAGCTCGGTGCGCGAGTCGTCGCCCACGACGGGATTGATCGGTTGAATGAAGTCTGCGAATGCAGCGTTGTTGACGACCGACCGGACTTCATATCGAACTCGCGAAATGACGTGCACCGGAAAGCCACTGCCAAAACCTTTGATTGCGCAAGGTAGCAGGCTTTGCGGTTGCATGGGCACGGTCGGGGTTGTCTCTAATTGAACCGAGATGGTCTCAATGGGATTGCCCGAAGCAGCGAAACCCTTGATGCGACCATAATAATCGCTCGTCGGTCCTTCGATATGCAGAATTCGTCCGGTGCGGAAGATTTCCTGCAAACGAGTCACGACGTCGCCATTTTGGACGAGCGCGGTCAAACGCCGAACCGAACGGCTTTGCGGTTGAAGCACGATGGTCGTACCCGTGGCTCCGGGCAGCGTCGTGTTCATGACGAAATTGTCGCCGGATTCCATATCACCGGCAATGGTAATGCGCTCATTACGCAGGTCATTGCCTTGGGTTTGCGCCAAGTCCGCGAGCAATTCGATGTGCAGCGGCTGAAGACGGCGCATGCCATTGGGCCAATCGGCCAAACCGATCGAGCAAACACGAAGGTCCGTGCGAGGATTTGCTGTGGTATTACGGCCGGCGTGCTCGAGATCGACACCAAGGCGAGCCATACCATTGGCCACAGCCACCTGGGCATACGACATGCGCGCTTCTTCTTGAAAGAGCCGCACGGCGTTTTTCGATAAAAGCACGGCCGCCGTGGCGACGAGTGATCCGGCGGCAATCGCCACCAAAAGCTCGACCAGCGTAAAACCGCGTGGTGCCACATTCGACTGAATGCGGTTGCGCAATGCATGAAAAACCCGAGAAGTACGCATCAGTTCGATGCCTCCTCTTGCATGATTACGGTGGATATGTAATAGAAGCCGTATCGCTCGTCGTTTGTCTCGATTTCGTCGGGCGGGGTGGTGCGACATTCAGTGAATGGCGCGACATCGCGACGCCAAGCCACTCGCACGAGGGCTCGCACGGCAATGGGATGCGTCAAGCCTCCAAGCGTGAGTGGTTTATTGACAGCACGTGCAATTTGCAGATGGGTGCAAAATACGCCATCCGCTACCGATGATCCGGAAAAACTGTCCGCGCCGTGGATGTCTGCCGTCGGCGAACTCCAATTCGGAATCTCAGGCGCCAGTACCCAATTGGTCGGACCAGGCGGATTTAGCGCATTGTAAGTCCCAGCGACCTTGAGCCACCGAGTTTCCCCAATATCGGGAATCCCCATTGGATCGTTCCATTGCAGCGCGTCCGACTTGAGCCGCTCGACCCACGTTCCCGCCACTTGCCTGGCCGCGTCCGCAATACGTGCATTGGTATTGCCAACGAGCGATACCTTTTGCAGTGCAACGACGCCCGCCGTGCCAGCGGTCAAAATGCCGAGCGCCATCATGACTTCGATAATCGAATATCCTCGTGAGCCCTTCATTGGATCAACCTCGGTAGCCCATACGATGGAATCAAAACCCGACGCGTGAGATTCGTCTGGAGGTTTTTTACGAATATTCGGCCCGCAGCAGGCATCTCCACGAATGCATCCTGGTCGCTGTAGCGCACGAATGCTTTACGCTGCGAATAACAAACGTCCGCCTTCGGCTTCAGCTCGCCCGCGTTCGTCAAATACCCGACCGAAGCAAACGTGCCCATCGACTCCACTTGAAAACCAAGCGTTTGCCGTATATGCGCAGGATCGATCCAATCGATTGCATTGCAGCGTCGTGGCGAAACCAATTGCGGAAATGGCGTGTCGAGCGTCGCTTTGATCAATTGAATTTGAGGCGCATTACCACCCGTCCAGCGCACCAAATATGTCGATTGCTCAGCAGATTCGAGATATGCCTTGCGGTAAATCTCGGCAATCTGCATGTTTATTCGACTCAATGCCGAGTCGCGCATCATTTTGACGAATGCTGGAGACGCCACCGCAGCCAAGATGGCAATCATGAAGATCACCACGACCACTTCGGTCAACGTGAAGCCGCGCAAACGCCCGCGCCTTGCACTTCGTGCAAAACGCCTGAATTGGGCCAAAGCAGAGGGAGGAAAAGTCACCAAGCAGTGATTGTAGCAAACCTCGTGCCCCGAAAGCTAGTCTTGAAATCACGCGAAAAGCGCGATCCAAGCGCTTCTCGGAACATCCCGAGGTAGCAAGGTTTGCGACGCTGCGCAAAAAAGTGCGAACTCAGCCCGCTGCGACTCCTGTTGCGCCTCGCCATTGTCCGTTGCATCAGGGAGCATCATGAATCGCACCCCGGCCCAATCATTCGCCGCTCCTCGTTCGATCCCATTCAGAAAACGACTGCAAGTTTTCGGCGTCGCCGCCTTCGTGATGCTGGCCAGCGGTTGCAAAAGCAATGAATCGAAAGGGACGCCGCCTCCTCCTGCCGCACCTCCGCCCAAAGCCAATGCGTGCGAATCCGGCGGCGGCACGCTGAGCGATCCGCAGCTTTCCGCTGTGTTTCCGCGTAAATCGAGCGGCTTCTGTCTCGACCCCAACGGCGGAGACAAAGCCTACGGCGAAGGTGCGTCGCTGCCCATCGATAAAATCTGCGACATGTTCGACGGGGAGTGCGAAATCTACAAAGGCTTCGGCGTCAAGCGCGTCGTCGAGCTGCGGTACGTCGACGGCGGCGGGACCGCGACGACGATCAATGTGTACTTGTCCAAGTTCGCATCGGTCGAGGGCGCGTACGCAATGTTTACCAAGCGTGTCGTCGGTGACGGAGATCCCGCCAGCGAAGACACGCCGCGCGCGATCGAAGGGGGCGGTGCAGCAGCTCTCGGCATCGGCAACGCGTACTTGTGGCGAGGCGCGTATCTAGCCGAAATCACCTACAACGACGAAACGGCTGGCGAGGCTGCGATCAAAGTTGCGAGCGACAAACTGCTCGTGCCCCTGGTAAAACAAGTCGGGGACAAACTGCCGGGTGACACGGACCTGCCAGTTGCTGCCGGTGCGTTACCGAAAGACAAACGAGTGCCGCTCGGAATCCGTTTGTCCACAAAAGATCTGCTCGATGTCGCCGGCGTGGGTGGTGGCGCGTTCGGGTATTACCGCGATGGAGACAAACGTTATCGCTTTGCGGTGATGACTCGTGCGGACGAGGAGCAAGCGAAAGACGTGCTCGCGACGCTGGGCAAAGTAGAAGGCGCGGCGAAAGAAAAAGGCATCGGCGATGGAGCCGTGCGGTTCGTGCGTAAAGAAGGCGATGGGCCAGCGGTCGAATGGCTGTTCGCGCGCACGGGATCGACGCTCGTCGGGATCGGCGACGAAGTACGCGCCTTGCGCAGCGGAATGACCGCGGACGAAGTGGCGAAGGTGTCGCTGTCGAAGGCCGAGAAAGCCACGCGACTCAAAGAGATCGTCGACAAGAAGCTTTGAGCTGCAACAAAAAAGAAAAGGCACGGCGGAGTGTCGCCGTGCCTTTCGACGAGCGGTCAGAGCCGCGCTCGAACTACTTGGTCCTCAAAATGACGTGGTAGCCGAAGGGGGTTTCGACAAGGCCACTGACCTCGCCGACCTTGATCTTCTCCACGGCCTCTTGGAACTGCGGAACCATCGCGCCCTTGGGGAAGTTACCGAGGTCGCCACCGCGCGCTCCAGCGCCCGGCTCGTCCGAATACTCGCCAACGACCTCTTCGAACTTGGCGCCGCCCTTGACCTTCTTCAGTCCCTCTTCGGCGCGCGTTTTAGCCTCTTCCTTGGTGCGCGTGACATTCGCGGGGGCACGCATGCCGCCCTTGAACATCACCAAGAAATGCTTCGCGCCGAACATCTCGCGCTGCGGTTGCTGCCCTTGATCGGGGCGAGGTAACGGGCGAGGAGGCGTAGCGGGTTGCGGCGGCGTTGCAGGAGCCGACACCGTCGCCGTCTCGGGAGCAGGACCTGCAGGCTTGGCGGCAAGGAAAGCGAGCGGCTTGTTGAACATGCCGAAGAATCCAAGGATGCCGACGAGCACGAGCACTCCGAGCACGACATGCGGAGTCCACCAGTAGGGATCTTCTCCATCCCCCTCGGCGCTATGCCCGCCTTCGTTGCCGTGAGGAGCGTCGTCTTCTTCCTCTTCGTCCTCTTCTTCCTCTTCGTCGTCCTCGTCCTCCTCGTCTTCGTCTTCTTCTTCGTCGTCATCCGCCGAAGCAGTCTTCGAAGCACCCTTGGTCGAGGCACTCTCCTTTTCCTCTTCTTCTTCTTCTTCGCCCTCTTCCTCTTCGTCCTCTTCTTCCTCTTCCTCTTCTTCGTCTTGCTCTTTGTCGAGCTCCGGATCCTCTTCGTCCTTGCGCTTCTTGTCGGTCTCTTTGCTCATGTGTTCTTCTTGATGAGGGGGGCTTGGCCCATACATTTGCGCCATCCGGGCGGCGCGATCTTTGATGAACGCTCGATTAGCATGCACGTGCGCGGCTCGTCAGCCGATCTGCGCGTAGCCGCTCGTGAGAACAGGCTCCGATCGTCCTTTGACGCTTGCTTGAAGCGCCACTTTTCCGCCTTCGAGAAGGAAACCCTGCGTGACGATCGTGTCGCCGGGCCATACGGGTCGTCGAAACTGTGCAGACATCATGCGCAACTGCGAGGCGTCTCCGCCCGCAAGGTGCTTGATCACGGCGCGGGCGGCAAACCCATACGTGCAAAGCCCGTGCAGAATTGGGCCTTGGGGGAAGCCGACCTGCGTCGCAAACTCGGGATCCGCGTGCAGCGGGTTGTAGTCACCGAGCAGCCGGTAGAGCAACGCTTGCTCGGGTGACGTGGTTTCTTCATGCGTGAACGAAGGCTCGCGATCCTTGGGGAAGTCGGGTTCGTCCGGGTCCGCTGGTGGACGTGGCCCGGAAAAACCTCCCTCGCCGCGAAAAAGTATCTGCCACGTCGTCTCGAAGACGAGCTCCGAAGTTGCAGCGAGCGTCGACTTGGTGTCGATGACGACCTGCGCGAGCTTCTTCATGTCGTAGATGGCGCGAATGTTTGCCGTCGTGAGCAACGTGCCCGAGGCAGGAAGCTTTGAGAGCGAACGAATTTTCTGACCGCCATGCACGACCATGGCCAAGTTGCCACCGGTGCGAATGAGCGCCTGCAGGAGCGGTTCGTGCGTAGGAATCACGGCGAACGTGGGATACGAAGCGATCCCTCCGGCGGTGTTTTCGTAGAGATACGCAAGCTCATCACGCTTGGCGCCGATGCCCAACGCGTAGAGGGCAAGAGTCTTCCAGTCGAACGTGAACGAACTCGGCTCCGTCGTGAATCCGAGGCTCGAAAGATCCAACGCCATCGCGTCTCCCTACAAGAAAATGGAGCCCGTTCCGTAGCGATGCTTGGCGCGAGCGTCAATTGGCTAGAGCGCGATCCGATACGCGAGCAGCAGTCCGAACTCGAGCACATCGACGTTGCCCGAAAGTGATGCGCTGTCTCCCGTGGGTGCAAAACGGGGCTCGGTAGGCAAAAGCCACTTCGCATAACGGACGGTGGTGCCCAAAAACCAGTTCGGAGCGAGCTTCCACTCGCCACCAACCGCGACGCCAGCGGCTAGCCCTTCGGTGGAGATCATGGCGGACCGCGGACCCACGAACGCGGTGTCTGCATAAGGCTCGCGGTCGGAAATGACGCTCCATGCATCGCGGATGATGACGGCTCCGAGCGTGACGCCGCCCCACCACTCCCATTTGTCGGTGCGAATGCCGTAATAACGAGCCTGGCCCTCGACGAGGAAGTAGCTGCGATCGTGCTCGCGTTGCAGGTCGGGAGATCCAGGCGCGGCTCCAGCCACGAGTGACGCAGCCCAAGCGACGCTGGCGCCAAGTCCTATGCGGCCAAAACGATATTGGTTGTAAAGGCCGAACGAAACGCTGGTTTCGCCCTTCTCGCAGCTCGTGCGTGAACGAGGACAAACATCGGCCGCGGGCAAACTCAAAAGGCCCGCGGTGACGGAGACGAGTGTGTGAGTGTAGTTCTGATCGAGCGCAACCGAGGCTCGTCTGGTCGCCGCGGACTCTTCTGCATGGACAGACCGAGACAAACCTACGAGTGCCACGACGAACCCAAGCATCAGGATGGGTTTTCCCACGCGCATCATGGGCGGCCACCTGAACTCGTTGGTGCTCCAACGGGTGTCGTGGACGGAGCAGATGAAGTGCCTTTCAGCTCAGCCACGAGATGTTGTGCGGCGGTCAGCGACGGATGGAGCGCGACTGCGATTTGCGCCAGATGCAAAGCTTCCTTGGGATCACCCGCGTACTTGCGCCCAAGGGCACTCGTGACGATGCGTTCGGCGGCTTCACGACGAAGCTCGAGCACTCGAGGATCACTGGGCCACTTCGCATACGCCTGGTCGAGGATGTCTTTGACGTTGTCGTCAGGGGGAGCATCCCAAGCTTGGCGGCGCATGGCATCACGCGCAGCTTCGAGCCTGGTCGGGACCGAGTCCGAAACGTTTGTCGAAACTAACCCCAAGCTTTGACCACCAATGACTGCGACGAGCGGGACTGCGGCGAGACAAACGGCGATGGCGACGATACGCGTCAGTCGTGCGCGGCGTTTGACGTCGGGCGGGGGAGGCTCCGACAACGGTTGCTCGGTGCCTTGCATCGTGAGTTCGGGAGGCACGTGCGAAGGCAATCGATTTTCTTGGTGCTCAAACGGTTCGGGCTCGGGTTCGTAGGGACGAACCTGCGCGGCTGGTTCGATCGAGGCTTCGACTGGCGCCGGTTCGGGAAGCGATGGCGCGGGCGGAGCATCCGTGGACGGTACGACCGACGTGGTCGGCGCTTCGGCTACGACGGGCTGCGGTGACGAAGGCACTGGAAGTGGTGTCGACTCGGCTGTTCGTGCAGCAATGCCGCCGATGCGTGCGGCGAACTCGGGTGACAACTCCAGCGACTTGGTGCGCTGTTGCGAGGGAAGCTTGACGGCTCCTTGGCGTGCGACGAGCCCACCACGGAAGACTTCATCAGGATCGAGGCCGCTGTCGCGTGCTGCAGCAAGCAGGTCTTTGCCCAAGGTCCGCGCATCGGCCGCGCGAGCCTCTGGCTTCTTCGCGAGGTTGCGCATGATCACGTCGGCGATGGGCGCGGGCACGTAACTGGAGCGCGGGATGCTGCGTAAATCAGGCGGCGTCGTGTGCGTGTGCTGCACCAAAATTTGCAGGGGCGAGTCGCCTTCGAAGGGCGTTCGTCCGGCCAAACATTGATACAGAACCGTAACAATCGAGTAGACGTCGGCGGCTGGCGTGACGGGTTTGCCCTCGGCTCCCTCGGGCGAAATGTACTTGGCGGTGCCGAAGATGAGTCCTGCTTGCGTGGCGGACTTGTCGCTCCAATCGAGACGGGCGATGCCGAAGTCGAGAACCTTTACGAAGTCGGGATCATCGCCTCGACGGATCAACATGACGTTCTCGGGCTTGATGTCGCGATGCACGATGCCTTGCGTGTGCGCTTCACCCACGGCTTCACAGATTTGGAGCGCGATGTGGAGCGCTCGGGAAAGCGGCAGCGCCGAGGGAACTCCGCCCGTTCCTGCGGCAGCAAGCGCCGACAAGAGCGACATGCCGTCGAGATGCTCCATGACGAGGTACATCTCGCCACCGACACGTGGATCGCCCTTTTGCGGAATCGAGCCGGCCATGAGCACGGAGACGACATTTGGATGCGCGAGGCGGCTGGCGATCTTGGCTTCGCGATGAAAACGGCTCACGAGCTCTTGGTTGCCACTGAGTTCGCGATGAAGAATTTTGACGGCGACGTCGCGTTCGATTCCGCCTTGAAATGCGCGGTAAACGCGGCCCATCGAACCAATGCCGATGAGATGCTTGAGGCGAATCTGCCCGGCGAGTTCGAGGCCGACGTACAGGTCGACTTCCGTGTTGGAGCGCGCGGCGCCTCGAAGGTTGGCCAAAGGCGTGCCGTCCTGCGGACAGAAGAGGACATCCGCGTCGTAGCGCTGGCCGCACGACGGGCAACTCTTCGAAGAGGACGAGGTCATCGGCAGGCCCGAGTGTAGCAGGGTGCGAGAACGCGTGGATCCGGCGCTTGTGACAGATTACCGTCCGCGTCGGTGAGCAAGGCGAAGGCGACTGCAGTGGGGACGAGCCCCCAGAACGCACGACGTACTCGTGCGACTGCGTCCGCGCCTGCTCAAAAGCCGGCTCCCGCAGCAGTTCCGTCGCCCGAAGTCGATGCGCTGAACGACAACATTTACCGCATCGAGCTGCCGACATTCGAAGGTCCGCTCGACCTGTTGCTGCACCTGATTCAGCAGCATGAACTCGACATTCTCGATATTCCGGTGAGCTTTATCACGCAGAAGTACCTCGAGTACCTGTCGTTGATGCGGTCGTTGACCATCGATGTGGCGAGTGAGTACCTCGTGATGGCGGCGACGCTGACGCACATCAAGTCGAAGATGCTGTTGCCGGTGGTGCCTGCGGGCCAAGACGGCGATGGTTTGCCCGAGGAAGAAGTCGATCCGCGTGCAGAGTTGGTGCGTCGCTTGTTGGAGTACCAAAAGTACAAATCGGCTGCGGCGGATCTGCTCGAGCGCGGGACGTTGGGCAAAGACGTTTTCGGCCGCGGGATCGTGGAAGCGGTGCCGCGAGGGCCGACGCCGTTTGCGCCGGTGGGCGTGTTCTCGCTGTTCGAAGCGTTCGAGAAACTTCTGAAGCGTACGAATGTGAAGTTCGAGCACGAGGTCGTGTTCGACAGGCTGACGATCACCGATCGCATCGTGCAACTGACGGAGCGATTGACCGAGCGAAAGCAGTGCACGTTCGAAGATTTGCTTTTGAACGATCCATCGCGACAAGGCGCAGGTCTCACGCGTTTCGACGTGGTGATCACGTTCCTGGCGATCTTGGAGATGGCGAGGATGAGGCTGATTCGGGTGTATCAGTCCGATCCGATGGCTCCGATTCATTTGGAAATGATGTTGAAGCCCGCGGACTACGAGGACGGGAACGACTTGGACAGTGCGTCGGTACAAGCGGACCGTGCGTCGTTGGAGTCGCAAGCAAAGCGTGCGTCAAGACAAACAGAAGACGAAACGCCCGAGCAAATGGATCTGTTCGAGCACTTGGAATCGGGTGACGAGGACGACGAAGACGACGAAGACGACGAGGACGACGAGGACGAAGACGCCGTGACCGAGGTGGACGATGGCAACTGATGGCGGGCCGAAGCAGCGGCGACCGCGCAAGCCGCTCGTCGTGCGTGAGCGTGAGAGCGAGCAAGAAGAGGTCGCGCCGGACAGCGAGTCGCCTGAGCGGCTGCGTCGAGCAAGTTGGCGTTGGTTCAAGAAGGACGAACTGGCGGCACTGGCAGCATCCGAGCCCGTCGAAGTAGTTCCCGTTGAAGAAGCTCCGGTCGAAATCGTTGCTGAACAAACGAAATCCGTTGCAACACCAACGATTACCGTTGCTGAGTCGCTGGAAGCGGTCCTCGATATCGTGGCGAATGCGGCGCCCGAGAATGTCGTTACGCCGTTCGACGAGCCTGATGCGGAGCCTGCGGACGAGGTCGTTCCCGAGTCTCCACCTGCGGAAGCACCGAAGCCGAAACAACAACGAGCTCCGCGCAAGAAGAAGCCGGAGCCCGTCGCGATCTTTCGTGCGCGAGCGGCCGCGTTTTTTCGTGCGCGTCGAGCGGCTCACGCTGCACCAGGATCCGCCCGCGTCGAAGCGTCGACGAGTGCGCGTTTCGAAGACGCAACCAAGACGAGCGGCAGTGTCGCGCGTGCGCATTTGAAGGGCGTGCTGGAAGCGTTGATCTTTGCGTCCGAGCATCCATTGTCGTCACGTGATCTGGCGAGATCTGCGAGTGCGGATCATCGAGTGGTCACGTCGCTGCTTGCAGAGCTGATGGACGAATACCGAGGTCGCGGAGTGCGGTTGGATGAAGTTGCCGGTGGGTATGTGTTCAGGACGAGCCCTGCATTCGCACCGTTCGTACGCGAGCATGTTGCCAAAAAGCCGGTCAAGATGACGCGAGCGCAGGTGGAAACTTTGGCGATCATTGCGTACAAACAACCGATCACGAGACCGGAAGTAGACGAGGTTCGTGGCGTGGATTCGGGCGCGATTATGAAGTCGCTCTTGGAACGCGATCTCGTCAAGATCCTCGGCAAGAAAGAAGAAGCTGGGCGGCCCTTGCTCTACGGTACGAGCCCGCAGTTTCTCGAATTCTTTGGGCTCAAAGCATTGGGCGACCTGCCAACGCTTCGTGAGTTCACCGAGCTGACCGACGAGTCGAAGCGCATGTACGAGCGTGAGATGGGTGAAGAACCGATGGATCCATCGGTCGTCTTGACGAACGGTCAAGGCTCCGGCACGGAAGGCAACGCGGACGGGTTTGAATCGATGACTGGAGGGCTCATGGGAGCCGAAGGAGAGCTGCGCTCCGCGACTGCTTCGTCCGCACAGACGCAGCATTTCGAGGAAGAGGGGGCAGCAGATGAAACGAACGACGGCCAACCAGGAGAGGCACAGATGAACAGCGAGCTAGCAGCCGAAGTCGAAGACCTCGAAGCACGACGCGCCAGCGCAGGCGAAGACGAGGACCAGGAAGAAGAAGAAGAGGAAGAGGAGGAGGACGAAGACGACGAGGACGAGGACGAGGACGAAGACGAAGACGAAGACGAAGACGAGGATGAAGACGACGAGGATGAGGACGACGATGAGGATGAGGACGACGAGGAGGACGAGGAGGATGAGGACGACGAAGACGACGAAGACGACGACGATGAGGATGAGGATGAAGACGACGAGGAAGAGGAAAAGGAAGTCGAGTAGCGGCTTGTTTTGACTGTCGCGTCAGAGTCCTTCCTTGTGCGAGTCGGAACGGGTTTTACGTTCCAGCCGACTCGTCTGCCGGATCGGGATACGTTTCGGCCAGCTTCTCCACTTCACGTCGCAAAGCGGCATGGGCAATCAGTTTGCGCAGCAGGCGCCAGGTTGCCGGGTCTGCAAGTGCGGTCATCGGTGATGTCGGCGCCGACGAGCGTTTTGGCTTGCGGGGGATCGCGCTTTTTCCTGCGCTGCGAAGCTGCTCCATTTTGGTGAGGAAGCGTTTGGTGGGGAACAAGTCGCCTCGTTCCCACGCGAGGACGGTTTCCTGCTCGTCGCCCAAGGCGCCGGCCAGCTCTTTGGCCGTGCAGTCGAGTTCCTTGCGCAGTTGTTTGATGTCCTCGGGACTCATTTCAAAAATCGTAACCGTTTTACGCAACTGAAGGCGCGCTCGAACGATGTTTGTTCATGAACGGACATCTACTTGCCTCTGGTCCCTGTCGGTTTCTCCCGATCACGCTGTTGGCACTTGTTTCGTCAGGATGCCGACCGGAATTGCCCACTTCGGAATCTCGGCCTTTCGCGACGGTCGATCCGCCCGAGCTGGTCGTATCGATTGAGCCGGATGCACCGCTCACTGCAGCGCCGACGGTGCTTCGCGCGCGAATGCAATGGACGCTGCCCATTGATGAACGGCGCGTGTTTCTCGTGCACGGTGAGGTGACGGATTATCACCTGCGACAAATCGAGCGTGACGACATCTCGAAGACATTGATGGAGAGAATGGTACCGGCCGTAGTTTGGGCAGAAGACGAGCGGACGGTCGTGGTGGCTCCGACGGTGGTGCTCGAAGTAGGACAAACCTATGCATTGGCAAGTGGCGAGCCGAGCAAGGTGGTGCATTTCGTGGTTGGTGGTGAAGGGAATGAGCTGCCGTTGCTGCGTCGAATATGGCCGCCCGTCGACGTGCCGGGGACAGCTCGATTGGGCATTTTTTGCGGACCTGCCAAATTGCCGAATCTTTCCATGGACATAGCGCTCGATCCGTTTGGGCCTGTGGGCAGGTTATCGCGATATATCGCGCCCCAGGGGCCGGGCAGTGATTGTGTGCGATTCGAAGTGGAGCAGCGGTGGGATGCATTGGATGCAGGAAGGATGGTTCTTCCGCCGGTGGTTGCATTTCCAGGCATTGGTGGGGCTGTGGTGCAGCTCGAGCCATCGGTATTCGAGGAATCGGTAATTCCGACCGAGACGGTCTTGTTGCTCGAATGCAATCGAGAGGAGGTGCAATTCGCGTTTGGTTGTGCCCAAGTGTTTGATGATCGGCTGATCGTTCGAGCGCCGGAGGGCGAGCTGTTATGGGGAATCAAGGGAGCGGGAATGGATTTCGTGACGAGGACGCGGAGCAAAGAAAGGTTTGTCCTGAAAGGATTGCCGGTGGAGAGCGACATCGAGCTGGACGTGGTCGTTATGGATCCATTTGGACGAACCCTACGCGAATCGTTCGTCGCGACGACGATGGCGTTATCAGCGCACGTGGTTTTGAATGAGGTGCTGGCCAATCCGGTGGGTCCGGAGCCGCATCAAGAATGGGTAGAGCTTTACAATGACGGACAAGTGGAGGCGATGCTCGGTGGTTATCGAATTCTCGATATTGGAGGCGACACGGTGTTGCCCGACGTTGTTTTGCCGCCGGGGGAATTTGCCGTGGTGGTGAACGAGAAGTTCACGGAGGATGTCGAAGTGGATGTTGTTCCAGCTCCTGGGACGATTGTGGTGCGTGTGCCATCGCTTGGAAAAAGCGGACTGAGCAATTCTGGTGAGCTTCTTCGGTTGGTTGATCCCGATGGTCTCACCATTTCTAGATTTCCGGCACTTCCCAAACCCAAAGCGGGACAGAGTGTGTCACGAAGAACTCCAAGCGCGCCTGACGGTGTTTCCGATTCTTACATGATTTCCGCGCCAACCCCAGGATTACCCAATGAAGTGATGGGAGCACCTTGATCGGCTGGTTAGTCGATTTCGGAAGAAACCCGGAGGTCCTTTTGTCTAGCAATTTGGTGCTCCAGGGTGGACGTGAGCGATGATTTCTGTCACGTCCTTATGGTTCGCGAATGTTCGCTTTCTGATGTCGGCTTTTTCGTTGGCGTCGGAGGCGAGTCATGCGCCAGGAAGGAAACAGTTTCTAGGAAGCCATTGGCCGTCATGTTGGTTGCCCGGGGCGTGGGAGGAATGTCGCGGGCAACGGGGTTAGACGGAAATGT
>CAZETM010000120.1:0-17370 GCA_964514885.1 uncultured Polyangium sp. | reverse complement strand
GGGTCGGTGAGGTAGTCCAGCGCGATGAGCCGCGTGCGAACGATCTCGGCAATCTGTTGCGGCTCGAGCCCCGCGACATGCGTGCGCTTGATGTAGGGCAAGTCGACCGTTCCGTCGGGAGCAACCGTGAACGAAGTGGGCAGGTCTTCCTCGCGCACGATGCGCATCTCGAAGACGTCACCGATGCCGATCGTCGTGCTGCTCGTGGGAGGCGGAAGCGCGGGTTGAGGCACGCGCGAGCCACACGCAGCGACGAAGATCGCCAGCGCGAGCGCGCACGCACGCATCACATGAGCCAACGAACACCCAGATATGCCTCGAACTGCTGCCACTGGAGTTTGTCTCTTGCGTTCGTTAAACCGCCGATGACTTCGGGAGGAATTTCGAGCTCTTTGTCGCTGATGCGCGTGCCGTAACGAAGGGTCGCGTTGATGCCGAAAGCGTCCTTGAATCTGTATTCCGCAAAGCCGGCCGCGTCGACGCGGATGTCCGTCCAACCCGCCGTTTGAACGCCATCGGTGTAGACGTTTGGATTGATGAGCGCCCCGGCTCCCGCATCGACAATGACCACGAACTTGCCGCCCAAATAATACGTGAGCTTGAAGTAGCCACGGTCGCGCTCGAAGTACGAGCCGATGAAGGAATCGTAGAAGTCGCGCGTGAAACCAAGCGCAAACGAAGACGTCGTGTCGCTCGCCCCAGTTGCATCGGCCGAGCGCGTCGGCGACAGGAAGTACCTGATCTCGGCTTGTCCGATAACGCTGTCGAAGTCCTCGACCGGCTTGCCTTCCCGCTCTTCACGCGGGCTCGGATCGTAGAAGCTCGACCCCCAACCCATCATCACCAAAGCCCCAAAGTTGGGCGTGATGAGGCCGTTGTAGCCAAGCTGCACCCGAAGAGGCATCGAGCCGCTTTTGTCGCCGTCCTGGTTCAAGTATTGGATGAACCCGACCCGGGCATCGTAAATCAGCGCCGAACGAGGCAGAAAACGCCACCGACCACGCGTCTGCAACGTGTGGTGGAAGTTCGTCAGCACATCGAAACGATCGGTCTCGAAGATGAGGCCCGTGAAGTTGTACCCGAGACGCCAATCGAGCATCCCGTTGTTGGGGGTCCAAATGAGCTCGGCACCTGCCGAGGGAACCAAACGGTTGAACCCTTGCCCCACGATGCCTTCCTGAGAAGGCTGGATCAACCGCGCAAAATTCGCCGTCAGTGCCCCCGACCAAGGATTGCCGGAGTTGATGTTCAAACGCAGATCTGCTTGACCGCTGAGGTTTCGGTTCTCGCTCAGTTTGTCTTGATCGGACTCGATTCCCGAGACAGGAAAAAACTCGTTGTAGGTCGCCGAAACGCCGCCAAAGATCTCGAGTGGCGGAGGCGGTTGGCTCGTAGTTGCCGCCCTTCGTTGAGGGCCCAGGGTCGAGAACGAAAACGACGGCGTGATGCGCAAACGCATCGATCCGACGGGGTCGCCTTGAATGTCCCCCTGGCTGGCACGCATGAAGAAGTTCGAGTCGTATCCGAATTCGGTCGCGAATCCTGGATGCAGCTCGAAGTTGCCTACTCGATAACCGGGACCGACGGTGTACTTGCGATCCGCAAGCCACGGTTGGTCTTGGCTGAAAGCAGGCGTGGGCGCGAGCACCGTGAGAAGCACGGCCACGAACAAGAGGCCACGTAATTTCATCGGATACTCGGTCAGAATTCCCGCACCAATCGGCCGAACCTCACTTGATCACGCTGCCGGTAGGAGGAGGTTCGATGATGATGATGTTGGGCGGATAATAAGCAGGCTCGTCGGCAATCGCAGGATCGATGGTGGAAATGACCGCGGCCTCCCCCAGCATCTCGGCTTCTTTACCGATGCACAAGTTCGCTTCTGCGACGAGTTGTTCGCCTCGTTGACGAAGAACCCCGAGAACCGTGAACTCGTGGCTCGTCAAATCAGCATCGTTTCGTTGAACCGCTCCATCGATCGCCGTCATGCGATCCCGTGCGTTTCGCAGCGCTACATCCAACTGGTTGAGTTTGTCATCCAAGCACAGCGTCTTGACGACGTCCCTCTGTGCACGGGCTTCTTCGAGCATTCGCCGCACCGCGATGCGCGCACTGTCCATGCGCGTGAGAATCTCGCGAGCTTCCGAGGCTTGCTCTGCCGGGGACAAACTCACCTTTTGCTGCAAACCAAGGTCAACGGGCGGAGGAGCTGGCCGGGCCAATTCGGCCTGCGCAGATGCAACACCGTGCAAAACAAGCAGCGAGAGTGCGAAGACTGCGCTGAAGCCGAGGATACGTTCCCGTCGCATCGATGTTCTCCTAAGCCGTGCCCTAAAGGACATTAGAAGCATAACCGTCAACGTGTCAACGCGCCCGGGCGTTAATAAAACGTCACGAACGCGCACCAACCCAGACTCTTGCTTCGTTGCACACTCACGCGGAAGCATTCACGCGTCGTCGAAAATTTTCTTTTCGAGTGCACTGGGCTGGTCAGAGTCACTGGCTTACGAACGAGACCGGGATGACGACAGTCGCACCACCACCGTCTGGCGGGGCAAACTGCGCGCTCTGTACACGAGCGACGACGCAAGAAATGACGTCGCCGCCAAGACCACCGCCCCCCGAAGGACTCGCCGAAAGGACTTCGCCGTTTGGCCCGATTCTCGCAGTAATACGTACCGATCCCTTCATATTCGGGTCGGTTTGCAAACCGCGGTTGTAACAACGTCGAAAACCGGCGCCCATGCCGGCAACGACGCTTTGGGCATTGGCAACGCTGCCAGTCACGGCCGCTCCGCCAACTTGAGCATTGCCCTTCGGCCCTTCGACCTTTTTCACCGCGCCACCAGCAGAACTGCCAGCCGTCTGCGCAGATGCTCCAGTGTCACCGATATTGGCCAAACTGTTTCCAGCAGCACCAGGACGAACTGTGCCACCTCCAGAGTCGCCAATGTTCAGGCCCGCCAAACCTCCCAAGCCAGCACCAGCACCCGAAGCCGCAGCGCTATCCAAGAGCCCAAGCGGTACGTCACCTCGCTCGAGCACCCCGGCCGTCGCATTGCCCATGCTGTTCAACGCGCCAAGCATCTGCATGTCGAGCTGCGCAAGCTCATTGCTGATCTGCGATGCTCGCGCATCACTAACCTTACCGGCAGCTCCCGACGCTTTCGATGCCGTCGCAGTAGGCGCTTTCGGCGCATCGGCTGCGGCCTGAGACGTCGGCGCCGTTTCCGCCGTGTCCTTGGGCTCTTCAACCGGCGGAGGAACCGGCAAATTCTTGATGGATTCGAGAATTTGCGCGACGTCGACCTCGTCGTTCACCGGCGGATCCATCCAGTCGGAATAAATCGTTCCCACGGCGCCAAAGTGCAACAGGAACGAAAATCCCGCGATGATCGTCGTCGACCAATCAATCGAATGGCCAAAGCTACCTTGCACCGCCACCGGCAACTGAGGCTTCGATGCCACGACCGGTGCCGCGACAAACTGGAACAAAAACGTCGTATCTCCAACGACGACCTTGCCTCGCGCCTCTTCACTGAGCGGCACTTGGTACACGGTCGCTTCGCTAATCGTCGACTTCTTGGCCTGCGACTTCAGCTCGGAAAGATCACTGACGCCCGTTTTCAGCGCCAAACGCCCAGACATGTTGTCCAGGAAGTTGAGCACGTAGTCGTCGCCCACAAGCTCGAAGAGCTTGAAGTTCGAAGGGACATTCTTGCCGGGTGTGACGAACGTGCTTTTCTCGCTCGGGCCAATCGTGACGTGAACGCGCTGCTTGATCACGCGCTCTTCAATCACCTTGCCGCCCTGAACAAGACCCACGCGCAAGACCTTCGGGCCAGCCGTCTGGTTCATGGCCCGCATAACTGCGGTCATTTGACCAGGTCTCGTCGTCGAACCCGACTGCGGTTGCGTCTGCTCTGTCATCCCGAGGCCTCCGGAAAGCCCTTTTGACGCTCAGCCATCAAAGAAGTTTGACGAGAGTACACGAGGGTGTGGATGAGGTAAAGCCTGCAACGTTTTTTCCACGAGGTGCTCAACTTCGGCGCGTGCGTCGAGACTTCGCCGAAGATGCTTTTGGGGGACGCCGAGTCTGCGGGGAACCTCGCAAACCGAGCACATCGACGAGCGCATCGATGTCGCGACATCGCTCGGCCGAGATCGCAGCCGCACGGCGATCGATCGAGAGGCAAACAATGACCGAAACGATGCTTCCGACGAGCAAAATCACCGCCACGAACACTTCGAGACGCAAGGCCAGCTCGAGCGCCATGAGCAACACGCCGCTCGAACCTGCGATTCGCGCTGCAGCCCGCGGCCAATGCGATCGTTCTTCCAAACCAAGCGAAACGTCAGCCAATACAGCATCGACCGCAGCCGCCTGATACGGCTCACCCACCTGCAATGCCTCGTCCGCAATGCGCCATTCGAGAGTGTCCGCAGATGCTTTTCGCCGCAACGCGTCGAGCCGCTCAGCCTCGGGCAAACGTGCTAGCTGAGTAACGAGGGGGCGAGTTTGTCCGGACAACATGGACTGCACTCGGACGAGATGCGCGCGAGCGAGCAGCACTGCGGCGATCGAAATGGCGATATGCAGGACGAGAAAAACGAGCGAAGTAAAGGAGATAGACAGACCGAACACGCCGACGTCAGAAGGGGTGCTTGTAAATGGCCTGCTCGATGCGATCGAGGAACGGTTGGCGAAGTTCGGCAAGCGTGAGCCTGGGCTGAATACGCGCCACGTCGACCGCCGCAATGGGTTTTTCAATACGGCCGGTAATCGTGACCTCGGTCAAGGTAATCGCACCGCGAGCCTTGTCCTTTTCCTTGTCTTTCGCGTCTTGAGCACGAGCGGGCTGGCTGGCAGTCGAAAGCGCCACAATCCCGGCCACCATCATCATTGCTTTGCGCATACTCGAACTCCGATTACGAAGATGCCTTGCATAGGCATCGGTGTCCACGACTTTGTCGTATTTCAAAATGGCACCGCGGGCGCAGTCGACGTCGGCGCGGGCGGAGGCGCTCCTGGCGGGGGCTGTTGAGGCGCTACCGTGGGCGGCGGAGCTGGCGGTGGCTGCGACGGATCCGACGGAGGTGGAGTTTGTCCGGGCGGACCAGGAGGCGGTTGTTGACCCGGCGGCGGCAATTGACCCGGTTGTCCTGGAGGAACAGCGGTCGGTTGCGGACCGGGCATCATGGGACCGGGCGGCGCACCATCCGCGAAACCACCATCCGATACGCCACCATCTGCGGCAGGCATGGGCAACGGCGCGACAGGCGGAGCCGCTTCGGCCGCAGCAGCCGCAGTTAGCTCGCCCTCTTTCAATTTCGCGCGCTGCAAAAGCTCTTCAGAATCGTCTCGCTCACCCTTGCGCCGAATATCTTGAAAACGCTTGAGTTCTTTAATGGCTTCGGCGATCTGCTGTTTTGCGGTCATTCCTGGAATGCTCGGAGCAAAAAGATAAAGCAATCCCAGATTGTAATGGACCTGCGGCAAGGAAGGCTCACGCGCGAGCACCCATTCGAATTCGCGTTTGGCATCGCCATAACGTCCGAGCAAACGATAGGTGTCCCCGAGACCCAAGCGAATGGGGACGCTGAAGCCATCATAACGGACAGCGCCCTAGAGCAGCATCAAGGCTTCTTGCGCATTGCCCGCTTCGAGCAGCATCGTGGCTAGTTGCGTGCGCGCTTCGACGAAATCAGGCCTCGTCTGCAGCACCTTGCGAAATTGATCCATCGCAGCGGTGCGTTGTCCCTGTTCGCGCAAAATGAGCCCGCGGAGCAAAAACGCTTCGGGGTTTTCCTTGTCCCGCGCCGGGTTTTCTTCGCCAAACCCATCCAAAATCGCTTGTAACGCGTACAGCGCCAAGTCGAGACGCCGATTTCGATAATGATCCCGCGCAATGATGACCATCGCCGGACGATAATCTGGATTGATCTTGAGCGCTTCCTGGGCGAGACGTTGCGCCGATCCGGTATCCTTTTGCAAGCTCTTCACTTCCGCGAGCGTCGCCGTAATGGCCGCACTCCGTCCAAGAAGCGAACGTTTCTCGTTCAGCATTCGTTCTGCGTCGGCAAATTTGCCACGACGGATCAGAAGCAACGAATACGCAATGATCGCCGGCTCGAACTTCGGCGCAATCCCGATCGCCTTGATATAATTGGATTCGCAATCAAGCTCCCGCAAACGCTCCTGCACGACCGCCAGCGCATAAGCGGCATGATGCGATGCCGGGTCAATTTGCGTGGCCTGACGATAAAAATTCCTGGCAGCTTCGAGGTCACCCGAGACATACGCCCCAGTGCCTTGCTGCATGGCCGCCATTGCAGCGGGCGCCGACGGGGGCGTTTCGGGAACTGGCGCCTGAGCACCAGGTGGCGCATTCGGATCCGTCCCTGGCTGAGTCGGAGGTTGCCCCATCGCACCCATGGGTTGAGTGAATGGATTGCCCGCGAACGGCTGCGGTCCCGGAGCAGTCGGCTGTGGCGCTGCAGCCGGATTTTGCTGCTGCGTCGTTTCCGAGCACGCGCCCGCAAGCACCACAAATGCAAGGCTCGCAAACGATGCAATCAAAAATCGCATTCGACCGCTCATGGGCCCCCCACGGGCAGCGGCACGGGCAATGTGTCCGGAACGAGCTGCGGAGACATGCCCGGGCGCGTGCGCAAGAAAAACCCATCTTCGTACACGAATGGCTGCCGCGTTTCAGGATCGATGATCCCCTGGCTCATTTCGCGAATCTTCGCATCGCCAAGGATATCCGTATAAAACGCGAGGCGCTGAATGGCACGGTCGATTTCCGGCGTGCGAAGGTTCCACGCGCGCGCATACACGACGGCTTGAACGTAGAACTTGACCATTGCACGATCCGCATCATTGAGCAGTCGCTCGCGCGCACTTCGCCATTGTTCACGACGTCGCTGACGAATGGCGTCGGCCGTTTCCTGCAAATCTTCACGATCGCTCGTTTCCGCGAGCTTGAGCAGTTTTTCCTCGCGGTCGGTATAAAGCTTGAGCCCCGGAGGACGGGTATTGTAAAGACCGGTGCGACAAGAATCGTAAAGCGAGCCTTGGCGCGCAAAAGCAGTGACGGACATCGTGCGCGATTCGTACGACGTGACGACGGATTGCAATTCGCTAAAGAAGCTATCGCCAGCCTTCTTCAGGTCATCGTTGTATTCTTGGATCACCTTGTCGATGACGCCATTGTAACGGTGGTGATTGGAATCGTAGTCCCAGCCAGCCTTCAATTTTTCGTCGACGGCCTGATATGCACATTCGGCGGCCATATCGGCCTGTGGACTGCCGAGCGCTTTTTTTCCGGGCCCTTGCGCTGCACTACGGAACTTATCGAATGCGCCAATCGTCGTGCGGCACCAATCCGCAGCTTTGGGATCACTGCCAGCCCGGTACAACTTCGCCGCGTGATAAGCAGCTTGCACGACATAAGGCGCCGCCGCAGCATTGTTGCGATTGGCCGTGACGTATTCCTCCATCGACGTAATCGCTTTGAGACGCGCCGCCTTGTTCGCCCCGTCATCGATACCCTTTTCGTCCCAAACCTTGAGGTCCGCGGAAGTAACCAGCCAATCGATTTCTGCTTTTTGATCGGCGGGCGGATCGAGCTCCATAAACTTCCCACGTGACGCAACCATTCGATCCCGCTCGCCGACGTTGGCATAAAGCAGAACCGCGTTACGCGCCGCCGCTCGACGCGCCGCTTGCTCGAATCGAGCACCGCGCGAAATCGTGTCGTACGTTTCAGCCGCCGCGCGATAATTGAAGAAAAGCACGTACGAAGCGCTGAGCGCGTCATAAGCTTGCTTTAGGTATTTCACGCGCTCGGCTAACTTTTTCGGCTCGGGCAATGCGGGCGGTTTGGCATTCGGATCGCCCTTGTCGAGCTTCGCCAGGCGATTTTCGCTGCCATATTCCTTGATGAACAAGGCATACATTTCAATGGCTTGGTCGTAATCGCCGACTTGCTTGTAACAGAATGCGCCGTTCATTGCGGCTTCGGGCGCTTCGTCGCGCGAGGGAGCCTTTTCGAGCGCTACGCGATAAAGAGCCGCCGCTTCCCGCCACGCCTGCGCACGTTCGGGGCCATTCGGCATCTTTTCAGCCTTCTCGAACTTGGCCGCCGCATCGATGTAATAACCGCGCGAAATCGTGGGCCGCGATATGCCCTCTTCCTTGAGCTTTTGTTCCTCGTTGACGGCGCAGCTCTTCTTCAGCGCCATTTCGGCAAGGGCTCGTGAACGCGGAATGTCGTTCATCAAGTTCGCCATCGTCGTGAGTTTTTCCCACGCGAGGTAACCGAACGGGCTCTTTCCGCATTGTTCGGCGTAAATCGGCTCGAGACGGCGTTGCGCTTCTTTGAAATTCCCGTACAGGAAAAAGAATTCGCCCGACTGGTACGCGTAAAGCTCGCCGTTCTTTTGCTCCGCACCCGTCGTAGGATCTTTGGTCATCAGATCGCTCGTCGGAGGCACGCGCTGCACGTATTCGTCGCGAGCGGCAATCGCTGCCTGCACGGCTTTCGGAATTTCTTCTTCGCTTACCTTCGGCTGGTCGTTTTCCATGACCAGATTCAGGCGTTCGCGTTGCTGAATGCCTTCTTTACCACCCGATCGCTTGAAAAGGCGATATTGGTCGATTAGCAACTGATATGCCGTATCGACGACCATATAGGCCGCGGGTTGCAAATACTTGTCGTCCTCATTGGAGTCGCGCACGTCCACGGCAGTACGTCGCGCCGCCTCGACATCCTCCGCCGTCGGTGACCGGTCGAGCTGCACTTGAATGACCACGATCATGTGACTCGCATCCGCGAGCCAATATCGACTTTCGTAAGCATCCGGCGCGTTATCATCTTCGCCGAGCACGCCCATCCATCCGGTCACGGCCATGCGATATTCGGAAAGCGCTCGCTCGTAATGCTTCACGCGATCCTTTTCGTCGCTCGTGCCGGAAGCCAAATTCACGAGCGCACTGCCGCCATTCGTATGATCCGCAGCGGCTCGGCGCAATCCACCCCGCACGAGCTTTTCAGCAGCTTGAATGGCTTCGGGATCACCTCGATTGGCCGTGACCCAGGGCGTGTTTCCCACATAAGCGGCGAGCTTCGTCCGTGCATCGAGCGCCTTTTTGGCATTCTCCGCTTTCTCGGCCGTGCCTTCACGCGCCCGCGTCGCGAGCATATCGTAAATGTCCGCGATTTGCGTTTGCAAGACTGGCGCGTCTCGATCCATCGGCCAGCGCTTCAGAATAATTTCGCTGACTTCAATCACGTTGCGGTATTGATTCAGCTCTTTGTATTCAGCCGCGAGCGCTTTGTAGACTTCGACCGTCCACTTGCGATCCTGTGGAATGAGCTGAGGATTCTGCACGCGATCGATCGCAATGCGCATCTTCTGCTCGGCAATCCGCACGTCTTTCTCGAGGTCGAGCACGTCGCTGCGCGGAATGAAAGGCTCGCCCTGGCCAGGTCCCGCAAAATCAAGATACGTCAGCGCGCCAGCCATGTACGTATACGCCTCGGAACGGAAATCCGAGCCCGTATCACCCGTCTTCTTTTCTTGCTCGTCGGCGTATTTCAATAGATCGACGAATTGTTTTACGCTGGTTTCGTACCGCTGCTGCTTGAAGAACGTCCACGCGAGCTTGTACATCGCGACGTCGAATACGGGCGGGTTCTTGTAAAACAGCGACCGCTTGTAGGCAGCTTCGGCGCGATTGAACGTATAGGGCCCAGCGCCCTGGTCCAGTTCATTGAAGTGGTAATCGCCGATGATCCACCAAACCTCGGCCAGATACCGCGGCTCGGAGCCATCCGACAACAATTTGCTCTTCGTGAGCGGAATGCATGATTCCGGGTACGGATCAACAAACACGGTTTCTTCGGTGTCCGCATTCGCGCCCTGTCGCGCTTTCAGCAGCCCAATGGGCTCTGGATGCCGCGCTTCCCAAGCATTCCAATAAGGTCGGTCGTGATCCTGGGGCAGCTTGCCCGGCGTGTCCTTGCTGGGATCATTCGGGTCCGGCTCGACAGGATATGGATATTTGTTGTGACAAACCAGCGACCGGAAGACTTGCTGCGCTTCCGGAAATCGGTTCGAATCGTTCAGCGCGTGGCCGAGATAATAATAAACGCCGGTCAATTCTTTGTATGCCGGAAATTCGCGAATGATTCGCTTGTACAATGCAATCGCTGGCAAAAGCGCAACCCCGAGGTCCTCGGTCAAGTCGCCTTCGTCACGCGCTCGCTCTTCATAAAGCGCCGCGAGCCTGAACATTGCCGTCGGTGTGCTTTCGGGATGCGCATTCGTCCCCGAATAACGTTTTACGAATTCTTCGAGCCGCCGAATCGCTTCGGCTCGCGCATCCTTCAAGCCAAGATTCTCGATATTGATTTCTCGATCGAGAGCATCGATGACCCGGCGCCGTCGTTCCTCGTAATGGTTCTGAATGATCCGCGTCATCGCCCCGCGATAATCGGTCGCGTATTGACGAAATGCCTCGGCTTCTTTTTCGAGTTCAGCCAATGCGGCAACTTGCGCTGGCGTGGGCGGCGGCGGCGGCGGCGCCTGTACCTTGCGACGAATTCCCGCAAACCTGGGAACCGGCGGCGGAATGGGCGCCGCAGAAACCGATTGCGTAGGTGCCGCCGCAGGAGTTGCCGTAATCGCTGACGGTGTCGCGACTGCCGACGCGACTGCCGACGCGACTGCCGACGGAGGCTGCGCCGAAGCCGTTGCGGTAGCTGCCGACGTTGCTGCCGGCGGCGTCTCCCAAGGCACTTGCGGCTTCTTTTGTGGCTCGGTTTGCGAATATGCACCGCCCGCAATACTCGTCGCCACGAGCAATCCCAATACGGACGCCGCAATCCGATGTGACCTGGCTCGTCGAGGCTGCATGCTACTCACTTCGGCTTTTCCTCCGGCGTGACGGCTTCCTCGAGCACTTCGTCGAGCTCTTCCTTGAGCAGTTTTTCCTCGCGCACACGCTCGACTCGCAAGCTACGAACGCGCGTCAATTGCTCCTCGCGCACCTCCCAAGCTTGCTCCGTAATGCCCACGTCGGCACGTAAAACGATATTCCGCAATCGATCTCGTACGACCGAAAAGTTTTTCCGGGCCACTTCGCCTACGACGCCACGCGCCTCTTTGTCGAGCCGCTCCAGCTCGACCTCGTATCCGACCATCGCCGTCGTCTCGCGCTCCATGATCCCGCGGACTTCATTCGTGCGCCTAGCGACCTCCTGCTCGAGCGCCGTGAGCGCGCCGAGAATTCGCCCGTCCGCATCTTCAGCCTCGCGCAAAATCGGCGCTACGCGTTTCCCATATTCCGCAAGCTGCCCGCCACCGCCTCCGGCAATCGCTAGCTGCATTTCACGAATGATCGCATCCCGATATGCAAGCCGTACCTGCGCATCCTCGACAAACCGTTGGTCGCCAAAGCCCACTTGCATCTTGCCCGCACCCACGACCCGTTCGAGCACCGAAGCCTGATTGCGGTAATATTCGACATCCTTTTCGTGCTGCGCCAATTCGATCTCGAATCGCTGCACGATCGTCGGGTCACGCACCGTCCCTCGCGATGCATCACGTAAGATTCGCCGCAACGCCTTGATCTGCGTGTCCATTGCATCGAGTTCGAGCGACATGCGCTGAACGGCTTGCGAAGGCGCGTTCCATTGACGCATCGCCTGCGCTTCGCGATCCAAAAAGTCCGCATCGTTCACAGGAAGCATACGCAGGCGTTTTTCGAGCGCCCTTCGTCGAGCTCGAACCTGACCGATTTCCCCGGACAAACCCGACGGCTCGACCTCGTCCATGCCCTGGCCAATCGACAAACGCGCCACGGCCACTCGATTGACCAGCCCCAGCGCTCGCTCTTCACCGGCTTTCAAATCAGGAAACGCTCGCACACGATTCGATGACGACATGACCACACTGAGCCTGCGGATCATTTCGTTCGATTGCTTGATGAGCTTGCGACATTGCGCCAATGAATCGACGATTGCGGCTGCAGCCGGCCCGTTTTCTTCTTCACGCGCCCATTGCACCGCGGACGAGGGCAACGACGTCGTGCTATCGAATGCCGCCGTTTCGCCGCGACTCAGTTTGTCGAAATAAACCGAAGGATCGGTCGTCGCCCCAAGGAAATTATCGATTTGCGTGCGAATGGGATCGTATTCGGCTCGCACGCCTTCATAGACGCGTAGCGCTTTCTCGAATTGACCTCCGCGCAGCATCAAGTCTGCGCGAAGCAGCAATCCATCGGCAATGTCTTTGCTCTTCGGATCGGCAAGGGACAAAATCTCGAGCGCACGCTGCGCTCGCTCGATATCGCCCAATCGAACGTACACCCACCCAAGCTCGTAAAGCATCGTGCCGAATTCGGGCGACGAGCGATTGATGTGATTGTACGCATCGACCGCCTGCAAAAGCTGTTCGGTTTCGTGAAACAGCCGCCCAATCGCCAGCCACGACAAATCGATTACCTGCGCGTGCTCGGGCGTGTCTGCTGGCAATTGCGTGACGCGAAGAAATGTATCGATCGCCGTAACGTATCGCTGCCGAGGCACACGCGGAGGAGAAGCGCCTGCTGGCAACGCCTGAGGAGGCGGCGTGGCCTCTTTCATCGCCACGAGCCCCAGCAAATAGCCCGCCTGATGCAGGTATTTGCTTTGAGCATCAACGGCCAATAAAGCTTGCCTGGCGCCCGCCCAATCCTTTTTCAGGATCAAACCTTTGCCCCGCGAATACATGATGCCGCTCGTGACCGCCGCTGGATTGAGCCGGTTCATCGCGGCAAACACTTCGTCGAGACCTCGTTCGTCACGCGTGCGCATTGCGACGTCAACGAGCCGTTCGAGCGACGTGAGCTGATAGGAGCCAAAACGCGGCTCCTGCCAACGATCGAGGATCTTTCGGTACACGCGGCGCGCAGCCAAATATTGGCCCGACGAGAAATACGCTTCGCCAAGCAAGGACATCGCTTCGGGAAACGCAGTGGGATGATCGGGAAACTTTTCGACGATCTTGTTGAGCACGACCGCCGCGCGATCCCAATCGCGACTGGCCATCAGAAGCACCGCGTCACCAACCATTTGCGACGCCGCGCGTTGACCACTACGCGACCTGATGATCGTTTCTTCGATGCCGCGCATGTCGCTGACCGCGACTCGGATCTGCTGCGTTGCGCTCGTGAGAGCCTGGTCCTTGTCGATCGCGTGAGCCGGCAGCGACGAAGTCAGTACCGAGACAAACAGCACCAAGCTGCAAATCGCCGAACGAAAAACGATGGATCGGCGACGCGACATCCGTCCCCTCACGTGCCCGTCACTTGCCTGCGCCAGGCGCGCCGGCTGCGGGCAAATCCCCAAGTCCTTGCGTGACCTTCTCGCCGTAACGCACGGCGGGTCGCTCTTCGAAACGTGTCGTTGCCCCGCCTTTTTCAAACGAAACGATCTGCAGGTTCGTCGTTTTGCCTTCGAGCGCCGTGAACGAGTGGTTCGATCGAATCTCGAACTTGTACCCCTTCAAATACGAAAACACGCCGAACCCCGTGCCCGTCAGGTTCACGAGCACTTGCACGGTGTGGTCACCCGGCGGGATCGTCCCAGTAAACACCGGGATTTCACCTGCTTCGGCGATCATGCCCTGCTGTTCGGTCTTGCTGTATTGCACTGATCCATCGAGCACGATGAGCAGTTTCGAGACCTTCCAGGCCGTGGAGATCTCGTTGGAAAACTTGATGATCGAACGCGATCCACCTCCGCCTCCGCCAGCGAGGATGGTGTCGCTGAGCAGTGACAAACGCGTGTGGCTGCGACGAATTTGCTCTTTCAGCTCGTCGATGCGCTGTTCGAGATCCCGCAAGCGAATCGCGTAAGTTTGTCCGTCCATACCCGCCGGAGTTTGTCCGGGCACAGGCTGTCCCGCCGTGGGTTGAGCCGCTGGCGGCTGTCCAGGCATCGGAAAGGTTTGTCCGGGAAGCGCAGTCGGCTGTGCAGGCGGAGTTGCCGATGCAGTTGTCGCGGCAGGCGCAGGGTTTGGCGCGGGCGGCACTTGAGCATCAGCGGAAGCCGCGACAAACCACGAAGCTGCGATGATCGCAGCAAAAGTCTTCTTCGCAAATCGCATGAAGGACAATCCCGTGGTGAAAGCAATCCGCCCGATGGATGGCACATGACGATGCCGTCCCTCGCCGTCCCAGTCTACTTTTCGGATCGTACCTTGCGCAACCGTGGATTTCCGTGCAGCGCGTCATGAAAGACGTCTTGCCAGTCGCGCACCGAGCGTCGACTCCTCCCCTCGCGCCCGCGATCCGAGTAAGGTGGGCTCGTGCAGGGACGACAACCCGGCGTCAGAACTTCGAGCACCCTCGCGCGTCTCATGGGCCGCCTAGAGGCTCGTCACCTTCCCACCCCGCCCGACCGAGTGCAGGTCGGACGAGCAAACGGGAGGTGACGCTTGGCCTTGTCACGCGAGGAGGTTGCTGACGAAGTCTTGATGATGCGGTTTCAAGGTGGAGATCAATCCGCCTTCACCGGGCTCGTTCGACGTCACAAGACCCCGGTTTACAACTTCATCCTGCGCAGCGTGCGTATGCGTGAAGTCGCCGAAGATCTCGTACAGGACGTGTTCGTCAAGATCGTGCAGAACGCGGCGGACTTCAAACACGAAGCACGCTTCTCCACGTGGGCCTACACGATCGCCCGCAACGTCTGCATCGATCATCTGCGCAAAGCTGCCTTGCGCCGCCACCCGTCGCTCGATCAAGCCACGAGCACAGCAAGCGGCGAAGACGGTCCGACCCTTGGCGAGCGCATTGCCGATGCGCACTTTACGGCATCGGTTGATCGCGTCGCGATCGGCGCCGAGCTTGGCCAACGCATCACGCGGGCGGTCGAGGAATTACCGCCGGAACAGCGTGAGGTTTTTCTGTTGCGGGAACTGGGAAACGTGCCGTTCAAGGACATCGCCGAGATCGTTGGAGTGCCAGAAAATACGACGAAGAGTCGAATGCGATATGCCCTCGAGCGCTTGCAGCAAGCGCTCTCCGAATACGAGGATTATGCTCGGGCCCTGCGGTAACGCCGGGCAAGGTGGTTCATGGATTGCGAGAAGTTCGACCAGGTCGTGATGGACGCGTTGTATGGGGAGCTCGACGAGCTGACCTCAGCAGCGCTCCGCCGACACGTTGATTCCTGCGCTCGATGCTCCGAAGCCTGGAACGGACTGCGCAGCACGCGTGAAGGCGCAAGCTTTCCGCTCGAAGAACCGAGCCCGGATCTCGAAAATCGAATCCTCGCTGCGGCTCTCGCTGCACAACGAAAAACTCCTTGGCATCGTCAAATTTTGCGTGGTCTCGCGTGGGCAGGAAGCCACGCGATGCGGCCTCAATTCGCCATGGCCGCGCTGTTTTTCTTCGTCATCGGATCGAGTCTGCTGCTGCTCCGCGCCAAACCCGGCACGGTGGGAACATCCCCCGTAGCCGTGACCGAACGAGGCGTGCCGACACCGGACGAAGCCGATCAACCGCTCGCTGCTGCGGCGCAAGCACCCGCTGCCGCCCCGCCGTCCGAGACTGAGCAGGCCAGAGGCAAAGACGGCCAAGACAAACTCGGTGGAGCATCGGATGCAGATGCAGGCAAGGCGCTTGCCCAAGCTCGAGCCACCCGAGATCGATCGGGATGCAGCGCTGCTGTCGCGATGTACGAAGACATCGGCACACGTTTTTCCGGACAACCTGCCGCTGCCGATGCCGCATGGGAAGCCGCGCAGTGCCAAAAGAGCCTCGGCAACAGGGACAAAGCTCGCGAGCTTCTGTCGTCGCTCAAGTCTTCGGATGGTTATCGAGCACGCGCTGAAGAAGCTTTGCGCGACTCTGATGCCGCAGCCGCTCCTGAACCTGTTGGAGGAGCTGTTGCGAGTCGCTCCGGTGCAGCAGCGCCTGCCGCTGCCGCCAAACCTTCCGAGCCGACCGAACTAGCTTCCAAAGCCAAAAAGGCTTCGGCTCCCGGTGGAGGCACCACTCGTACCCCTCTCGCCGCTCCCAAACGCAACGTCGACGCGAGCTCCGCGTCGGGCTTCTAACCGACAACAACCGCGTCAACGATCTGCCGAGCTGTAATAGACTCCTGAGCATGCGTCGCTCACGCCTATTGCTTGGTCTACTTCCCGCCCTTCCTGCCGCCATTGCCATCGGCGCATGTTCCGAGGCTCCGGTCCGCGTTGGACTCGTCATGCGCACGCCGCTCGGGCTGCTCGATGATGCTTCGAGCGTGTCGCTCACTGTCTTCGACTCGAAGCTCGCCAAGTGTCTCGCGACGGGCGGAGTGGACAAGATGCCCACGGGCGAAGGGGTGCAAACGTTCGAACTCGAAAAGGGTTCGTGCAGCGGTGGCGCGACGTGGTGCAAAGAGATCGAGCTCGCGCAGGACGGTACGGAGAAAATCTTCGCTGTCGTGGCCAAAGCTGCATCCGGCATTTTGGCTGAAGGCTGCACAGTCACGAAGATTGATCAGGACCCGCTCGAAGTCGCGATCAAGGTCCAACGATTCAACCCGCCTGCATGCTGCAACGACGGGGTTCTTCAAACGGGCGAGCAATGTGACTTTGGTCCCGCGGCAAACTGCAGCGGCGGCGATCCTGAGCAATGTAGCGGCATCGTCGCGGACGCGGTTTGTCGCTGCGACTGCACCGCGGAAGAGATCCTGCTCTCGGTAGACAACACCGTTCCACCCGTGTTGACCAACGGTGGCGTCGGCACGAAGTCACAACTGGCGATGGCGTTTTGTCCCGGTGCCGATGCGACGAACAACGCACTACGCACGGCGTATACGAACAGCGACGAGCCTGGTGGGGGCGACATCCTGATGCGGCTTCTGCGCGACGATCTGCACAAGATCGAAGAGCCGTTCCCGCTGTCGCAACAAATGAAGCTTCCTGCAATTTGCGCGAACCCTGGCGCTACGGCCCCGGCTCTCAAACAACGTGCACCATCGATCGCGCCTGTCGGCCTCGATCGCGTCGCCATCGCGTATGCGAGTGATCAGAACAGCGCGAACTTGTTCGACGTCTACTTGAACATCCAAAACGAATGGGGATGTGCGGACGCGGCGCCGCAAAAACTGACGACGATCGTCACCGACACGGAGATGCATCCCGATGTCGCAGGTGGCCCGAACGATAGCGCGCTGATCGTATGGAACCGTAAGACCGCAACGTTTGGGCGCATCTGGCGCAAGAGCAGCGGGTTGTTCCCCGAGATGGCCGAGCTGTCGATCATCACGGGAGCAGCTGCTCCGCGCGTTGCGGGCAACAAGGACGGTTGGGTCATGGTCTACGAGG
>CAZETM010000119.1:0-17623 GCA_964514885.1 uncultured Polyangium sp. | reverse complement strand
GGTCGGTATGAATCTCCGCCCGAGGCGAATCCGCTCGAACAGGCGGAGGGGAATTATCGGCAATTCAAGCGTCTGATGGAGCAGAAGACGCAAAGCGGTGCCGATCCGCGCAAAGGCGCGTCGGCCACGACCGTGGCGCCGCCCGTCGACATAGTCGAATTCGAGCGGGAAGTGCGGTTCATCGTCGATTTGCCCGGCATACCGCGCGATCAGGTGAATGTATCGCTGGCGGGTGAAACGCTCACCATTCGAGCACAACGGGAGGTGGGTCGCAATGCGAGCGGCGTGTGTCGTGTCGAGGAACGAAAGAAGGGGATCGTGCTCCGCTCGATATCGCTTCCTCCGCGCTCTCGCCGAGACGGCATTGAGGCTGTGATGCGCGATGGCGTGCTCACGGTATCGATTCCGACCGACGGAGCTTCCGGGGACAATACGGAGATTCCGATCGAGGTCAAGTGACGCCCGGTGGCCAGGACGAAATCGCCAGCCCGAGGGCGCCGTGCAGAGAATGGATCGTCTCTGCAAACTCGCGGGGCAGATAGCCCTGCCAAACAAGATTTCCGGTGCGATAGCGCTGGGATAGTAGTACCGCCGGAGGGCACTGATGCTTGCCGGCGCAATGCAGTCGAACAGTCCCTGATACAGGGGGGTAATGTCATGAATAACCAGAACCTCGACATCGCGCAACTCAGCCACCTCAACGGATTGCTCATCGAGACGTGCAGGATTTTGTCCGACCGCTGCCAGCGTGTTGGTTTGCAGGGAATGGGCGGCTCGCCTCAAGCGACATTCGGCCAACCCGGGTTCGGCGTCCCGACCATGGGCGGCGTCGATCCGCGATCGGTCGGCGGTGACTTCTCGAACCCCGGCTTCACGCACTCGTCCTATTATCCCTACGGCGTTTATCCGCAGTATGGATACAACACGCAATCGATCGCCGGCTGGCCCGGGTCGAACGTGTCGCCGACCCATCTCGACCCGTTCATTCGTGAACGCGTGGGTATGGGTGGTGGACTCAGCCACACGGGGGGCACCACGCCCTGGACGCTGTCGCCTTACGAGATCGCTGCGCGTCAGCGTGATCTGCAGGCGCAAGCGCTTCGTCAGCAATACGAGGCCATGGCGGCAGGCTTCCGTACTCCGTTCGGCATCTGATTCGCAATCCGCTGAATGCATCGAAAGCCCCGATGGTCGCAAGACGATCGGGGCTTCTCCCTTTTGTCATCATGGTCATCGGATTCTCGATTATTTCGTTCCGATCATCACCCAGACGCAGAGCGCAGCATCGGCGCCAAAACCTCGTCCAGTGTCCGGACGTAAATGACCGTCTCTTCCGCAATCTTTCGCGGAATTCGTTCCGCCAAAACCACGTCGTCATGATTGTCCGCTGGCAGCACGATTTTCCGTAGCCGACGTTCGTAAGCGCCTTCGATCTTTGCGTCCACGTCACCGATTCTTCCAATCGTGAGCACATGGTGCGCATCGCAAATCAAGGCCCCTGTAAATGCCATGTCGCTCGGCGCAGAAATACCCAACATCGCGCTTGCAAATGCCACCGCAATCGGCAAACCCGCGCTGTCCCCCGACGACGGCTCGTCATCCTTCGTGATCCGCAAAAAATACCGCCGATCATCCAAGTCTCGCACGATTCGATGCGGGTAGCGTGCCCGGACAAACGACCGCACCGCATGAAATATCGCCACCGTGCGCGTACGCAAATCCGGAGCTACCGAGCCCAGCACATCGTCGGCATCGAGTCCACCGCGACCTCGTCCTACCAAACGACTGTCCACCCACAACTCGTGAATGATGCCCCGCACTTCACCGCCGTGCCGAAATGCCGCCGCAGCAAGCACGATCGGTCGAGGATCCGCTTGCCGTTTCCCGAGCGATTTTGCGTGCGCTTCAAACATGGCTGCATCTCCGTCACACCCGCGCGCCTTCGCTACACGCGAAAGTGCCACGAGCGCACCTGGATCGTCCGGGCAAACCTTGTGCCTCGTTTCCAACACCCGAGTCGCTTCTTCGAGCCGCTCAGGGCTATCCAATGCCCCAAGTACATCATCCGCCGTCGAGTTTGTCCGGCCGCACATGCGCACCAACGACGCCGCGTCGAGTTTGTCCAGGCCAGCAATGCCCCGCTGCCGCGTCTCCAAAGCACGCGCTTGATCTCCAACTGCCTCGAGCGCATCCGCGAAGTAGAGCAAATCGATCGCTGTGGTTTGTCCCTCTGCATCGAGCTTGGAAAACAGCACCTCCGCGCGCACTGCGTCGCCTGCCCAAAGCGCCAGTACGGCGGCTCGTCGCCGGTGCTCTGCACGTTTTCGACTGTGGTGTCTCGACGACAAATGCAAAAGCGCTCGTGGGCTGAAGGTTAGTCGCGCCAAACCTTCGGGTGGAATGTACGCCGAGCGCAGACCTGCCGCCGCTTCTCGCAAAGGCAGCGCATGCATACGCCTACGAAACACGTCGAGATATCGAGCCTCGAACTGCTCCGCCAAATGCAGATGCCCGAGCTTACTCACGAGCCTGGAAATGCGTCGCAAAAGCGTTGGCCTACGCGTGACCAGATACGCATAACGCACGGCGCGTAATGCTCGCCGGATTCGCTCCATCGTGCCTTCTCGCTCGTAGAGCATCGACAAGCACAACAGCCGCTCGACGTCACTCGCCAGCCCCGGTTCGTCCGCCAGACGTTCCAACGTCTCAATCGCGCCCCGAACATCGTGAGCTTGCTCCAGCAAGAATGCACGTTCCAGCATCGCCAGCTTGTACAGCGAGCGCGCTTCGGTCCGCGCACGCGTGGCCACGCGATCGACGATTCTGAGAGCTTGTTGCAGGTTCCCGGTAAAACTTAGCCGAAATGCGTGTTCCAGGTCCGCCATGCCGGCCGGCGTCGCTGGAGCCTCCGGGGCAAGGGTATACGGCCGCGACGGTGGAGGCTCGGCACGCAAACTCGCCTCGAAAAGCCGTCCCAAGTCCGTCAGCGCCGACGGTTCACTCGTTTTGCGCGACGCCACTTCCGTGTGCAGACGAATCGCCGTTCCAAGCTCGCCACGTTGGTGGTGAATGGCAGCGAGAAGCGTCAGCGTATCCTCGTCGTGTTTGGCGAGTCCGAGCGCCGTCCGAGCTTCAGCTTCGGCTCGATCCGACAAACCCGCCTCGAAGCATAATCTTGCAATGGCGAGATGTGCGCGCGCGCGGCGCGAAGACGATTCCGTGGTGCCACGCTCGAGCTGCCCTCGTTCGGCATCGATTTCGAGTAAGCGACCAAGTTGTCGGACGAGATCGTCGTCGAGCCCCTCGGTTACGAGGCTCTCGTCGAGGTCATTCGAAGGAGTCTCCGCCGTGGTGCGCACGTTTCCTTATTGCTCGAGGTAAAACGATGGACTAGGCCGTATGCATTCGAGGTCTCGAGAATTCCGTTGGCGCAGGCTTATTTTCCGTTTTTACGCGGCGTCTTGATTCGAGCGCGCGATCGATGACCGAAAAGAGTGCGTTTTCCGGGGCGCCTTCGGGCACCCAGCCAATTCCCAATTCTGCCAGACGTAATTCGAGAGCACGCGTAATCGGACCGCTCGTCACGACCGCGGCAACGCCAAGCGATGCTGCATCGAGGATCAAGCGAAACCCTCCTTGGGCATGTCCGGGCAAACAGAGGTCGGCGAAAACGAAATCCGGGTGCCTGGTCAAAAGAGCTTCGAGCGCTGCGGGCACATCACCCGCTTCGATCGCAATGGCCGGCGCCAGCTTATCCACGATGAGCGACGCCATCAGACGTCTGCGGTTTGGATCTTCGTCTGCTACGAGGATCCGCATTGGCGAACCGAGCGTTTCTTGACGTGGTTTTTCCCGACCGGACCATGAGCGAGCCGCATCGTGCATGCATTCCTCCGTACGCACCTCGGAGGCGGAGTTGGCCACGCATTGCGGCTTTATTCCATCGGGTTTGTTCGGGAAATTAGGTCAGGAAAAACCCGAAATAAAACCGGCACTCAAGCCGCTCGTCGCGCCAGCGCTTCGTCCAGGATGGTCAAACATCCATCCAGCGAATCGCATTCGTTCAAGGCACGACGCAGCGCTGCGGCCCCATGCAATCCGTGCAGATATCCCGCCAAATGCCTTCGTGTCACTCGTACACCAAAGGGCTCGCCTCGAGCTTGCGTGTTCACTACGAGATGCTTTTTGCACAAAGCAATTCGTTCTTCGGGCGTGGGCAGATCGATTTCCCGTCCCTCGCGCAAAAGCGAATAAGCTTCTCGGAAAATCCACGGATGCTCGATGGCTCGACGCCCGACCATTACGCCCGCACAACCCGTCTCGTCGATGGCTCTGCGTGCGTCCTGAGCGCTTCGGACATCGCCATTGAGGATGACGGGGATCTTCACGACTTCACGTGCACGACGTGCCCACTGCCAATCCGCGGCACCCGAATGACCCATGTTCGCCGTGCGGCAGTGGATCGTGAGTGCTGCCACGCCGACGCCTTCCAAGCGTTTGGCAAGCTCGACGATCGGCATCTCCGATTCCGGTCCCCAACCGATGCGCGTCTTGATCGTGACGGGCAGCTTCAACCGTTTGACGACCATGTCGGCCATCTCGACCATCGCTGTTGGATTGCGTAGCCACCCAGCGCCAGCGCCACGTCCTGCGATTTTCGGCACCCAACAGCCACAGTTGATGTCGACGTACGCCGGCCCCGCTTCTTCGGCAACCTCGGCCGCTTCCGCCAAACGATCCGGGTCCGACCCGTAGATCTGAATCGCAGTTGGCTGATCCTCTGGAGTGAGCAACAACTTGCGTCGTGCGGTGCGACAACCTCGCAACAGACCTTCGACATTGACGAACTCGGTCACGCACACGTCGGCGCCAAGCTCTCGACAAAGGGCGCGAAACACCGCATCCGTCACGTCCTCCATCGGGGCAAGGATGACCGGCTGTGCGGCAAACATTTTCTGGAATTGCTGATGTACGGCAGACACGGGCGGGCCTCGAAAACGGCCCACGTTAGAGCACGCGAGCTGCCGTTGTGCCAGCTCTCCGCAGCCTTTTGCTTCTAGACTCGACGCGCATGAAGACGCGTTCTCTGTTTTTCTTCGCCGCTATCCTTTCCACGGTTGCTTGTGGGGGTTCTTCGTATCCCGAGCCATCTGCGCCGTCGCTCCTGTCCAGCTCGTCGTACTCGGCGCCATCATCACCTTCGTATTCGGGGCCCAGCATGCCATCGATCCCGCATCGCGAGTCACGCGGCGATCTCGTCGTGCGTCCCGATCTCGTGTGTGTTTCGTTCGTGTTGCGACTCGAAGGTGCCGACGCGAAGGCCACGCTCGCGACGCTCGAAAAGGCCACGTTGTCCGTGCAGGAACGGTTTGGCGCAGCATCGGGTGGTTCAGCCACGACAAACATGCTGGGCGTGAACGTGACGAACGTGAACACGAGCAAAGCGAAGACCGACGAGCCTGTGAAGTTTGTCGTGACCATCGATGGCAGTGTCGAAGTTCCGCTCGCTCCCGAAGCAAACTACTGGGCGCGTGCGCGGCTCTTATCCTCGCTCGTGCAAGCCTCGTTTGATCGAAAACCTCTCGTCCCGCCGCCTGCTGAAGACCAGCCGCAACTGGAGACTGCGTTCGGCGCACCCGAGGTCAAACTGCGCAACCCGGATGCGTTTCGAGGTGAGCTCATGAAGCGATGGGTCGAGCGCACGCGGGTCTTTGCGCGCTTGGCCGAGTCCGAGAAAACACCGCTCAACATCGTCAGTTGCGAACCGCCGCAGGCCATCAATCAGCAGCCGATCTCCATCGAGCAGATCGGTCTTTCGCTAGCCGTCTCGTGTCGCATCGACGTCGCGCGAACTGCGCCTTGAAGAGCGGGACGCTGCTGCCTCACTTGGCACACATTGGCCGTCGTTTCGTGGCCAAAAGCGCGTACTTGCGTCGGCATCGCTCTTGCTGATGCCAGTGCCGGATAATCTGCCGTCGGACGTTTTTAGAAGGAGACTGCCATGCGACTTCGTTTCGTTTTGCCTGCGCTCGCTACAGCTTTCGGATCCATCTGGGGAACGGCGCACGATGCCCAAGCGTGTGGCGCATGTATCTCGCCGCCGTCCGAGAACACCGTCGTCACTGCGCATCGCATGGCGCTGTCGATCTCGCCGAAGCAAACGGTGCTCTGGGATCAGATCGAATACTCTGGAGCGCCCGAGAGTTTTGCATGGGTTTTGCCGGTCAAACCCGGAGCGATCGTTCAACTCTCGAACGATTCCTGGTTCGACACGCTCGACGCAGCGACCACCACACAGATCTTTCAGCCGCAAATTCAGTGCGCCGATAGCAGTAACGGAGGTGGCTTTGGTTGTGGAATGTCGGATGAGTCCGCGCGAAGTAACGCGACCAGCGAGGGAACCGGAACGGGTGGTGGACCTGCGGTGACCATCGTTTCGCGTGGATCGATCGGTCCTTACAGCATGGTCACGCTCAGCACGGACACGCCTGGAGCGCTCAACACGTGGCTTGAGGCAAACGGTTTTGCGCTCGATCCTTCCACGCAACCCGTCGTCGATTCGTACGTATCCGAAGGATTCGACTTCATCGCGTTGAAGCTTTTGCCTGGCAAAGACGTGCAAGCGATGAAGCCCGTGCGCGTCGTGCAACAGGGGGCAAACCCCACGCTTCCGCTGCGTATGGTGGCGATCGGAACGGGCGCGAACGTCGCGCTCACGTTGTTCTTGATCGGTGAAGGTCGTTGGGAAGCAAAGAACTTTGGCAACGTCGTCGCACCGACCGATCTCATCGCGTGGGACTTCGCCACGCAGTCGTCGAACTACGGCGAGCTGCGGCAGAAGGCGCTCGATCAGAATGCTGGCGCCACGTGGCTGACTTCGTTTGCGTTCCAAGGATCTTTGCTGTCACAGTTGCCCGCTCAGTTCAGCTTCGGAGGCCCTCGAACCTACGGTCCTCCGGGCACGGGAATCACCGCCGATACGATCGCGGCGGCGTACATTCAGCAAGGCTTGGCGAACAACGAAGCAACCACGGACGAGTGCATCGCTCCGCTGCTCAACATTGGCGCCAGTGGCCAGATGGTTTCGAACCCGTGTCCCTTGGACAAACCTTTCGATGATCCGTCGTGTGGCTCGGTGGGCGCGGGCGAGATCGATGCACGCACGCTCGCTTGTGGAGTTGCCGATGACGTCGTTGATTCGACGCTCGACGATGTCGCGGTCGCGCTGAATGGTTTGCACCCCAAGGATGTTTGGATCACGCGTATCGAAGCGGATTTGCCGCGTTCGGCGTTGGCCAATGACCTCATCGTGCAACCGGCTGCTGGGCAAACGAAGATCGACAATCAGAAACAGGCAGCGATCGCGAAGAACGTGCAGGTGATTTGTGGAGGGGGTGGTTCGGTTGCTCCTGTAGGCTCGGGCAAGAATCGCCCGGGTCCTGGAGGAGGCGGCAATCTCGTTGTGCTCGTGGGCCTAGGATTGCTCTCGCTCGGCGCGCTTGCTCGTCGGCGCTTTACGACTGTTCATCAAGCGTAAGCGAGCGGATTGTGGTAGTCGCACATCATGGCGACACCTGTCCGTCCCTTCTCGACCACTCCTCCCGGTAACTTCATCAAACGCATCGCTGTAGCGGCAGTCTTTCTCATCGTTGCAGCCATCACGCTTTCGTCGTGTCTCATTCGTGTAGACGCGGGACACGTCGGCATTCGCGTCAAGCTTGCGGGAAGCTCACGCGGCGTCGATGACATCCCGGTCGTCACTGGCTGGGTATTTTTCAACCCGCTCACCGAACAGCTCATTTTGTTCCCCATTAGCGTGCAGAACATCGTCTGGACGAAGGATCCACACGAAGGCAGCCCGAAGGACGATTCGATCACGTTTTCCTCGCAAGAAGGCGTGAACATCAACGCGGACATTGGTTTGTCGTTCCATATCGAGCCGTCGATGGCGCCGCATCTTTATTTGCGTTTCCGCAAGTCGGACCTCGTCGACCTGTCGAATGGTTACGTGCGTAATGCCATGCGTGAAGGTTTCAACATGGTCGCATCGAACATGCCGGTGCAGGAGATCTATGGCTCGGGCAAATCGAAGCTCGTGATTGATGTGCAAAAGCGCATGCAGGATCAACTGGGCAAAGACGGGTTTGTCATTGACCAACTGACGATCAACGGAGCGTTGCGTTTGCCCGAGAACGTGGCCACTGCGATCAACCGCGCGATGGAAGCGACGCAGAATGCGATTCAGGCAGAAAATCGCGTACGTCAGGTGAAGGCGGAAGCCGAGCAAGCGATTACGCAAGCTGAAGGGCAAGCGTCTGCGGCCAGGGCTCGGGCCAAAGGCGAAGCCGATTCGAAGCTCATCACGGCCAAGGCTGAAGCGCGCTCCAACATGATCCTGAAGCACTCGATGACCGCGACCGTGCTTCAATACCGAGCGCTCGAGCGATGGAACGGCAGGTTGCCGGTGATGAATGGCGGTGGTGCAATGCCGATGCTCACGTTCGACGTGGAAAAACTCGGTAAAGGCGGCGAAGAGGACGAGAAGAAGCTGCTCGAGCTATTGGGGCAGGAAGAAGAAATGGAAAAGCGCGACGCGAAAGCGGCCAAGGACGCGAAAGCGGTGACCGATGCGGAACTCAAGGCGGCAAAGGATGCGGCTGCTGCTGAAAAGGCTGCTGCGAAGCCGTGACTAAAGTCTCTGCTCCACATGCGTGCGCTTGTTGAGCTCCTCGAGCCACTTGCGCTTCGCCTTCTCCAAAATCTCCGTCTGTAGCCGCTGCACCATCTCGTCCTTCGAATCCTCGTAGCTCTTGTAACGCGATGCTTGCCGCGACATGAGCTTCAGGATCACGATTCCCCGGTCCACCACGATCGGCTCCGAAACTTCGCCCGGTTCGAGCGCCAGCACCGCGTTTTCGAACTCCGGTGCCAACACCGGACGCTGACCAGCCTTCGCTTGCGGCGAGCCTTGCGGCGCGCGAATGCCGAGATCACCACCCGCATCTCGCGTTGCTGCTTCATCCGAATACGCCTGCGCAAGCGTCACGAAATCATCGCCTTTTCGTGCACGCGCCACGAGCTCTTGCGCGAGCTTCTTTCGATCCTCGATCACCGCTGCACTCGCACCCGGAACGATCTGCAACACGATCCATGACGGATGGTAATCACGCCGTTTACGCTCTTCGCGCAACGTCCGCTCGTACATCGTTCGCACGTCTTCTTCGGTGATGCGCACGCGCCCTTTCACGCGTAGCTGCAGCATCTTCCCCTCGAGGATCTGGCGGCGAATCTCGTCGCGGTAATCTTGTTCCGCCATCCCCGATCGCGCGCGCGCTTCCTTCAGCAGATCCGGCACGCTCATCCCTTGCGCAGCCGCGATGTTGCGCAGAGCGTTGTCGATCTCTTCGTTGGTCACTTGCACGCCTGCACGCACGGCCGCTTGAGACTCGAGCCGCTCGTCGATCATCTTCACGAGCAGGTCTTTGAACACTTCGGATTCTGCCGCGGCTTGCTCCGCGCCAGGCCGCACACGTTGCTGTATTTGCAGCAAGAACGGCTTCGCACGACCTCGCAGTTCGGACATCAGAATCGGGTCATCTCCGACCACGGCGACGATGCGTTCGACGACGATGGCATGGGCAGGATCCGAACCGATTGCAGCCGCAAAAACGAGGCCGAGTGCGATGAGGTGATGACGAGCACGCATTCGGGGCGTCAAGTAGCACAGATCGAACCGCTCGTCTCGAATCCTGTGCTCGAACTCAACCGACCGTTCTCAACAATTGATGCACTCGCACCGCAGCTCAGCAGGTGCTGGCTGCACGCAGAACGAGTACGGCGGGACGCACGAGCTTGCTCCCACACAATCACAATCGATCGACCCATTGCAGCTCGAAGGCACTTCGACGCAATGCAGGCTTGATGAAAAGTCGACGTTTTCAATACATGCCTGTCCTGCAGGGCATTGCGCACACGTCCCAACTTCTTTGCATTCGTGCGGATCGATGCACCCGCCCCAGCAGCCATTGACGATGTGAATGGTTTTCCCAGGAGGACACGCAAATGGCGGCGTGTTGCATTGCACCTGACCCTGATTGCAATCGGCATCGACGACGCAGCGGCCGGCTACGCACAATGGCGCAACACCGGCCAAACCCGTGACGTCACATGTCGCCGCGAAACACTCCGTAATCGGGCATTCCGGTAGCGGCCCCTTTTTCGGAGCGCCTGCGCATCGGCAGCAATCGTTGATGAGCACGCAATCCGAATCTGCCACGCATTCTGGCGTAGCCGTGGCAGGCATTCCTCCCGTTCCGCCAATCCCACCAGTCCCGCCAGAGCCGCCAGAGCCGCCCATTCCACCCATTCCGCCGCCGGTCGAGCTGCTCGAGCTGGAACTCGATGATATCGAGCCGCCATAAGGAACCTCGATGACGTCCGAGCCACACCCGACGAATACGAACATCGCTACCGGGATCAAATAAGCCAAGCGCATATCGATAACCTTTCCTTTTAAGCAGTTTCGCGAATCATCGAACGAATGGCATCCGTGACGGCGCCTTCCGAAGTATACAGACTCGACCAGCCACGCGAACGAATTTTCGACGTATCGAGCCGATAAACGGGCACGTCGCCTTTCCAGCCCCGCGGACCGCCCGTGTATTCGTAGGTCACCGTGGACAGCCCAAGTTCGCGGACCACGATATCTGCGATTTCCCGCACCGTGATATGATCCGTCGTGCCGACATTGAAATATTCGTAAGGTCCTTGGCGCTCGCGTTCCAGTAAATCGAAGGCATCGAGCACATCATTGACGTGAATGTACGGTTTGCTTTGGGAGCCATCGCCCAAGATGAGCAGCTTCTGAGGATTGGCCCGTAGTTTTCGGACGAAATCGTAACCCACGCCGTGGGTTTGTCGGGGCCCGACGACATTGGCAAACCGAAAGACCGTCCCTTCGAAGTCGAACATGAAGCAATACGCGCTGATGAGCGCTTCGGCGGCGAGTTTTCCTGCGCCGTAGGTCGATACGGGAATCATCGTCGGCCAATTTTCGGGAATCGGCGTCGGCGGAATGTCCCCATATACGCCGCTTCCCGATGTGAAACGAATGTGTCGCACACCCGTTTTGCGCATCGCCTCGAGCACATTGCGGCAAAGCATCGTTCCATTGTCGAAATCGATGTCCGGCTCGACGATGGCTTTCGCGATGTCCGCATTCGAAGCGAAATGGTAAACGATATCGTGCCCGGCAATGGACCGCGTGAGCAGCTCGGGCTCGCGAATATCGCCTCGAATCACGTTCAGGCGCGGATTGTCTCGCACAGTCTCGAGATGTTTCTCGGTGCCGGTGAGAAAATTGTCGAAGACCGTGATTTCGGCATCGGTCGTGGACAGAAGCCGATGGGTGAGATGCGAGCCGATGAAGCCTGCACCGCCGGTGATGAAATAACGCGTGGGCATGATGGATCTCTCAGAGCAACGTCGTTCCGAAATAGTCGAAGTCGTAATGCAGCTCCAGAAGCCCTTCGGCTTCCATGGCGCGTCGAACCGGCGTAGGATCTGGCGCGTAAAACATCAAAAAACCGCCCCCTCCTGCGCCAATGAGCTTGCCTCCGGTCGCGCCAGCCGCGCGTCCGATGTCGTACCAGCGATCGATATCCGAACTGGTCATTTTCGACGACCGCTTCTTCTTCCATTGCCAATGCTGGTCCAAGAGCCGGCCATATGCATCCAGGTCCCCAAGCTCCAGCGTCCGTTTCGACTCGAGCCCGATATCTTTGATGAAATGCAGGTTGTCGATCATGTCCTGGCTCTTGGCCCGGCTCTTGTCGTCCTGCTCTTTCAAAATCGAGGATGCCTCGCGCGTAATCCCCGTGCAAAACAAGAGTAGCCGCTGGGTAAAACGTACGAGCACCGGTTCGTCCACCGCGAGCGGCGTGACCACGACGGAATCATCCGGCCGGAATTCGTAACAATTCACCCCGCCAAACGCGGCTGCATATTGATCTTGTTTGCCAACCGGCTCGCGCAAGATGTCGATTTCGATGTGCGACGCTAGCTCCGCAACCTCCCGTTGTGACAAGGTTTTGCGCGAAAACCTTGCGAGCGCTTTGAGCAGCGACACGCCGAAGCTTCCGGACGAGCCTAGCCCGGTGCCGGCGGGAATGTCTGCCATCGTCGTAATTTCGAGCTGCGGTTCTCGAATACCCAGCAGATTCAGTGCCTCGCGCACGATCGGGTGCTTGATCTCCTCATTCGTCGAAACCTGCTCGATTTTTGAATATCGCACGCAAATACGCTTCTCGAACGTGCGATGCACCGAAACGTAGACGTGTTTGTTGAGCGCCCCGGCGATCAGAAACCCGCCATGCTCGCGATAATAGGAAGGCAGGTCGGTTCCCCCGCCTCCCAAGCTGATTCGTAATGGACTACGCGCAATGATCATGGCCTTCTGATCGCTCTTTCCGTATGCCGTTTCTCATTCGGTGCCCGGAGTAAGACATTCGTCATTACCCCCCACCAAGCCGCGAACATACTCGTTTTCATGCACGCCGTCAAACATCGATTCTACTCGGCATGAAACGCAGCAGGTGGGCCAGCAAGCGATCTTTGATCGCCGCTCGGTGTGTATCTCTTGATCCCCAGCGTACGTTCGTGGTATCCTCGTCTGCAGGGGTAGAAACATGGAGTTGGAGGAAGGGATTTTCGCCGAGGGGACCGGCGTTTCCGCGGATGTTGCGAAGCGCAAGCAAGCCGAGGCGGCATTACGCGAGAGTCAGGAAGCCTTGTCGCTCGCCATGAGAGCAGGGCGGATGGGTGTGTGGTGGCGCGACATCCAGACGAACGAAGTCTGGTGGAGTCGCGAGCTCGAGGAAATTTTTGGTTTGCCCGAGAATGCCTTTTCCGGAACCGAAATCGGGTTTTACGAGTACGTACACGAAGCCGACCGCTCCCCAATCGCAGCAGCAATCGAAGTTGCTTTGGCCAATCGTGAAGATTACGTCGTCGAATTTCGGTATCGGCATGCCAGCAGTCAGTGGCGATGGATGGAAGGTCGCGGTCGCGCCACGTACGCTCCGGATGGCAAACCCACCAAGCTTTATGGCGTCGGGATCGACATCACCGAACGCAAACGTTCCGAAGATGCCGCGCGTCTCCAAGCCGAGAAAATCAAGCGTTTGGTCGAATCAAACATCATTGGCGTGCTCGTCGGAAACGGCGAGCAAATTACCGAAGCCAACGACGCTTTTCTCGCAATGGTTGGCTATGACCGCGACGACCTGCAGACCGGGCGCCTTCGCTGGCGACAAATGACGCCTCCCGAGCATTTGCACAGGGACGAACACGCACTCGTCGAACTGCACGAGCGCGGCGCCTGCACTCCGTTTCAAAAGGAGTATTTCCGCAAAAACGGCACCAGGGTTCCCATTCTCATTGGAGCAGCAGCCTTGGAGCCTGAAGCTCGCTCGTGGATGTGCTTCGTCCAGGACATGACCCCGATCAAAGAAGTCGAAAATGAATTGCGCGAAGCCGATCGCCGCAAGGACGAATTCTTGGCGACACTCGCGCACGAATTGCGCAATCCTTTGGCACCGATCCGCAATGCCGTAGAAATACTCAATGGTCGCCGGTCGAGCGACCCGACCATGCAGGTAGCGCGGAACATGATCGACCGCCAGTTGCAACATATGGTGCGGCTCATCGATGATTTGCTGGACGTCAGTCGAATCACGAGAGGCAAATTGCAATTGCGTAAAGAACCCGTGCCGCTCACCGCCATGCTTCAAGATGCGCTCGGAACCACGCGCCCTTTGCTCGATCACGAGCTTACCGTGTCGCTGCCCGACGAGCCCATTTATCTCGATGCCGACCCCGTCCGCCTTGCGCAAGTATTCGCCAATTTATTGAACAACGCGTGCAAATACACCGAGAAAGGCGGCCGAATATGGCTCACCGCAACTCAGGAAGGCGCGGCCGTTCGGGTTACTGTCAAAGACACGGGCATTGGTATCGATCGGGCTCATCTGCCGCGCCTCTTCCGAATGTTTTCCCAAGTCGAATCGGCGCTCGAACGCTCTCGAGGCGGACTCGGCATTGGCCTGTCGCTCGCCCGAGGATTGGTGGAAATGCACGGAGGCACGATTACCGCGAGTAGCGAAGGCCCGGGCAAAGGAACCGAATTTACCGTTCGGCTGCCCATTTTGATGGATTTGCCTGCGCGTGTTCAGGGCGCGAGCCTGCAATTGACCAAACCCGTTGCGGGGCATAAGATTCTCGTCGTCGACGACAATCACGACGGTGCCGAATCGCTGGGAATGCTGCTCGAGTTACAAGGAAATGAAGTCGACACGGCGCACGACGGGTGCGAAGCCTTGCTCAAGGCAGAAGCATTCGAGCCGGATGTCGTGCTGCTCGATATCGGTTTGCCGAAAATGAATGGTTATGAAGTATGCGCCGCTTTGCGCGCGCGTCCGGCTACGAAACGGGTCGTCATCGTGGCGCTCACCGGGTGGGGGCAGGAGGAAGATCGGCGCAAAGCCGAGCTTGCTGGATTCGATGCGCACCTGGTCAAACCGGTGGATTATCCCGTGCTGATTACGGTGCTCGATTCGCTGCTGCTGGCCCAAGCGTCGTGATCACGGATTATGTTCACGGCTCCAATGCGTAGACTACCATGATCGCATATTGAGCCCACGCTGCGCCGTCGGGCTTGTAATGCGTGACGCCAACGTCCAAGTGCAGTGTTTGCTGCGCCAGGACTTCGGCGGGCAATTCCAATTCATCGAGCGACGAGGTTTGGATGAAATACGCCTGGAGGCCCCGGTTCACGTATTGAACCGACCGCTCGAGGACTGCATTCATTGCGTCTTTCGGCCCTACGGCCCCTTGATTGAGGCGCCCAAGCTCCTCGTTCATGATTTTCTCCACTCCACCAAGTCGCTCTGGCGCGGACAATCTCATGCGCCGGCGCGATTGCACCACGCGCGTAAGCAAATACGCTTCGTCTTCGGTGTGCTGCGCACCATGATGAAAGCGATATCCCAAAGCGAGCGCTCCGATGGCCCCGTCTTTGCCCATGATCAGCGGACCGAATGCCACTTGCTCGATATCCGGATCAAAAAGCGTGCGGCGGCCAATGGGCATTTCGAGCGCCGACGTGAGCCATCTGTTTGCATCCAGTGTCCTGGCGGTCGTCGAGACCAACCCTGCATTGCGAATCATTCCGGTAACATCCCACCCAGCGAGCAGCGCGAGCGCAATGATATCGGCTTGCTGGACGGACGATTGACCCGTTGCGGCGGCAAAGTAATGAGGCGCCGCGGCTGCGGCTGAGCCGGATTGCGCTTTGGCCAGTGTCAATATAGACAATCGAGCCGCCTTACGCACATCATTGAGCGTTCCCATCACCGTGGTCGTGAACTCTTCAGGCGTCTTGACCGGCGTAGGTTCACCGAAATGCATTGCCCGATAACTCGGCGCCGTGGTCGGTGAAGTGCGCACGAGAAACTGGCCGAATACCGATGCCAATGCTCGTCCAGGCGGGGCCGCGGTCATTTGTACCCACGCCGTATCGTCTTTTTCGTAGGTTTTGCAAATGAAACGGAACTTGGGCCGACGAGCGGACATGTCGATTTCACAATTCACGACGCTGGCCGACCCATAATTGGCATGTGCCTGGAAAAATTGCGCATCGCCCTTGAACTCCCCTTCGATGACGACTTCACCTCGTTCGTCGGGCGCAAGAGAAAACGGCTTGATCGTTGCGCGCTCATCGGCGCTCACCACGAATGCGACCACTCGATCCTTTTCCCGTCCGAACCAGAAGCCGGCGATATCTGATTTCTTCGGAAAATTCTTGACGAAAAAGTCGCGAAACTCTTTGCCCTTTTGCTTGAACAGCTCCGCGTCGTCCATTTGTGCCGGCACGTCGAGCGTTACGTATTGCGCGTCGACATCGGGCACGACATTGCCGCAGCCTCCGACCATGAAACGGTTCAGGTCATCGTCGGGAAAATTCTTTTTCTCGATGTAAAACCGTCCAAATTCACGCGCCACGCAGGCCATGCCGAGCGGCAGTCGAGGCTTGCCAGCCGTGCCTGCGACGACTTCGGAAAACATCGTTTCCCATGGCCCTGCGGGCTCCCATACGTCTTGAGCCTTGTCCACTTCAGGCGCTCCGCTAATGGTCCACGTATCAACGGCATCCGCCGTTTTGCGTATGGACACGCTCGCGGCAGTTTTGCCCGCGAGATCCGTCAAGACGTTACGGCCAGGAAATTGAACTACGGCCTTGCCTCGATCCGCACTCGAACCGCCGCAACCCGCAAGGAAAAACGCCGCCAAGGACGCACCGACAAACCCACGACGTACTGAACTCATGACCAAATCTCCCCATCGGTCCGATCGAATGAACACCCCGACTCACTGCCGCAAATCGATGTCACCGCTTAAACGAAACCTGAGTGGTTTGTCAAGGTCTCGATGTCGCGACATGAAAAAAATTTCACGAGCGCATTCACGAGCGCATTCACGAGCGCATTCACGAGCCAATTGATGATCAAAACGAGGTGCCCCGTCCCATCGGCACTTTGCCCATGCACCGTGACGTAGCGTCTGATGTGCCCACGGGCACGTTGTCCAGGCTTCGTCGCTGTCCGAGTGTATCCGCTCAACAATGCCTTCCGTTTCTTCTCCGCATCGGTTATGTTCCGCCGCCAAAAGCGAACCGGGCTGCATATTCGAGCCCGACTTCGATTGACCTAAGTTCCTGCGCCGGACCCTCCCGCAGCCAACAACGACAAAAGCAATGAAGAACTCCACGTCGACCATCCATTGGACTCACACGGACGAGGCGCCTGCGCTGGCGTCTCTTTCATTCCTCCCCATCGTCAAGGCATTCCTGAAAGGCACCGGCATTTCCGTCGAGACCGGCGACATCTCGCTGTCTGGGCGCATCCTGGCGAACTTCCCTGAGCACCTCGCGCCCGAGCAACGCATCGCCGATGAACTCACGGCCTTGGGCGACCTGACGCATCGTCTCGAAGCGAATATCATCAAGCTGCCCAACATTTCTGCTTCGATTCCGCAGCTCAAGGACGCGATCGCCGAATTGCAAGCTCAGGGGTACAAGATCCCGGACTACCCCGAAGTCCCCAAGACCGACGAAGAAAAGGCCATTGCGGCGAAGTACTCGAAGGCTCTTGGAAGCGCGGTCAATCCGGTGCTTCGCGAAGGCAACTCGGACCGTCGATCGCCCTTGTCCGTCAAGGAATTTGCCCGCAAACACCCGCATAAGCTCGGCGCGTGGTCGTCCGCGTCGAAGTCGCACATTGCGCACATGTCGGACGGCGATTTCTACGGCAGTGAAACATCGGTCACGATCAGCAAGCCCACCGAAGTGCGTTTCGAATTCGTCGCGGCGGATGGCTCGGTCACGGTGCTTAAGAAGAAGCTTGGGCTCATCGAAGGCGAGATCCTCGACTCGTCCGTGATGCACGTGGCGCCGCTTCGCGGGTTTTACGAAGCGCAAATCGAAGATGCGAAGAACAATGGCCTGCTGCTGTCGTTGCATCTCAAGGCCACGATGATGAAGGTGTCCGATCCGATCATGTTCGGCCAT
>CAZETM010000118.1:0-17799 GCA_964514885.1 uncultured Polyangium sp. | reverse complement strand
ACCAAGAGCGAAAACTCGGCGAGGTTTCATAACGTTTTCAAGAATGCTACGAGGGCCTCACGGTCCTCGGCCGAAAGCCGGCTGGTATTTCCCATGCGATCGCCGTTCATTTCAATCAGCTTTTCCAGACTGCTCGCACGACCGTCGTGGAAGTAGGGCGCCCGTCCACCAACAAAACGCAGCGTTGGCGTTTTGAATTCCTGATTTGATTCGTCATCGAAACCATCGACGACAGGCAATTTTTTCAGCGGATAACGTTCTCGGTCGGTGTAATTCTTATCGGGCACGTGGCATTGAGCGCACTGCACGTCTTTCTTGTTGAAAATCTCCCGACCACGTTTCTCTTGCTCGGTCAATTCACGATTTTCACGCGGCGGAGGCACGAGGCCCTCGCGCACGAAAATCGCAATGAGTGTGGCGCGACCGAGTCCCGCACCGCCAATGTTTTGCGGCATTCCCCCCCAACGATGTAATCCCATTCCCGCCGCAAGACGCGAGGCCAAATCCGGGCTTTCACCATGCCAACCATAAGGCCCCTGGGCGCCCACGAGTCCAGCGAGCATCGGCGTTCTGCGCGGCACACCTTTCTTTTTCGCCAAGTCGGGGATATTTTCGTGCGTGCCTACGAAATTCGTGTGCATTCCATCGACAGTATCGAACGTCGCTTCATGCCACACATGCCCGTCATCTCGACCGTCGGGATGACAACCGGCGCATCCGAGACCACCACTCGCAATCGGATCGGTTGCATTGTAAAAAAGCCGCTTACCTTTTTGCGCTTCAATGGACGACGTGTCTTCGGCGAAATGCACCAAAGCCTTTCGATCGCGCACCACGAGGGTTGCAGTAGGAGCAGGGGACAAATCGAGCGCCACAACGTCGTTCGTCGAGCGACATACGATATATGCCGTATCTTCGTCCGCGGACAGAGCAATACCCGAAGGCGCACCGCATTCGGTGGCTGCACCATAACCTGGATCGTACTTCTGACCGACTTGGAACAAACGCACAATGGCAAGCGTTGGATCCATTGCAACGGCGTCGAGCTCGGCAATGATATCGTCGCCTTCTCCGGCTACGAGCAAGGTATTGGTTTTTCTGCGATAAACCATGGCGCGGGGCTGCGTGAATGGCCCTTTGTCTCGGCCAGGAATGGATACGGGTGTATCCGCAGTCATGGTCAAATCGGCCACGCCGCTTTTATTGGCGGGTAATCCTCCAAGGTGAATGGCAGACAATTGCTGCGGCGCAGTAAGTCCGGATTTACCTGGGAGCAACAATACATCCACGGTCGGCTGGCCGAACCACGAGCGCCTAGCGAGCGCGCCGACTGCATGGCGAGCAACGAAAAGCCGATCTTCCTCGGGCGACATCACGAGCGAATACCCGAGCGAGGCATGCAATTTCTTTCCTGAAGGAGCGCGCACTGGGGACGGAATCAAACTTATGGATTGTACGACCGGCACGCCGTTTTCCTCGCGAATGAGCGTGACATCGGCACCCACGACGTGAGTGACGAACACTTCGCCGCTCTCTCGCACCGTTATGCCGCGTGGCTCGCGGGGCACGTCAATGGTCCAAACGACTTTGTTTGCGGCGAGATCGACTTTGGTGACTTTGTGCGACCAGGCGCTCGTGACGAACGCCGTCGATGCATCGGGCGTTACGGCGATCCCCCAAGCATCGGCGGGAAGAGCGACGCGATTTGTCTCGACAAACTCACCGGAAGGTTTTGGCTCGACGGTGAGGAGCAAGCCTGGATCACGAATCGTGACGAGAAGCTTTGAGTTCAAAGCAAGTACGGCCGCGGGTGCGCCGGGCATTTCGACCGCCTTGATCGGGGCATCGGGCGAAAGAGGGAGCGGGATCCGCCGCAAAGATTTGTGGTCTTCATCGGCGACGAACAGAGCGTCTGCGGCGAAGCTTCGCGCGATCGCTGCGCCTTGACGTGCACCTGAGCCGAGGCGCGTAGGTGCGGCTGGCAAAGGTTTGTCGGCGCTTGGTGTGGCACTCGTAGCAAGCGCGGAGGGAGCGGCGGCTCCAGCGTCTGCGGGAGTTTCTTTTGGCGACGTGCACGCAATCGGGGCAGCGAACACGCCGACTGCGACAAAAAAACAGAAGCGACGCAAGCCCACGAGATCGGATCTATCGGATTGACTGGCGCGCGACAAGAGGCCCGTGCGAAGGCGATGTGAGCTGGATCGTTTCGCTTGAAAGTTTGCCGCCAACTGGTGTTTGAAATACGATAAAGAGTCGAAAGCGTCGCTACTTTCTCAGGCTCGAAGTGCTTGGTTGACACAAGCAAAATTCCCTCTAGGGTTGCGCGGTTATCGAGCACTGGAAGCACGGCAGCGTTTCGCGTTGCGAAGCGTCTGTACGATGCGAGCCGAGTGTGGTCGACGAAACATATTTCTTTGCGGAGCGGATCGAGGAAACATGAAGGTACTGCGCGCTTCTTTACTGACCGGTGTTGTGTTGACCACGGCCGGTCTTGCTTCAATGACGTCGGGCTGCGAGCTGATCGCGACAATCGACCGTAGTCAAATTGGCCAGGCTGGCGCGGGCGGCGGAGCGGGTGGCGAAAGCTCATCATCGTCGTCGTCGGCATCCAGCAGCACGGGCATGGGTGGAACCGGCGGCGGAATGGGCGGCGCCGGTGGAACTGGTGGCGGAATGGCCGGCGCTGGTGGAACTGGTGGCGGAATGGCCGGCGCTGGTGGAATGGGTGGAATGGGTGGCGCGGCGTCGAGCAGCAGCTCGGGTATGGGCGGCGCCGGTGGAATGGCGCCGCAATGCACGATGGTCAGCGATTGCATGCCTGCCGCGAATGCGTGCATCACCGTTGCTTGCAATGGCGGCATGTGCGTTTATACGAACGTGGCCAATGGCACGCCCGTGGGAATGCAAGCGGCTGGCGATTGCAAAGTCAATGCATGCGATGGCAATGGCGCCATTACGTCGCAAAATGATGGCGCAGATGTGCCACCGAGCGACACGAACGAATGCACGAACGATGTGTGCATGAGTGGTACGCCATACACCGATGCGATACAGGGCGCAATATGCACGATGGGCGGCAAAGTCTGCAATGGCATGGGCATGTGCGTCGATTGCAACGTGAATGCCGATTGCCCGATGGGCAGCGTGTGCATGAGCAATACCTGTCAAATGGTCGTGCCCACTTGCACGGACGGCATGAAGAATGGCACCGAAACGGATATCGATTGCGGCGGCACGTGCGCTGCCAATTGTGCCGACACCAAGATGTGCGGCACGAATGACGATTGCATGAGTGGCATGTGTTATGCTGGCCTGTGCGTCGCGTCCGTAAATGGCTGCGATATAAACGACAACATCAATACGGTGGACATGACCGGCATGGCGATGACGTCAGTCACCTTCGCTAACGGCAACTTCAGCTATATGCCGAAATGCCTCAAGGTGAAGACCGGAACGGTCGTGAACTTCAGTGGCGACAACTTCGCCCAACATAACCTCATCGGCGGCACCGTGACCGCCAACATGGGCACTCCCGCCACGAGCGGTCCCTTCATTCCGGCAACGACCAGTGGCAACCAGGGCAAAAACTTCACAATGACGAATGCCGGCACGTTCCCCTATTACTGCGTTCAACACGCCGGCCTGAACATGTCCGGCGCCATCTTCGTCGTCCCCTGAGATCCGTCCCTAGCAGATCCTCTCCGCTTCAGGGACATCGCGAGGCATACCCCTTGCTTTCCGTCTCGCACCAACCGAGACTTGCCGCCCATGTCCCCCTCTTCCCTCCCTGAACACGCAACTCTTGCGTCTTCGCGCGCAACTGTTGCGCCTGCCTTGCCCGCGCCCGTGGTGATCGCAGCAACGAGCCTCGATGCGCTCGTCCAAGCGTTGAAGCAACGCGGCTATGAGGTGCTGGGGCCCGTGGCGCGGGACGGGAACATCGTGATCGACACGATCGAGCAAGCTGCGGATTTGCCTCGCGGCTACGAAGACGTGCAAGCGCCCGGTCGGTACCGTCTCGAGCGGAAAAACCACGACGCATATTTCGCATTTACCGTGGGCTCGCAATCGTGGAAACAAGTTTTTCACGTGCCCGTCGAGCGGCTCTTCCAGGTTCGCCGTTCCAAACAGGGAATGGACGTGCTCGTTGATCAGGTGCCCAAACGGCGCGTGGCCTTATTCGGGGCTCGTGCGTGTGACATCGCGGCGATTGCCGTGCAAGATCGAGTCTTACGCGACAGCGATTATCGGGATCCTCGGTATACGACACGGCGCGACGACAATTTCGTCATTGCCGTCAATTGCATTCGGGCTGGGGGGACTTGTTTTTGCGTTTCGATGAAAACAGGGCCGCGCGCCGAGCGTGGGTTCGATTTGGCGCTCACCGAAATGCTCGACGGGGGCGAGCATCGGTTCTTGGTGGAAATCGGTTCGCCGGCAGGAGCCGAATTGATGGCTGCTGTGGAGGCTCGGTCCGCGACGACTGCCGACAACGAGCTAGCACTCGGAATATCAGCAAAAACGGCGGCATCGATGGGCCGGCATCTGGATACGCAAGGTTTGCCCGAGCGTCTCAAGGCGAACCTCGAGCATCCGCGTTGGGACGAGGTCGCTACGCGCTGCTTGGCCTGTGCGAATTGCACGAACGTTTGTCCGACGTGCTTTTGCACCGACGTCGTCGACACGACCAGTGTGGATGGCGAGACCGCCGAGCGCACGAAACTTTGGGATTCGTGTTTCAATCTTTCGTTTACGCATGTTCACGGCGGACCGGTGCGTTCGACGGTGAAGGCGCGATATCGACAATGGCTGACTCATAAGTTATCGAGTTGGCATGATCAATTCGATTCCTCCGGATGCGTCGGATGCGGCAGATGCATTAGTTGGTGTCCGGTAGGGATTGACATAACCGAAGAAGCAACGGCCGTCACGACGTCTGGCGCGGCAGCCCCGAACGAGGAGAACGATTGAAGTCGTCATGGAAACCCAATCGCTAGCACGTTCGCTGAAAGAGCATTCCGTCGTCAAAGAATTGGGCGATGGTCATGTCGAGTTTTTGAGTGGCTGCACTAAAAATGTGCGTATCACTGCGGGTCGTTTTCTTTTTCGAGAAGGCGCCCCAGCGGACGAGATCTACTTGGTGCGCACGGGCAAGATCGCGCTCGAAGTGCATGATGGGCTTCGTGGTACGATCGTGCTCGAGACCATTGGTGCCGATGATGCCCTGGGCTGGTCGGCATTAAATCCGCCATACAAATGGACATTGGATGCACGGGCCATGGAGCCGACGGTTCTTTTTGCTATCAATGGCGCTTGTTTGCGTAACAAGCTCGAAGCCGACCATTCATTCGGATACGCCTTCACCAAGCGGATGATGGGTGAATTGCACGAACGGCTCGAGCGGATTCGTCTGCAAGTACTCGACGTATATCGGGCGGTGAAATGACTAGCGCGCTCTCTCGTTTGCCCCAGGTGGGCTCGCCCGACGTCATGATTCCCGAAATGCTGCGCATTTCAAAAGCGCGCCGGGATACTAGGGACGTATTCACAATCGAGCTGGACGTTTCCGCGCGGGGAGGTTTTTCCTTCCTACCCGGGCAATTCAATATGCTCTACCCTTTCGGCATGGGCGAGAGCGCGATTTCGATCAGCGGCGATCCTGCTCGTCCGGAAAAACTCGTGCATACGATTCGGGCCGTTGGAACGGTAACGAAAGCGATGCAGGAGCTGCGCAAAGGCGACATCATTGGAGTACGTGGGCCTTTTGGTCGCTCCTGGCCGGTCGCGGAAGCTCAAGGCAAAGATCTAGTGATCATTGCGGGCGGTATTGGTCTGGCGCCGCTTCGGCCGATGATTTATCACGCTGTGCGCAATCGATCGAGCTTTGGGAAGGTCGTGATTGTGTACGGTTCGCGCTCACCGGCGGATTTGCTGTACGCGAAGGAAATCGAGGAGTGGCGCGGCAAGCTCGACATACAGCTCGCAGTGACCGTCGATTCGGCGGATCGGACGTGGAAGGGTCATACGGGAGTCGTCACGAAGCACATTGGGCGTATGGATTTCGCTCCGGCCAATACGATTGCAATGATGTGCGGCCCGGAAATCATGATGCGTTTTGCCGCTCGGGATCTCGAACGGCTGGGAGTGCCTCAGGAAAGCGTGTGGATCACCATGGAGCGCAATATGCGTTGTGGTGCTGCGCTGTGCGGGCATTGTCAATTCGGTCCGTCGTTCGTATGCAAGGATGGCCCGGTGTATCGATACGACAAGATTGCCGCGCTCTTGTCGGTGCGGGAGGTATGACGTGACGACGTTGAAACGAAAACGCCCGAAGTTGGCCGTATTCAAGTTCGCGTCGTGCGACGGCTGTCAGCTCACTTTGCTCGATTGTGAAGACGAGCTGCTGGTCGTTGCGGATCACGTACGGATTGCGAACTTTGCGGAAGCATCGAGCGCGGTGATTCGAGGGCCGTACGACGTGACGCTCGTCGAAGGGTCGATTACGACGCAGCACGATGCTGAACGTATTCAAAAGGTTCGCGCCGAATCGAAGGTGCTGGTGACGCTTGGAGCGTGCGCGACGGCAGGCGGCGTGCAGGCATTGCGGAATTTGCGCGACGTGAAAGAATTCACGAGCATCGTTTACGCTCGACCGCAATACATCGAAACGTTGGCGACATCCACGCCGATTGCTGCGCACGTAAAGGTCGATTACGAGCTGCGGGGTTGCCCGATTGACAAGAAACAGCTCATCGAGGTGCTTTCGGCGCTTCTTGCGGGGCGCAAGCCGGCCATTTCGTCACAATCGGTCTGCAATGAGTGCAAGGCCAAGCTCAATACGTGCGTAATGGTGGCTCATGGCACGGCGTGTCTTGGACCGGTCACGCATGCAGGGTGTGGCGCGTTGTGCCCGACGTACAATCGTGGTTGTTATGGTTGTTTTGGTCCGTCGGAAACGACGAATACGGGCGGACTGGAAAAAGCGCTGCTGGCTTCAGGCAAGAGTCATGAAGACATTGCACGGCTGTATTCGACGTTCAACGTCGCGGCGCCTGAATTCGAAAAGGGCCGGCAAGAGCAGCTCGTGCAAATAAGGCTCAGGGAGGACGGACGTGGCTAGAACGATCAAAGTCGATTACCTGACACGCGTCGAGGGCGAAGGGGCGCTCACGATTCGGTTCAAGGGCGACAAACCGTTGGCCGTGGAGCTGCGTATATTCGAGCCGCCGCGGTTTTTCGAGGCGTTTTTGCGAACACGCACGTTATTCGAAGTGCCGGACATCGTGGCGCGCATTTGTGGAATTTGCCCCGTGGCGTATCAAATGAGCGCTTGCCACGCCATTGAAGACGCACTTGGCGTACATATCGATGGTCCCATTCGAGCGCTTCGAAGGCTGCTGTATTGCGGCGAATGGCTCGAAAGCCACGGCTTGCACATGTTCATGCTGCATGCGCCGGACTTTCTCGGATATCCGGATGCGATTACGATGGCCAAGGATCACCGAGGGTGGGTGACGAAGGGGCTCGGAATCAAAAAATCTGGTAACTCGATCGTTGCTGCGCTGGGCGGGCGGGAGATTCATCCGATCAATGTAAAGATCGGTGGGTTTTACCGGGCACCGTCGCGTAATGAATTGAATGCATTGTTGCCAACGCTGCAATCGGCCCTGGCCGATACGGAGGCGGCGACCGAATGGCTTGCGACGTTCGATTATCCCGAATACGAACGAGACTACGAATTCGTCGCGCTTCGGCATCCGGACGAGTATCCATTTAATGAAGGACGCATCGTGTCGAGCAAGGGTGTGGACGTTTCGCCGCATGATTACGAATCGGTGTTTGCCGAAGAGCACGTGGAACGTTCGACGGCGCTACATTCACGCGTGCTGGAGCGTGCGGATTACTTTTGCGGGCCTTTGGCGCGTTTCAATTTGAACGAGGACAAGCTCGGCGATCGAGCGCGGCAGATTGCGCGAAAAGTGGGCTTTGTGGCACCGGTGAAAAACCCTTACAAGAGCTTGATTGCTCGGGGGGTGGAATTGGTCCAAGTGCTCGACGAAGCCATTCGGATCATTCAAACGTATCAGCCCCCGGACAAACCGGCCGTCGAAATCACGCCGAAAGCTTCCACGGGTTATGCATGCACCGAAGCTCCGCGCGGGATCTTGTGGCACAAGTACACGATGGACGACAACGGCATCATTACCGATGCGCGCATCGTGCCGCCGACGTCCCAGAATCAAAAATGCATCGAGCAGGATTTGTGGGACATTGCTCCGGGGTTGGCGAAGATGGAACACGGAGCGGCCACGCGTCGTGCCGAGCAGGCGGTACGCAATTACGATCCCTGCATTTCGTGCTCCACGCACTTTCTGAAGCTGACGATCGAGAGGGAATGACGTGACCGTGCGCATTATCGGCATTGGTCAACGCGCGGGCGGCGATGATGGAGCCGGTCCGGCGGTGATCGATCGATTGCGTACCGAAGGGGTGGGACAGGAGATCGAGCTGTATGAAGTGGCCGAGCCATCGGCATTGATGCCCTTGCTCGAGAATGCACGGCGAGTCATAGTGGTCGATGCGGCGCTTGGCGCGGGAAAACCCGGCCGCGTGTTCGAAGTTCGGCCCGACGAAGTCGATACGTGTGCGATTTCGTCGGTATCTACGCACGGAATGAGCGTAGGGCAAGCCATAGCGCTCGCACGAGTGCTCACGCCGGAGACGGTTTGTCCAGACATTCACCTGGTAGCGATTGCGGCCGAGCGGCCGGTGGGTCTCGTGATTGGTTTGTCGCCCGAGGTATTGGCGGCGATTGATCGAGCGGCAGCGGCGGCACGAATGCTGGCTATAGCGGATTAGAAGGCGGGAGTTTACGATATGCACGAATCTTCGCTGGGGAAAGACGTATTGCGGGCGGTGCTCGAACGTGCTGCAGAGGCGGGTGCGTCGCGGGTGCGCGTGGTGCGGGGATTCGTGGCCGAAACGGAATGGCTCGATCCGAAGGCGATTGCATTTCATTTCACGGCTCATGCGCAGGGAACGGCGGCCGAAGGCGCGACGCTCGAATTGGAAACGCGGTGGATCGAGGCAGATTGCGTAGGTTGCGGAAAACGCTACAAGCCTGATCATCATGTGATTCTGTGTCCTGAATGCGGATCGACGGAGGCCAAACTTTTGGGCGAGACGGGATTACGCATTGAAACCATCGAGGTGGATTAGGAGGCGCGGGTGCGGGTGTCCTTGCACATCGACGGAGTGGTGCAGGGCGTAGGGTTTCGGCCGTTCGTTTATCAACGCGCGACGGCGCTAGGTTTATCCGGCTGGATAAAGAACGGCCGAGCCGGGGTGGAAATTGAGGTTTCCGGGTCGGCTGGTCAAATTGAACAATTTTGCCACGCGATAAAGTTTGAGCTTCCACTTCCGGGCAAAGTGACGAGTTTGTCTCGTCGAACCATTGTGGAGACGTCAGAAGAAGACGAGAGTACGTTTAGAATTTTGGCTAGTGACGAAACGGAGTTGCCGCGGCCGATTCTTCCGCCGGATTTGGCGACGTGTGCCGATTGTATGGCCGAAGTGCTCGCTCCTGACGGGCGGCGAAGTGGGTATCCGCTGACGTGTTGTGCCCGTTGCGGTCCGCGTTATTCGATTGTGCAGCAGTTGCCTTATGACCGGTCGCGAACGACGATGCAATCGTTCGTGAGGTGTGCCGATTGCTTGCGCGAATACGAAGATCCGAATGACCGACGTTTTCATGCCGAGCCCATTGCGTGCCCGCGTTGTGGGCCGCAGGTGTCGCTGTTGCCATCTTCGTTCGCTCCGCGGGCTCCCTCACCCCTAACCCCTCTCCTTGAAGGAGAGGGGAATTGCCGCAGCGCCGCAAAATCAAGCACTCCCCAAGCTTCGGTGGCAGAATTTTTGCGCGCGGGTTCGATCCTGGCTATGCGAGGCTTGGGCGGTTTTCAGCTTTTGTGCGTCGCGACGAACAGTGCGGTCGTAACGGAACTGCGGCGGCGCAAGCAACGCGACGACAAACCATTTGCGGTGCTATTCAAGGATCTTGCGACGGTCAAGGAGAACGCGTTCGTCTCGCCAAACGAAGAAGCAGCGCTTGGGGGGCCCGCGGCACCAATCGTGCTCTTGCGCAAACGGGAGAATTCGGTAATTGCGCCGGAAGTTGCGCCGAATTGCCCGCTGATTGGAGCCATGCTGCCGACGACGGCGTTGCATCAGCTCGTAGCCAATGCTGTTGATTTGCCTCTTGTTTGCACGAGTGGAAACCTTTCGGGCGAGCCGCTTTGCGTGGATACGCCCGCGGCAATCGAACGGCTGGGAACCATTGCGGATGGTTTCTTGACGCATGATCGGCCTATTGAGCGCCCCGTCGATGATTCGGTGGTGCGAGAAGGACCGTTCGGTTTGACCATTCTGCGGCGAGCGCGCGGTTTCGCTCCGCTGCCCGTTTGTCGCCTTGCGGATGAGCGCTGCATTTTGGGTATGGGAGCGGTTTTGAAAAGCACAGTGGCGCTGGCTGTGCGTGGTGAAGTCGTCGTGAGTCAGCACTTGGGCGACATGGATGATGCCGATTCGGTCGATTTGTTGGAGCGGACGGTACGTGATTTGGTGCGGTTTTTCGATGCCCGTCCGGAAGTGATTGCCTGTGACTTGCATCCGGATTTTGCGTCGACACGACTGGCCGAACGTTTGTCCATAGAATGGAAGGCTCGGCTCGTGCGCGTGCAACATCATCATGCGCACATTGCAGCCGTGCTCGCGGAGCATGGAATCGACAAAGAAGCGTTCGGTTTGGCGTGGGACGGGTATGGGTTTGGCTTGGAAAACCAGGCCTGGGGTGGCGAAGCGCTGGTCGTGAGTCCGAGTGGTTTTCAACGCGTTGGTCATTTGAAACCATTTCGCTTGCCGGGAGGTGATGTGGCAGCACGTGAGCCTCGGCGCAGTGCGCTCGGTCTTCTTGCTGCGACGCTGGGCCAAGAAGCGCTTGGTTTATCCAAAATTCTATGGCCGGACCGATCAGCCGAAGCGCTTTTTCAAGCGATGGAGCGCGGGTTTTCCGCGCCGTGGACGACGAGTATGGGACGGCTTTTCGACGCCGTTGCAGCGCTGCTCGGAATTCGTACGGTGTGCACGTTCGAGGGACAAGCGGCGATGGAGCTCGAATGGTTAGCCGCGACCAACCCAGGACCGTTACCGGAGCCTTATCCGATTCCGATTTCTCGTGAATCGCCTTGGATTGCTGACTTGGAGCCGCTGGTGCGTGCGCTTGTCGAGGACCTTCGCCAAGAAAAACCCATGCCCGAAATGGCAGCTCGGTTCATTTCGAGCGTGGTGGACGTGGGAGTGCGTTTTTGCGAACGGGCGGGCTTACGCGACGTCGTGCTGTCGGGTGGGTGTTTTCAAAATGATCTGATGACGCGGGCGCTCGTCGGGCGCCTCGAAGTGGCTGGGTTCCGACCGCTTTTGCCTGCGATGGTGCCGGTGAATGACGGTGGAATTTCGCTCGGGCAAGTGGCTGTTGCGTCGCAGATGACGATGCATCAAGAAGGTGGCTGATGTGCCTCGGTGTTCCTGGTAAGATTCTCGACGTGCGGCAAGGCGATTTGCGCACGGGGCGCGTTGCATTCGGCGGCGTGGTACGCGACGTGTGCCTCGAATACGTGCCTGAAGCCAATGTTGGGGATTGGGTGATCGTGCACGTGGGGTTTGCGATTAGCCGCATCGATGAAGCCGAGGCAGCTCGGACGTGGGCGTATCTCGAGGAAATGGGGGAAATCGAGCTACATGAAGTACGTTGATGAATATCGTGACGAGGCGCTTTGTCGACGTTTTGCGGACGTCATTGCTGCGAAACAAACGCGTCCGTGGCGAGTCATGGAAGTGTGCGGCGGGCAAACGCATGCAATCGTAAAGTATGGGATTGACAAACTGCTGCCGCCGGCGTTGACTTTATTGCATGGGCCGGGGTGTCCGGTATGTGTGACGCCGCTCGAGATATTGGATCGAGCGATGGCGATCGCGATGCGGCCCGAGGTTATTTTCTGTTCATTCGGGGACATGCTGCGGGTGCCTGGCTCCGAGCGGGACTTGTTTTCGGCGAAAAGTGCCGGGGCCGATGTGCGTATGGTATATTCGCCGCTCGATGCTTTGCAGATAGCCGAGAAAAACCCGAATCGTGAGGTGGTGTTTTTCGCGGTGGGGTTTGAAACGACGGCGCCGGCGAATGCAATGGCCGTGCGTGAAGCGTTTCGGCGAGGAATGACGAATTTTTCCCTGCTCGTTTCGCATGTGCTCGTGCCGCCCGCGTTGGAAGCGATTCTTTCGTCTTCTTCAGAAAGGCGCGTGGATGCATTTTTGGCTGCGGGGCATGTGTGTGCGGTGATGGGAATGGAGGAATATCGGCCCATTGCGACGAAGTACCAGGTGCCCATTGTGGTGACGGGGTTCGAACCGGCGGATATTTTGCAAGGGATTTCCATGTGCGTCGCGCAGCTCGAAGAAGGGCGGGCCGAGGTCGAAAATCAGTATACGCGAGCCGTGCGCGCAAAAGGCAATGAAGAAGCACAACGAGTCGTGTCGGAGGTGTTTTGCATAGTGGCTCGAAAGTGGCGCGGCATTGGGGACATTCCGCAAAGTGGGTTGGGACTGCGCGAAACGTATGCCGCATACGACGCGGAAAAGAAGTTCAATGTCGGCGATATCGTGGCGGACGAGCCCGCGGAGTGCAAAAGCGGGTTGGTGCTGCAAGGCATTCTGAAGCCGAGCGAATGCCCTGCGTTTGGTGTTCGATGCACGCCGGAGAGGCCGCTGGGGGCGACGATGGTATCGTCCGAGGGAGCGTGCGCGGCGTATTATCGTTATCGGAGGGCGGGGCTTTGACATCCGAACGTGATTTTGAATTGGCTTGCCCGGTTCCACTGAGTCACTCCACAGTTCAGCTCGCCCATGGAGGCGGTGGAAGGCTTTCGCGGGAAATCATTGAAACGATTTTTCTTCCAGCGTTTGGCGGAGTCGAACGATCGAGTCGTCATGACAGTGCTGTCTTTGCCGTTCCAGGTAAACGCGTGGCGATGACGACGGATGGGTACGTGGTTAAGCCGATGTTTTTCCCAGGCGGGGATATCGGAAAACTTGCCATATGTGGCACGGTCAATGACTTGGCCATGGCTGGCGCAATTCCTAAATATTTGTCTGCATCGTTCGTGATTGAAGAGGGTTTGCCAATGGCGGACCTGGTACGAATTGCAAATTCAATGGGTTTGACCGCTCGTGCGGCGGGCGTCGAGATCATTACGGGCGATACGAAGGTCGTCGATCGCGGCAAAGGCGATGGAGTGTTCGTTACGACAACCGGAATTGGTTTCGTGCCCGATGGCGTCGTGATTGGACCGATAGAGGTTCGTCCGGGCGATGTGGTGATCATCAGTGGCGATCTCGGTCGACATGGCATTGCGGTGCTCACGGCGCGCGAGGGCTTGATGCTCGAGGGGCCGATTGAAAGCGATTGCGCTCCTGTGCATGAATTGGTTGGAGCGCTCGTGGAAGCTGGAATCGAATTGCATTGTTTACGCGATCCAACCCGGGGAGGCGTCGCTTCGGTGCTCAATGAAATCGCGATGGATGGTGGGATCGATATTGAAATCGACGAACGGGCCATTCCTGTATGTGATGTGGTGCGCGGAGCGTGCGAGCTTTTCGGGCTCGATCCATTGTATGTGGCGTGTGAGGGACGACTGGTAGCATTCGTACCCGAGCGTGATGCGGAGCGAGCGTTATCCGTATTGCAAACGTTTGACGCAGCCGCGGGCGCGAAACGAGTGGGTCATGTGTCTGGGACGGCGCCTATGCACCGCGTCGGGCGCGTGACGCTGCGCGGACGCTTGGGAACGACGCGCCTATTGGACCTCTTCGCGGGCGAACAACTTCCACGCATTTGTTGATTCGTCGTGGTACAATCCGTGGTGAGCCATGGCAAACCAGAACGAGCCGCTTGCTTCATTCGCCATTCATCCGGATGTTTTGCTTTCGGCGTTGGACGATGCGACGGCATTGGTCGATAGGCGTGGCCGTATCCGGACGATGAATCCGCGCATGGCGCTGCTCTTTGCGTCGGACGACACCGCGCGGGCGATTCCGTTCATTGAGGAAGACGGCAAACAGAGGCTGGCGCCCACGAGTCGCGTGAGCGAGCCACTGCGTTCGGCGGTGATAGGAATCGAAGATGTCATTGCAGGCGCCCGCGAGCGGCTCGAAGCGGACCTTGGCTCGAACGGGGGAATGCTCCTGGCCATTGCGTGCTCGATGGATGGGTTTCGCGGAGCGCTCGTACGGATCCGTTTGCGTTCGGCCGAAGAAGAGCATCGGGCGCGGTGTGTCGAAGTCGTCGAAGCAATGCAGCTTGGGCTTTATGTATATCGGCTCGAGGATCCGAAGGATGAAGGGTCTTTGCGATGTGTATATAGCAATCCGGCGGCGGAAAAAATCACGAATCGGCCGAGGAATCAATTCGTAGGACGGCGTCTCGATGAAATGTCTCCGATTCCGCGGCAACGGGGATTGCTCAGGCAATACGCCGACGTGGTGACGGAGAAAGAAACGACGGACATCGAGTATATCGTCGACCACGATTCGACGAATAGCACGCATTATGCAATTCGAGCATTTCCGTTATCGGGTCAGTGTGTGGGCTCGATATTCGAGAATGTGAGCGCGCAGCGTGCGGCCGAAGCGGCATTACGTCGTGAAATGGCATTGCTTGAGAAGCAGGCGGCGCTTTTGGATCTGGTCCGGCAGCTTTCGACGCCCTTGTTGCCACTTGCCGAGGGAGTTTTGGTAGCGCCGATCGTGGGACAACTGGACGCCGAGCGTGGCGCGTTCTTCGTGGAGTCATTGCTGCAAGGAATTCAGAAATATGCAACCAAAACGGTGATCATCGACGTGACGGGCGTGCCGTCGATCGATGCATCCGTAGCGGAGCAGCTTTTGCGGGCGGCGCGCGCGGCAAAGCTATTGGGGACGCGCACCGCGCTCGTGGGGATATCGCCACAAGTGGCACGGACGATGGTGGAAATGGGATTCGATGCGACGGGCCTCTTCACGTATGCGGACTTGCGGGCGGGAATGCGAGCGGCCGAGCAGTGGCAACGAGCGGACGCGCCTCGAATTCGTAAACGTTGAAGCTTTTCCCCACAGTTTTACCTTTCCCGCCTCACGCGATAATGGCAAGGTTGAGGCTATGAGAAAGCTTAGGCTGCTGGTTCTTTCTTCGTCGACGTTGGTGCTGGCCTTTGCAGCGGTGCAAGGTTGCGAAACTTCGCCTCCCTCGGGCTCCGGTAATTCGGGACCGGGAGGAGCCGGCGGGAGCGGAATGGGCGGAGCGCCCGGCAGCTCGAGCGGGATGGGCGGGGAGGACCCATTTCTAGTCGATGGCGGCGGCGGATGCAACAATGGCGAGGCGTGTGATGGGGGCATATGCGCCGGCGGCGTCTGCTGTGCCGCGAGCCTGGCGTGTGCCAATGTTTGCTGCAATGCGGGTCAGGCTTGTTCGTTTCAGAAATGCGTCGAGCCCGGAGCGGCTTGTGCGGGCTCGGACGAATGCGGTGCGAACGAGTATTGCGAATATTCACTGGGTGAGCCGGGGAATATGGGCAATGAAGATGCGGGGTGCATGGGCGGAGCACAAGCGCCCTCGGGCAAGTGTTTACCCAAGCCACCGACGTGCGCGCCGGGAATGCCGCCGCCAAAGCCAAATGATCCGCTGACCTGTCTGGAGGCTTGTCAGTACAAACCCGAGGCTTCCGCGTTCAATCCCGAATTGAAATTCGCATGGGGCGGTCAGCTCGCGGCGCCGTATACGACAGACGTCATGATGGCGCCAATCGTGATTCAACTGGATGACGACGATTGCGACGGCAAAGTGACCGCGAAAGACATTCCCGAAATCGTCTTTAGCACTTTCACGAGTGGGGCTTATAATGGAGCCGGCGTGCTGCATGCGGTCAGCATCGTGGGTGGGAGCGTGGTGGAAAAATGGTCGATGACGGCCGCGCATCCGACAAAGCAATTGGCGGGTGGAAACATCGACGGAATGCCGGGCAACGAAGTCGTGCATTGCAATGAAGGGATAGACGGTGGCGTGCGCGCGGTTTCTGGCAATGGTACCGTGCTTTGGACGACTCCGCCGATGCCTTGCATGATGCCGTCGATTGCGGACCTTGATGGTGACGGAAAGGTGGAAGTCATCGTCGAAGGCGGCATTCTCGATGGTGCCACGGGCATGCTGAAAGCGCCATTCTCGACGCCGGTGGCCAGCTCGTTCGTGGTCAGTGACATCGATGGCGACGGGAAGCTGGATATCGTGACGGGCAGCCAAGCGTACGATGCCAATGGGGTCATGTTCGTCGATACGAAAACCGCGAATACCAGCTCGTTTTATGCGACGGCGGATTGGAAGAGCCCTTGGCCGGCGGTGGCTGATTTCGACAAAGACGGTAAACCCGAGGTTGTGGTCGTGGACAACATGAACCATACACTCGTAGTGTGGCGCTTTGACCCGGCGGCAGTGGACAAATTCGTGATCGCAAGGCCGGCGCTCGATATCAATGGAGCGCTTTCTCCGTCATTGTGTCCCGTAGGAAGCTGGGGCAATACCCATGGTGGAGGCCCGCCGACGATTGCGGACTTCAACGGCGATGGTACGCCGGACGTGGCCATGGCCGGGGGCGTGGGATATGCGGTGCTCGACGGTAAAAAGCTGCTCGATGCCAACGTCGCCGGAGCGGACACGTTCATGTGGATCAAGCAAACGTCGGATTGTTCGTCGGCATCGACCGGGAGCACCGTATTCGATTTCGACGGCGATGGGAAAGCCGAGGTCGTGTATTCGGATCAGCAGCGGCTACGCATTTACGAAGGCCCGACGGGCAATGTGCTTTGGGAGCGCTGCAATACGACGGCGACGCTCATTGAAAACCCCATCGTGGCCGACGTGGACAACGACGGACATGCTGATATCGTCGCGGTATCCAATGCGTATGGACAAGCAAACGCCTCGTTGCAATGCAATGACGGCGTGAACAATGCGCAATCTGGAGTGCGTATCTTTGGGGATACGACGGGCAAATGGGTGCGGACGCGTCGCGTATGGAACGAGCACGCGTATCATATTACGAACGTCGAAGAAGACGGAACGATTCCGACTTCAGAAAAACCGAACCACGCGCAACCTGGATTGAACAATTTCCGGCAGAACAAACAGCCGGGAAGTGAATTCGCGGCGCCTGATGCAATCGTGTCGATAACTCCGCTGTGCGGCTCGGAATATGCACTTGCGGCTACGATTCGCAATGTCGGCGAAGCGGCATTGCCGGCAGGCGTGGTCGTCGGGTTTTACAAGGGCGCATACCCGAATGGAACTTTGCTGGGCCAAATGACCACGTCGAAAGTGCTCTACCCCGCGGAATCTGAATTGCTCGTCTTGCCATTGCCAGCAATCACGCCCGACGTGACCACCGGCCTGGTGCCGGTCTATGCAATCGCAGACGACTCGATGGTTCCGCATCCTTCCTGGACTGAATGTCGCCTCGACAATAACGTGTCGGCGTCGACCAGCGGCGCGTGCAACTCGCCCAAGTGACGTAATTCCTAAAAGGTCCGCGGTGTTTTACTTCCAGGTGGCGCGCAGCGAATGCACGGTCGGCTGAATTCAGAGCGTGTTGAACAGGCGTTGCGAGCGAATCGGGGCTAGGAAGGCCGATATGAAGCGTACTTCAGTACGCTGAGTGAGGC
>CAZETM010000117.1:0-17821 GCA_964514885.1 uncultured Polyangium sp. | reverse complement strand
TAAACGAAATGGTCATGGGTTTCGTCGGTGAAACCCCTTGGAGCGTTTTAATCCCATTGCTCAAGGTCACCGTATATTTCGTAGACGGCTTCCAGGCCTCTTGTGCGGCCACTTGAATGACGTTCGGCCAGTTGTCGCCGCGAAAGAAATTCCATAACGTCGGCACGACATTTCCCGCTTCGTCTTGCACCTGCACCGTCGTATCGTCCACGGACGTACGTTCGAGCCCCTCACCGAAAAATAGATGAATTTTGCCGTCGGGGCGCGTGTTATCCAGCGTCACGAGCGGGTATTCTGTGTCCGGATAAGTCCCAATCACCACTTGATCGGCCGAGGGATTCTTGTCCAATCGGCGCATCAATTCGCGATAATACCCCGCGACCACTTTGGCACCGAATGGATATGCGCCTGGGACTCGCGTGTCGAGCAGATGCTTACGTGCCCAAGGATATTTGCCTCCCCATTCGTCTGCCCCGACGTAAAGAAGATTCGCGACCACTGCAATGCCCGATCGCGCCGTCTTCATTGCTTCTGCAATGGCCTCCGCCGTCACCGGATGTTGCACCCGATTCGTGAACACGTCGGCGTGCGTATTGGCATCGACGACGATATCGGGGACGTAATAACGAGGTAAGTCATGGACGATGAAAATCTCATTGGCCATGTCCAGGCTACTGATGTCGGTCGGCTCGAGCTGCGCCGCTCTGTCGCCGAAGATCGCATCGTAGGTCGAATCCGTGATACCATGAGCGGCCATGCCCATCAAAAATGCGATATGCTGTTGCGCTTCGGGCGTGTCGTAATTCGGTCCGTAGTTGTCCCGGATCAATTCGACATAGGCTTGGACATAACCTTCCCAATGCGGAATTTCGCCCTGGTCGTGATCTTTGGCGGTGTACCCTGAATCGGGGAAGAAGCCGCCATTGGCCAGATGCGTCGGTTGAGCGTCGAGGATCGCTCGTAGCCGCGCATCCGTGACTTGCTCGGCACCGCATTGAGCCATGTACACGTGTCCTTGCATGCCGGTGGCTGATGTTTCGCCAGCAATACATGCCAGTGAAATGCCGATGCCCACGGAACTCGCCAATACCTGTTTCGACCGCTTCATATCGCCTCCAGATCGTCGAGCGTATCAGCCTATCGTCACATTGAGAACCGAAATCTCTTGACCTTCGAAGCCCGGCCGTGCTCTTTCAAATCCCGTGAGCACCAAAAGCGCAGCGGAGCGACGTTTCGACGTCATCGTCATTGGAAGTGGCATCGGTGGTCTCACCGCTGCTCTCACGGTCGCCACTCGCGGGCGGAACGTTCTGCTCCTCGAGGCAGGAAAACAGTTCGGCGGTTATCTGAATCCATTTAAGCGCCGCCATTACAGTTTCGATCCTGGCTTGCACTACATCGGAGAATGCGGCCCGAATGGCTCGTTCACGAGGCTGCTCGAATCGCTGGGTCTTACCGACGAAGTCAAGTTTCGCGAACTGAGCCCCGATGGGTTCGATCGGCTCGTCTTTCCCGGCTACGAAATCAACATGCCCAAAGGCGCCGATCGTTATCACGAACGATTGCTCGCCGATTTTCCGCATGAAAAACGCGGTCTCGAACGCTTCTTCGACTTGCTTCGCCGCTTCAAAGAGGCATTACCCGCCATCAATGCCATCAAGGGACCAAGCAGCGCCCTCAAAGCAGCGCGTCATATGCCATTTATGCTGAAGTACCTGCGCGCGACATATGGCGAAATGCTCGATTCGATCATTTCCGATCCATTGCTCAAGTCCGTATTGGCTGCCCAAGGTGGCGACATCGGGTTACCCCCTGGCAAAGTATCGGCACTTTATAGCCTCGGCCTGCTCAACCATTACTTGGATGGCGCCTACTTCCCCATTGGCGGCTCGAAAGCGCTACGGGATGCGTACGTCAAAGGAATCGAAGCGAAAGGTGGCACTGCTCTACGTAATCACGCGGTGTCGCGCATTCTTTTGGAAAACGGACGCGTCAGCGGCGTGTTTTGCAAAAACGGAGAAGAATACTTCGCCCCCACGATCATTTCCAACGTCGATGCCGTCACCACCTATCGTGATTTGATTGGCACGGCGAACCTATCGACGAGTTTGCGCAAAAAAACGAGCGACACGCGGCATTCGCTCGCATCACTATGCCTGTTCATCGGGACGGATCTCGACATCACTCAATGCGGCATGACAGATGCCAACATCTGGAATTATGCCAGCGTCGACATCGATCGAGCCTACGCGCCGATCTTGCGTGGGGAATTGCCGCCCCATGAATTCTTCTTTTTATCGTCGCCGTCGCTCAAAGATCCCATTTCCGGTGCCAAAGCTCCGCCCGGTCACCACACCCTCGAATTCGTCACCCTCGCGCCGTTCGAGCCATTTGCGCCCTGGGCCGAAATGAAAACGCAGAAGCGCGGCCAAGAGTACGAACAGCTTAAAACCCAGCTCGAAGCACGCTACCTCGCATCGATCGAGAAATACGTTCCTGGAATTAGCAAACACATTACGACGCTGGACCTGGGGACACCGGCAACCAACGTGACGTATACGTCGTCGCCACTTGGCAGCATTTACGGCCCGGAGATGACGCCGGCGCAGATGTCTCCATTTCGATATGGAGCCCGAGGAGCTATCGATGGGCTGTATCTATGCGGCTCGTCGGTGCTCGGCGCAGGAATCGTCCCGTGTGCGGCTTCTGGCAACGTTGCGGCGAAAACGGCCTTGCGCGATCAGAAAAGTCGGCGTTGAGCCCACTCGTGACAGCGCAGCAGCTTCGTCGGTAGGCTCGTCGCTTGCTTTCGGGCCTTACCCAGGTCCTCCAACCAAGCTCATCGCTCACTTTTTGGTCTGGCTCAGGCCTCCAACCAGGCCGGCCGCTCACTTTTTCGTCTGCCCCAGGCCTCCGAACAAGCTCGTCGCTCACTTTTTGGTCTGGCTCAGGCCTCCAATCAGGCTCATCGCTTACTTTTTGGTCTGGCTCAGGCCTCCAACCAAGCTCGTCGCTTCGTTGCGGTTGCAAATGTTCATGATATTCAGCCCAGGCACAAGTCATCACGGTCCATAAATCGATTGACACTCGCGCCGGGACTGACTACTGCGGGTCCGATCGTTGCTGAAAACATGCGATGTCAATGGCATGATTCCTGAAATGCTGGGGGATCGGCGAGGACCCAATGCTCACGCTCATCGAAGCCTTGCGATTTCGCTCTCTGCGATATGTGCGCCAACCGCTCGGTCGCCTCCATGTGCTGTTGGGTCCGAACGCTAGTGGAAAAACCACTTTCTTGGACGTCATCGCATTCCTTGGTGCGGTCGTATCGAATGGCCCGGGTGCAGCCGTTACGGAACGCACGCAGAACTTCCAGGATCTTACGTGGAATCGTTCCGGCGAAGATTTCGAATTGGCAGTCGAGGCGAAAATCCCTGAGGAACGCCGACCTCAGCTTGGCAAGACGTACGATTTTGTACGGTATGAAGTCAAGATCGGGCAGGATCCCGCGACGCTGGAGACGGGAATCCTCGCGGAAAATCTTCTTTTGAAGTCGACGCAGGAAGAACCCCCCGAACAACTTTCCGTGTTTCCCCGAGCCATCGATCCACCAACAACGATCATGGCGCCGTCGAGACTTCCCGCCACAAAGGGACTTCGACTTGTCATTTCCAAAGCTTCTGGCGGAAATGACAACTGGTACTCCGAAGTCGAGGAGAATCCGGGTAAGGGCTGGATTCCCTCCATTCGCCTAGGTCCTCGCAAGTCTGCACTGGCGAACGTTCCCGCCGAAGAAGAAAAATTCCCGGTGGCAACGTGGCTGCGGGACCTTCTCGCGCAGGGCGTACAGTCCATCGTGCTCAATAGCATGCTCATTCGCAAGGCGAGCCCTCCTTTGAAGCCGCGCGGTTTTTTGCCCGACGGCTCCAATTTGCCCTGGGTCGTGGCGGAATTGGAGAAGAACGCTCCCGAGAAGTTCATGCAATGGATTGAGCACATTCGGACGGCCTTGCCGCAAGTGGAAGGAATTCGAACGGTTTTGCGGGACGACGATCGTCATCGTTACTTGGTGATACGGTACCAAGGTGGGCTGGAAGTGCCTTCGTGGGTGGTCTCAGATGGCACATTGCGATTGCTCGCATTGACCATTCCTGCCTACCTCCAGGACTTTCGCGGGGTATATCTGATAGAGGAGCCTGAAAATGGCATTCATCCGGCTGCCGTGGAAACGGTCTATCGATCGCTGTCGTCCGCCTACGATGCTCAAATACTACTTGCGACCCATTCGCCAGTCATTCTCAGTTTGGCCGGTGTAGATGATATTTTGTGCTTTGCCAAGTCCGACGCGGGAGCGACGGACATCGTTCGCGGAACCGAGCATCCTGCACTGCGAGATTGGAAAGGGACTCCGAATCTGGATATCTTGTTCGGATCGGGGATTTTGGGTTAGTCGCAATGCAATACGAAAAAGACCTGGTCGTGATTGCGCCAGACAAAAATGCGGAATTCTTCTTTCGCGGTTTCTTCTCCCGAGCAAGCACACTTGGGATGAAAATGCCGACGTTTCAGATCGATACACATCCCCAGCGCGATGCTGGTTGCTTGGAGGCCCACGAATTTCTCGGCTCTCAAACGAATCGATTTGCGTATGCCTTGGTGGTCGTGGCGGACCGGCAGCAAAGCGGCGCCATGCATCAATCTCGTGACGAGATGGAACACTGCATCGAGCGAGCGCTCGCTCAATCGGGATGGGATGGCCGCGCGGCCGCAATTGTACCAGATCCTGGGCTCGGCCGATGGTTGCTCGAGCGGGAGCTGGGCAAACGATGGCAAGCCGGACCGAAGCGCCTCCGACGCAGGATCGAAGACGAATTGCTCGAGCGCCGAATCCCACAATCGCCCGAGCTCTATCGAAAACTTGGGATGCACATTGCTGAGCGAGGACAAGCGGATCCTGCGTGTCGAAAGCTGAAGGGAACATTGGTGCGCTGGTTTGGCCATGCAAATCCGGACCAGCTCAGTTTCGCGCCTAGTGCGCTCGAAGCTCGTTTCGATGCATTGGTCGAGCAATGGTTGACCGAAACCAGGTCGGCGTCGTCATTTTCGAAGATCATCGGGCATCCGGCATATCGCGCCATCATAGATTTGGGACCGAATGTCATTCCGCTCATTTTGCAGGATATGGAACAAGAGCCGAAGCACTGGAGCCCTGCATTGCGCGAACTCACGGGCGCAAACCCCGTCCCACCAAAAAACGCAGGGCAAGTTTCCTTGATTGCGGCCGACTGGATCGCGTGGGCCAGGGAGCATGGGCATGTTTGGTAAACGGCTTGGCTCAGCGCTTCTAGATCACGTTATCAAGGGCTTGGAGGGCTGGGACTACGAGGTCACAAGCGACAATACATTCGACTATAACTGCATTGCTTATGCCGCCGACGAAAACTTTAGGTGGTGGTGGCCATCGGACGGTCATGACACGTATTGGCCTGAGAGCGCACCATGCGAAGTGACCCGCGAAGCATTTGTTCTGGCTTATGCATCGATCGGGTATCACTTGTGCGAAGACGGTGGGTACGATCCCGCCTACGAAAAAATTGTCCTATATTTTATGGACGATGCCCCAACCCATGCTGCCAAGCAGATCGATGCCACCTACTGGACCAGCAAGTTGGGTGGCTACCACGATATTCGGCACCCGCTCCGAGCCCTTGATCATGAGTATGGCGAGCCCGCAGTCTTCATGCGCCGGAAAAGGTCGAACACCTGACTAAGACGGCCGTTCCCGCGCACCTCGCGAGGCACCCACTTTCGCCCGCCTCCTCCAACCAAGCTCGTCGCTTCGTTGCGGCTGATGCCCAGGACACACAATAGGCTCTTGACTTGGCGCGGCACGCTCGGCTACTGTCGCGGTCATGAGTTTATCCATACGAGAGCTTCGCATCGGCGAGATGATCAGCGTCACCGCGGACTGGGTGGGCCCAAGGAAGTCCGTGTTCCTTTCCGTTCCTGAGGTTGCTCTGTATTTCGATCGCGTGTGTACCGTTCACGATGCGCTGCTCACCACTCGCAATGACGGAGCGGGCGAGGCCGAAGTGGAAGAGTTGACGGCGCAGGCGGAGGCGTTGGATCAGCGTCACGACGATCTGTCCCGAGGTCTCTATTATTTGCTCATTGCGGCATACCATTTCGAGCTGGGGCGTGATGGGGGCACTCAGACGCGCGCGGATGCCATTGAACGGGCATCGGTTTCGCTTTTTCCCGAGCAACTTCGGGCGGTGCAAGCTTCGTATCAAGCGGAGGCGGGGAATGCCGCGCAGCTCGATGCGTTGGCGACGAACCAACTGAGCGATCTGCTAGGCGCCATTCATATCGGCAAGGAAATCACGGCGGTCGACGTGGCGCATGCCATTGGCAATGTGGGCCGAGCTTTGGGGATGGTGGAAAATCAGCGTTCGATTGCGACGGCCGAGGCGAAGAAGGAGGCGATTACGCCGACGGAGATTCGGCAACGAATGCGTGGATGGGCGTCGGTGGTGGAGACCATTTTGATGAACATGAACCACGCGACGGGATCATCGGAGGCGCTTGATTCATTGCTCCAACCACTGAAGAACGCTGCCGCAAAGGCCGCTGCGCGTCGGCGAGAAAGTCGGGCGGTTGTTGAAGATGTCGTGGATGTACCAACGGAGTAAGCGGCGAAAGAAGTCGGACGTGGCCATCTGCAATGGGTCCCGTTATGCGGAGGTGGACCGGGTGCTGGCGATGACCGCGACGGGGGCATTTTGGAGGGGCGGTTGTTTGATTGAGGGAATGGGACTGGATGCGCGATGAATTCGAACGCCGAAGAAGGGTCGAAATGTCGGCCCATCCTCAACGCACACAACGCACCCGGTACGTATTCGTAACGGCGTCGTAGTACGTGTTGCCGTAGTCGAAGCCGACGTACCACGCGTCGGAGGCGGAGCCAGCCAAAGGCGAAGACGTCCAAAAGTGCGCGGCTGGCGTGTTTGGAAACGCCTTCAAATCGATCGCTGGAACCATTCGCCTTCGATCAACGAGGGTTTGCAATTCCTTCATGCTCGGTAGACGCCAAGGCGCGGAGCCATTGAGACTCAGAGTCGAGCAATGCGTCTTGGCCGCCTCCCAAGTGAAGGAATCTTCCGAAATGGTTTGTTGCCACTCCAGGTTGGTTTTCGTGTCCAGCACCGTTCCATCGCCGATGGTGTATCGCCCCTCGGGCGCATCAGCGTACCCGTGATTGGTCCACGAGGCGGCCAGAATCAATGCTGTAGTCATGATCATCCATCGACAGTGCCGGAATTGGGGTTTCATCGCGGGCGCTCCTTGCACTTGCTTCATTGTCGAAATTTCCAATCGTCGAGACATCAACCCGTCCTCAACGCACACAACGCACCCGGACCGCATCCGTAACGTCGCCGAGGTTCGTGTCGCCGCGGCCGAAGAAGACGACCCACGCGTTGGAGGCGGAGCCAGCCAAAGGCGAAGACGTCCAAAAGTGCGCGGCTGGTGTATTTGGAAACGCATCCGTGTCGATGGTGGGCCCCGGCGAAACCTTGGTGAAGTCCACGAGCGAAACCAATTCAATCGCCGTAGGCAACCGCCAATCATCGTACCCGCCGTAGTCGAGGTCGGCGCAATACGTCTGGGCCTCCGCCCAGGCGTACAAGCCCGCGTCGATGTTGCGTTGCCACATCAATTTGGTCACGTTATCGGTAACCATGTCAGCCGCGGCATTGACGGTGTAGTTGGCGGGATTCGGCAATCCCGTGCCGTCAGGGTTGGGCATGGGCCAACCGAACCACTCTCGGTCTTGCTTCGGATGCGGTTCCTTGATCCTGGCAAGCTCCACGCAAGCTCCAAGCAAAAGCAGCGTTCCGACCCATAACGCGCAAAAGCGCCCGTGGGCCATCCACCTTCCGTCCTTGTATCGTTCCAGCACGCCGCCCCTCCTCGTGTGCACCCAGCCATCGTGGTGCGCACTGGACAGGGTACGTCGATTGTCTTTCACCTCGCAAGCTCGGCGAGCGCCTGTCACTCCACGCGTCCGACGTTCGACCTCGTGGCCTTCCGCTATGACTGCAAGAATGTTGGTGACATTGGCCGAGTTTGCACATCTGCTCGTCGGCTTTCCGCACCAACGTCTGCAGAATCAGCCTGCTTGACACCGCCTTGTACCCGGGCCACGGTCCCGCGCGTTCGCAAGGTGTCCGACATGAAAAAGAAGTTCATTCCGCCGGTAGGTCAAGCAGATTTTCGCCAGTTGCGCGAAGCCAACTACGGCTTCGTCGACAAGTCGCTCTTCATTCGTGACGTCCTCGCGGATTCGAGTTTGGTTCTGTGTTTTCCTCGTCCGCGAAGGTTTGGCAAGTCCACCAACTTGTCGATGCTCGGGCACTTTTTGCGCAAGACCGATGAAGACCTGACCGGCATTTTCGCGGGGCTCGATGTGACGCGTGATCCGGACGCGATGAAGCACTTTCAGAAGCATCCGGTCATTTCCATCAGTTTCAAGGATGCGAAAGCCAAGACCTTTGCCAGTACGATGAAGAACATCCGCGAGCAGGTTGTCGCGGCGTATCGCGAACACTTGTATTTGTTCGAGCCCGGTCGGGTCGAAGCCACGCTCATGCAGCGCCTCGAGCAGATTCGCGCGGGCAACGTCGACAACGACGACCTCGCATTTTCGTTCAAGTGGCTCAGCCAAGCGTTGTACGAATACCACCACGAGCGCGTGGTCATTCTCATCGACGAATACGACACGCCGATGCATGCGGGCTACACGCACAAATACTTCAACAAGATCACGACCTTCATGCGCACTTTTTTCTCCATGTGCCTCAAGGACAACTCGGCGCTCTTCAAGGCGGTTTTGACGGGGATTCTTCGCGTCGCTCGGGAAAACATGTTCTCCGACTTGAACCACGTCAACGTGTATTCAATCATCGACGAGCGATACGCGGCTTCTTTTGGGTTCACTGAAAACGAAGTCGCCGACATCATCGAGCCGGACCGACTCGAAGAAGTTCGCAATTGGTACAATGGTTATGTCTTCGGTGGCCAGGTCATCTACAATCCGTGGTCCATTCTTCATTATATCCATCGCGGGAAACTGAAACCGTATTGGGTCAACACGGGCGGGACGCAGTTGCTCGAATCGCTCGCTTTGCGGCACGGAATGGCATTGTCCGACAAATCCGCCACGCTGCTCAATGGCGGGAGCATCGACGTCAAAGTCGACCCGGACATCGTCCTACGCAACATCGATCGAGACCCGGAATCATTTTGGAACTTCTTGTTTTTTTGCGGTTACCTGAAACCCGTCGATTTGCAGCTCATCGAAGGACGATATTACGCCAAACTCGCCATTCCGAACAAGGAAATCAGGCTCGTGTATCAAGACCTGTTCCAAAACTGGCTACGCGAGCGAGATCCCGGCTATGGATATACCGATCGATTCGTGAAAGCGTTGACCACTGGGAATGCTCAAGTCGCCCAGGAAATGCTCCAACGCATCATGCTGACCGCGCTTTCCTACCACGACACGAACCAAAAACGACCCGAGCTGCTTTATCACGGCCTGGTCCTCGGAATGCTGGTGCATTTGGAAGGACGCTACGAAGTACGATCGAATGACGAAACGGGGTTTGGCCGAGCGGATGTGATCATCAAACCGAAGCAATCGGGAGCGGCCGGGGTCGTGATGGAGTTCAAGGCGCTCGATCCGGGAGAAGACGTCGACAAAGCATTGAAGGAAGGTGCTTTGCAGGTGCGCGAGAATCAATATGCGACGGGGTTGCTCGCGTCAGGCGCGTCGGTCGTGCATGAATACACGATGGCGTTCGATAACAAGGTTGCGTGGGTGAAACGGGTGGAGGATGTGCTGGCGGGATAGCGTCGCAAACCAACTACCGCGCATCCTTCAAACAACCCGCCAATTCACTCAATAGCTTGTCGGTCGCCTCCAAGCCACTCACGAACGGCTCGGTGTCTTTCGTTTTACGCGACAACCGCATATCGGGCGACAGCTTGTAGGCCGATCCCTTTTGCTGCACCAGCTTCAACACCTTGGCCGAATCGAGCGGAGTGTCGTCAGCCAGATGCAGCGTAACGCCCTTTCGAGTCGCTTCGCAGGCGAGCACGCGGAGCTTTCGCAATTCGGTCTTCAGGCTCATCAAATGCACGAGCCGACGCGCTTCGACCGGCGGCGGACCAAAACGATCCTCCATTTCGTTCGCCAAGTCAGATACTTCATCCGGGCTATGAGCACTCGCTAAACGTTTATAAAGCGACAAACGCACGCCCACGTCTGAAATGTAGTCTTCGGGCAAAAGCGCATCCGCATCGAATGCAAGTTCCGGATCGACATCGTGCACCACCACTTCGCCGCGCATCTCGTGCACGGCCTCGTCGAGCATTTGGCAGAATAGCTCGAACCCCACGAGCGCCAAATTGCCACTTTGCTCGGCGCCGAGAATATCGCCTGAGCCGCGCAATTCGAGATCCAACGAGGCAATTTGAAAACCCGACCCGAGTTCGGTATGCCGCTCCAGCGCTTCGATACGTGCACGCGCTTCGTCGCTCATGACATTGGCGGGCGGAACGACGAGGTAACAATATGCGCGTTCCTTGGAGCGCCCCACACGCCCGCGAAGCTGATAAAGCTGCGACAAACCAAACATGTCCGCGCGATCGACGATCATGGTATTCGCTCGGGGAATGTCGAGCCCGCTTTCGATAATCGCCGTCGAACAAAGAATGTCGTACTTGCCGGATACGAAATCGATCATGGCTTGTTCGAGCGCGCTCTCGCTCATCTGACCGTGCGCGACCGCAATACGTGCGCTGGGAACGATTTCTTGGAGCCGCGCCGCCCGTTCGTAAAGTCCGTCGACTCGGTTGTACACGAAAAACACTTGCCCGCCTCGGCCGATTTCCCGCTCAATCGCCTCGCGCATGACGTTTTCGTCATGACGCGTGACAATCGTTCGAATCGACCGTCTATCCGCCGGCGGCGTATTGATGATCGACATGTCCCGCAAACCAGAAATCGCCATCTGCAGCGTGCGCGGAATGGGCGTCGCGGACAAGGTGAGCACATCGACGTTGGTCTTCAGCGCTTTGATTCGTTCCTTATGCGTCACGCCAAACCGTTGCTCTTCGTCGACAATGAGTAGCCCCAGTTTTTTGAAGTGAATGTCCTTGGACAATAGCCGATGCGTACCAATGACGACATCGACATTGCCCGCGCGCAGCCCGCGCATCGTATCATCCTGTTCGGCATTCGACTGAAAACGCGACATTGCACGAACTTCGATAGCGTGCGGGTTCATGCGAGCTTTGAAGTTGAGAAAATGCTGCTGCGCCAATATGGTCGTCGGGCAAAGCACGGCCACCTGTCGACCGGAAAGTGCGACGCGAAATGCAGCTCGGAGCGCGACTTCGGTTTTTCCGAAACCAACATCCCCACACACGAGCCGATCCATCGGGCGCTGGCTTTCGAGATCCGAAGTCACTTCGAGGATGGCTCGAGCTTGATCGGGCGTTTCTTCGAATTGAAATGAAGCCTCGAAAGAAGCAAACTCGTCCCCGGCAGGCGCCGTTGCTTCTCCCACTGCAGCTTTGCGCTCGGCATAAAGTTGCAATAGCTCGTCGGCCATTTTGCGGACGCTTTTTTCGACTTTCGCCCGCGTCTTGGCAAACGTTTGTCCGCCAAGTCTATCGATTTTCGGAGTGCTCTCGGCTCCCGAGAACTTTTGAATTTGATTGAGTCGATACACGGGCAAGTACAGTTTGTCGCCGCCTGCATATTCGACCATGATCAGGTCGACGACGCTGCTGCCGACTTGCTTGTGCACCAAACCCAAATAACGACCGATACCGTGGTTTTCGTGCACGACGAAATCACCCACGGACAAACTGCGCAGATCTTCGAGAAACGGTTTTGCCGAGGTCGTGGCACTCTTTTCCGCACGCGCAGCACGACGATGCGCACGCGCACCGAATACCTCTTCTTCGGTGACGAGCACCAAACGTTCGGCCACCGCAATGACGCCGCGAGCAAGCGCGCCGCGTACGACGAGCGCGGTGGACGACGTTTCGGAGTCATCCAGAATGGCTGGATCGAACGTCCCCAGACGAGCGCGCACGGAAATGTCGCGATGCCGAAGCAGCGTCACGAGACGCTCGACCTGGGTTTCCGCACGCGCTGCAATGACCACGCGAAAACCTTGCTCTTGCCAGGCAAACATTCGCCGCACGAGCGGGTCGAGCGCCCCGGTTTTTCCGCGAGATGCCCGCGCACTCTTGATGGCCCGCTCGAGATCGCTTTGATCGAACGTCGCCAGCGTTGGCGCATCTTCAGGCGCGACCTCGAAACGCTCGAGCGATTCAGGATCCGCAGTTTGTCCTGCGATACCCGTTCGATGAAGCGCGAGAATGGTTCTTCTCGCCAACCAATTTACGATGTCGGATTCGCTTTCGTAGAACGAGGCGACCGGGAAACGTACTTCACGGGTGCCGCGCGCAAAATCGTCCTCGGCGCGAGTATGCTCTTCGCGTAATGCGCGCGTGATCGCCGCGGGATCTTCCAGCACGACGACGGCATCGTCGGGCAGGTAGGAAGCGAGAGACACAGGGTCCAGATACGCAGGCAAAAAGCCTTCGGCGCCAAAAAAGGAACGGCCGGTCAAGACGTCATCGAGCAGCGCACGCGCTTTGGTCGAGGGCAAATCAATCGCGTCACACGCAATCCGCACACGCTCCTTGGCGCGCTCCAGGTTGGACGGGGAAAGAACGGCCTCGCGAGCCTGCGGAAGCCAAACTTCTTTGATTTCAGTGATTGTTTTTTGATTTTCCGGATCGAATGATTTGACGCTCATCACGAGGTCGCCATAAAACTCGACACGCACGGGAAAACCTGCATTGGGGGGCCAAACGTCGAGCAGTGCGCCTCGGACGGCAAACGTGCCGGGATCTTCAACGATGGGGCTACGCACGTATCCTGCGGCGGAAATACGACGGACGAGCGCATCACGGTCGACTTCTTGTTCGGCTACGACAAGTTCCGCATGCTCCAGGACTTCTTCACGCGGAACGACTTTTCGCGACAATGCTTGAATGGGACAAACCAGAATGCGCCACGGTAAATCGACGGCCAGATGAAATAATGCGGCAATGCGAGCTTCCGCGCCCCGGCGATCGGGTCCTACGTCCGCGTAAGGACTCGCTTCGTTGGGCGGAAAAAGAAGGACATCGCCCATCGTGGTTTGTCCGGCGTCAGGCTCTTCGGCGTCTTTTCCGGCCAGCAAAAAAGATGCATCGGCGTGCAACGCGCGAGCCGCATCGATGTCGGCGGTGACGGCCACGATTCTGCGACGCGTGGACTTCGCGAGCGTGCGCAAAACGAGCGCGGATGCAGAGCCCACAACGGATGTGACGTGATGCGGACCGGCTTTGGCCGTGACTGCCGAAGCGATACCGCGCGCGGTGGTGACCGGCCGGTCGCTCGGCAATTCGTACGAAGGTAAAACTTCTTCGGGAACAGACGGGACGGTTGGACGCGGCAGCTCGAGCGATTCGAGGCCAGCGAGCTCAGCGAACGAAGCGCGCAAGGGCGCGTCGGCAGAAGGTTTGTCCTTGGTCGGCATCGGGTGGCGGAGGATTTAGCACTAGGCCGGAGAAAATCAGGTCTCGCCGCTTTCGACTCCCTCATCCTCGACGTCATCGCGGGTGAATGCGTCGACTTCGGCCCAGAGTTGATCCAGGTCGAGCGTCAGCCCCTCGAAACCAGAAACATCGACGCGCCCATCGGATGCGCTCCAGGCATCATCCCATCTACCATTTGGTCCCAAGGCAAGAAACTCAATGACTCGCGCCTCTGGATCGACCAGCCAATAATGCTGCACGCCGAATTGAGCATATTCGTTGCGTTTTTCATGACGATCGCGCTTGACATCGCGAGGTCGAGGAGAAACGACCTCGACGATGAGCATCGGAGGCTTCCGGGACAGCGAAGCCTTCCGCTGAAGCCACGTTCCTCGCGGATACACGGTCACGTCTGGCTTACGCCCACGGCGCGGTGAAAGCGCGAGCTTATGGTCTGAGCCGAGCACCGGGCAGGCTCGTGACCGTCCCCAAACTCGGAGAACTTCGATCAACCAACTCACAACGATCTCATGCAAATTCGAAGGCACTTCTTCCTCCACGAGCTGACCATCGACGAACTCGCCCGGCTCGTCTTCGTCCATGTCCGCCCACGCTTCGAGCGTCATGGGCTCGGCAGGAAGAACCTCGGCTGCTGCGGCTGCGTTCATGCGGCCAGGGTATCACACGAAACCGAAGGGTGTACAGCCGCCGAACCATGTTCAACTCGAACGCTTCCAGTAAGCCCTTCGTTCTGTTAGTGTTCGGCCCATGCGCTCGCTCACGCTCTTTTTTCACCGCTCGTTTTTCGTTCTCGCCGCTGCAATGGGGCTCATTGCCTGTGATCACACTCCGAGCCCCGTGCAGACGTCCGCTTCCGTCGCAGCAAAAGCCGCAACGGTAAAGAAGGCATTCACCGCTACGGTCAAGGACGACGACGAAAAACCTTACGCGGACATGCACCATAGCCTAGGCACCGTCACGTCCGTGCCCATTCGAGGTCGTCTGGTCGAGGAAGAAGGCAAGCCCGATCCGCGCAGCGCGACGCCGAAGCGCGAAATGTCGCAGGACGAATTGAAGGATACCGACTTCGAAGCCGTGCTGCTCAAAGCGGATGGCTCCGATTTGCTGAAATTAGGCAATGGTAAAAGCGATGGCGAAGGTTATGTCGATGCGACCTTCCCATTAAAAGAAGGGGCCATCACGCCCGGGCGTCATCAAGTCGACATTCGGATCAAAGGAGTAAGCGCTGGCAAAACCACCGTGCAGCTTCTTGCGACGGATTTCAAAGGCTCCGTCGTGCGCTCGGATATCGACCTCACGTATCTCGATACGCATTTCGTGGGCAAACGCGACATGCTCGAATTGCTCACGCAGCGCGGCGCGGATAGAAAAACCCTGCCCGCGATGGAAAAGGTCTATGGGGCCCTGCGCGCCGGAGTCTCGGGCAAAGAAGAACGTCCGCTCATTTTCGTCAGCGGCAGCCCGCGATTTTTCAAACGTGTCCTCGAATCGAAAATGGAGATCGACGGCGTCGTGCAAGACGGCATCATGCTCAAAGCTTTCGAGGAAATCGCGGGAGCCCAAGTCATCAATTTTGACATGGATCGCATCGTTCCTGCATTGAAGGAGCAAGTCGGCTACAAATTGGGGCATTTGCTTCGCGGACGCCTCGAATTGCCGCTCAAGGCTGAAGAAATCCTGCTCGGCGATGACTCGGAAGCGGATTTCGTGGTGTATTCGATTTACCACCGGCTCATGTCCGGCCAGCTCGATGGCGAAGCCGCCAGCAAAGAATTGGCCCGCGGTGGCGTCGATCCGAGCCAAGCCACGGAATTGATTACGCTCGCCTCGAAAGTCCGCGCAACACTCGGCGGATTCAAACCCGTGAAAGCGATTTACATCAACCTCACCGGGTCGCCGAATGAAAAGCTGAAGGTCAGCGAATGGCCCGTGCCCGGTCTGCTTCGCCTCCACCAAGGTGCTTGGCCCCTCATTCTGGATCTGTACGAGGAAGGTCTGGTTTCCAAGGATTCCGTGGCGGCAGTCAAAGCGCGCCTGATCGAGCTGAAGCAAACGCCGACCGCGCTCGAGGATGCCGCCAAAGCCGCGGTGAAAAGCGGCTACCTCGACCCGAAATCCGTGTCGTTGTAGCTTTACGCTTTAGCTAACCACTTCAATAAGTTTGGCCTTGATGCGCCAAATTGTGGGCCAGTTGGACACGAATGCGCTATGCCGAAAACATGCGCAGACGACTCTGCCCGCTCCTTGTCGGCCTCACCATTTGCGTGTCGATCGTGACTGGCCCCGTGTTGGTCGATGTCGGTCACCACGAAGCGCTCGCTGCAACCTCGTACGAGTCGCCCTACACGTTCGAGCAAACGTGGGGAACGGCGGTGCGGCTGATTCGAGTCGACATGGATCTCGAGATTACCGAGAAGGATCCGGCGCACGGTTATCTGCTCTTCAAATACATTGGAGCGGGAAAAAAAGTGCATACGGGCTCGATTGAAATGGTGAAGAGCCCTCGAGACACTGTGCGGGTGACGGTGCAGATTGGTGCCTTGCCCAGTTATCACGAGCAGCTCATAATCGACAAGCTTGCGAAGAAGCTCGTCGCGGAATATGGCGAACCCCCGAAGCGCCCGGATCCTCCACCACCACCGCCTCCGGCGCCGCCTGGCGATGGTGGCTCTGACGGCGAAGGTCCCAAGAACTGAGGAATGGAGATGATTACGCTCTACAGCTTCGGTCCCGCTTTTGGTTTGTCCGATCCGAGCCCCTTCGTCATCAAGCTGGAGACGTGGCTACGTTTGGCGCAGGTTCCGTACCGCAGCGAGCGTGGCGATATACGCAAAGCCCCCAAAAAGAAGTTACCGTACATTACCGACGGGGACAGAATCATCGCCGATTCGAGCCACATCATCGATTACCTCGAAGAAAAGCATGGCGATCCGCTGGATGAAAAACGGTTTGGCAAAGTGGATCGCGCTTTGGGACAAGCGTTGAAATCGCTTTTCGAGGCGGACCTGTACTTCATCGTGGCTTATTTGCGGTGGTGGAACGACGACGACTTCGAGATCATGAAGCCGGTGCTTTCGCAGATGATTGCTTCTTCGGGTGTGCCCAAGTTTGCCGTTCCCGCGGTGGTGCTGTTTGCCCGTCGAAATACGCGCACGCAACTCGATGCGCAAGGCACGGGGCGTCACGTGCGCGAGGAAGTGTACGCGATGGGCCGAACGCTGGTGGAGTCTGCGTCGGATCTCTTGGGGGACAAAAGGTTTTTCCTGGACGATCGTCCGAGCAAGCTCGACGCGACTGCGTATGGCGTACTTGCCGCGTTGATGGCGGCGCCATTCGACAATCCGGTGAAGGCTTGTGCGATGGCGCGCCCGAATATCGTCGAGTATTGCCAGCGAATTCGTGAAGGGTATTGGGCTACGCCTTAAGGCGAATACCAAATCAAATCGAGTGTCGGCAAAAAGTCATTCGACCTGACCGGCACGCGTTGCCACCGACCATCGTCGCCCTGTTCGACCACTTTTGCGCGTTGGTCGTAGTTGTACCAAACTGCGCCCAAGGCCAATCGAAATCGCTTTCCAAGTCCAACTTCGACCGCCGCATCGGCGCTCACGTAGAACGGCGATCGCGACGGCTCCGTTGTTCTGCCGACCAGGTAGCCGTGCAGGCCTCCTCGAATACGCAGCCTATCGAGCACGGCGTAATCGTAGGTGCCTCCAATATGCCACCGTGATCCCGCGGTTGCCGGGGCAAACCATAAATCCACCGGCGCCCAGGCATCGAGCGGCGTCTGAGGATTGTCACCGAGAGGCACACCGATCGTCACGTCGGCCCGACCCGTCCAGGCTCCGCGATTGCCGCCCGAGACCCAGAATCCCGCGTATTGCTGCAATACGACTCCCGGTTTCTTACCGCTCGTTTCCCACGTCGGAAACAAATACCCTTGCGTGATCCGCATCGCTCCGGTGGGAACGCCGAGGCCATATTCGGCGCTAAAGACGATTCCACTTTTGCTTTTGATTAGCTCTGCACGGAGTGAGACGTTGGGTGAAAGCAAAAGCCACGGCACGAGCATCGTGGTCACTTCCAGGCCGTGGCCCAATCCAACCGCCGTGGGCGATAGGATTCCCACGGAATA
>CAZETM010000116.1:0-17925 GCA_964514885.1 uncultured Polyangium sp. | reverse complement strand
GCCCCCTCTCCACATGTGGAGAGCGGGAAGAGCTAGCCAAACAGCCGCAATTTCCACACGACGACCACAGCCTCGAGGAAAATTGCGCGGCTCATTTTCGACTGCCCCACCCGCCGATCCTCGAACACGATCGGCAATTCCTTCGCGACAAACCCTTTCGATAACGCCCGATACGTCATTTCAATTTGAAAGGCGTATCCGGTGCTGTCGATTGTATCCAAGTCGATCGCTTCGAGCACTTCGCGGCGAAAGCATTTGTATCCGCCCGTCAAGTCTGCAACATCGACGCCCAAAATGGTCCGCGCATAAAGCGACCCTCCACGGCTGAGCAGACGTCGGCCCAGCCCCCAATTCACCGTTCCGCCCCCAGGCACATACCTCGACCCGAGCACCACGTGCGTGCCCCGAGAGGCTTCGTCGATCATTTTGGGCAATTGTCGCGGGTCGTGGCTGAAGTCCGCATCCATTTCCACGACAAACCCATACCCGAACGACAACGCGACTCGAAATGCGTGCAAGTACGCTTTTCCAAGCCCTCGTTTTTCCGGACGATGCAGCACGCGAATACGCGGCTCTTGCAAAGCTAGCTCGTCCGCCAGTCGTCCCGTACCATCGGGCGAGTTGTCATCGACGATGAGCACATCAATGCGCTCATCCGCAGCTAACGCCGCGCGGGTAATGGCCTCGATGTTGTCGAGTTCGTTGTAGGTGGGAATGCAGACGAGCGCTCTTAACGCGAGCTTTTCGGTCATCGAGGCAGAGGAGTTTTGGGATCGAGCGCCTTGATGGCCTTTTCGGCGTCGATCCGGTACGCGTTGTTGAGTGGTGCGAGCTGGAGATATCGACGATAACCTTTGAGCGCTTTATCTTTTTGGCCCGCAGACCTCATGGCTTCCCCGTACAGGAAATACGCATCGAAATGCCACGGGTGCGATACGCCAGGTTTGGCTTCGAGCAGCTCGATGGCTTTTTCTAGCTCGGGCGTCGCTTGCAAGCGATTACCGTTCGATTCGTAGATCTTGCCCAAGCGGTAATGCCACTCCGCGACCGAGCCATTACCTTCGATCGCCTTGATCCACGATGCCTGTGCATCGGGCCAACGCGCTTGGTCCTGATAACACAGGGCCATGGTCGCGTAAGCTTCGAAGCGGGACGGGCGTTTTTCCAGTGCAATCTGCAGATCGGTCAGAGCATCGAGCGTGCGACCTTGTTTGTGGAAAAGAATGCCCCGTTGCCAATACGCATCGGCAAGCTCTTTGTCCAGCTCCATTGCGCGTGCAATGGCTTGCTCGGCGCGTTGAACCTGATTGAGTTCGTTGGCAGCCCACGCTACGTAGAGGTAATATTCGGCGCGGTTGGCGTCGATTTCAGTGGCGCGATCGAGGAAACGAATGGCTTCGGCGGTAGTGCCACCTTTCAGTAGCAATGCCCGGCCAAGGAAATGATTGGCGTCCGCCGATGCCGCGCGATCCTTCAATACTTCGCGCAAAATCTTTTCTGCTTCGTCGGCTTGACCCGCAATGACCTGCGTCGAACCTACCCGCATTTTGAGATCGACGTCATTGGGCGCTTTTGCCAACGCCGCCGCATACATCTCAAGCGCCCGTTCGCTTTGCCCCATTTCCTGGTAAAGCAGGCCGCGCTCGAGCGCGAGACCCGGGAACTCCTTGTCAACCTCGGTCATCTTGTCGAGCACAGCCATGGCTTCGTCGAATGCGCGCATGCGACGAAGCGTGACGCCAAGACGAAAACGCGTGCCCAGGTCGTCCTCTTTGGCCAATGCCGCCTCGAATTCCGTCCTTGCCTCGGCATAACGACCAGCTTGCGAAAGCACTTCGCCCTTGGCGCGATGCAATGCCGCGAGATTGGGATACTTCGCGCTCGCTTCAGCCAATTTCGCTTGCGCATCTTCGCCTCGACCCAATGCCGACAGCAATGCGACGACCGAAACGTACGCATCTACGATTTCGCTATCCGCACCGCCAAGCTTGATGGCTTCCATATAAAGCGTTTCGGCGTCTTTCTTATTGCCGAGCGCTTCTTCGACACGGCCGAGCCAATACGCGCCCACGCCCGCCTCAGGCTTCGACTCGCGCAATTTCTTGGCGATGTCCTTGGCGTCTTTCATCCGTTCGAGCGCTAGAAGCGTTTTAATGGCGCCAACTTTCGCCAGAACGCTCGCTTCATCCGCGCGCATCGCTTCTTCGAATCGGAGCAGCGCTTGCGAGTTGCGGCCAGACCGAAAGAATAACTCGGCGTCGCCAATGAGCGCTTGAATGTTGCGCGGATCCATCTTCAGCGCCGCTGCATACGATTCCGCGGCAGCAGATACGCGCGAACGGAACAAATGCAATCGGCCCGCTTCAATGTATGCCTGGACAATCTGTCCTTCGCTGGCCGCCGCACGCACTTCACCTTCAGTGGTGACCTTGTTGAGGTGCTCGACGGCTTCTGCTTCAGTCGTTGGTGCTCGACCAATGATCGTCGCGAGCAAGATGCGCGCACCGGCATGTTTCGGTGACGCCGCGATCGCAGCGCGCGAACTCTTTTCTGCACCAGCCAAGTCGCCCACGAGAAACTCGGCACGGGCAAGCCCATAGAGAGCGCGAGCGCTCTTTTCACGGGCCGCAACAGCTTTCTTCCAGACGTCGAGCGCCGCATCTTTCGATCCAGCCGCAAGCTCGATCTCGCCCATGAGCGCGAGAGCATCGATGTCTTTCCCATTGGCGGCCACGGCATCTTTCGCGACGCGCCTGGCTGCATCGTTCTTCCCAGCAGCTCTGTGTTTGCCCGCGAGAGCGAGCAAACGCTCACGCCCGCCTTCTTCGCCCACGAACTCGAGCATCTGTTTGCCGAACGTCTCGTCACTCGCGCGAGGTCCATGACGAACGCTGCCGATGAATGCAACGTACGCGGTGTACGCAGCCGTCGCGCGATGTCTCGGCAGTTTCACCTGCGCCGCTTTCGCTGCATTGAGCGCACGCCCGGCTGCTGCCAACGTGTCTTCATCGAGGTTTGTCTGGACGCTATTTTCGAGCGCCTTCAGAGTTCGCGTCTGATCGTCGGCTTGGACGATGTCCATGATCGCATACACGCCGAACGGGCCGATATCGGGCAGTAGCGAAAGCGAGCCACCTCCGACGGCAAAGAGCACGGCGGCCCCCATGGTCATTGCGCGACGACGGAAGCGTTCTTTGCGACTCGGTTGTGGAGGCGCAGGTGCGTCTGGACGAGCAACCTTGGAGGGTTTGTCCTTCTTCGCATCGGCCGCATGCGGATCGCCGCCTGCACCAAGCTCCACCTCGTCGCCAATGCCACCGGTGATGTCCATGCCCTTGGACGGCCCGGGAGTAGGCGCGGGCATGTCGATCGTTGGACCACCAAGGGAAAACTCTTCGCCTGGCAGCGAAGGCATCGATCCGCGATTGGCATCGCCAACGGATCTCGGCTTCGATGCAGGAGCATCGAGCGACAGCTCATCGAGCGCGAAGTCGAGCGACGGTGCCACGGGAGCCGCTACCGCTGCCGCTGCTTGCGTCAACACGACGGCGTTCAGGTTCATCGACGATTCGCTCGTCAGAGGCAGATCGAGATCCCCGAAACCTGAGAATGCACCGGACGCACTGGTCTTTGCCGGAGCGGCCGAAACCTTGACCGAAGGAAGCGCAGCAAGCTTGAACGACGCAGGGATCTGCAGTTTGTGCTCTCCGGAGTTGCCGGGAGGCAGTGGAAGATCGAGGTGCCCAAACGACGCATCGCCTTCTGGCTCTGGCAGATCGAACTCGCCGAAACCTGCATCCGGATGCACCTCCATGTCGGGCTGCGGGAGATCGATCTCGCCAAACGCGTTGTCACTGACGACCGGCAGATCACTGGGCACGGAAGGCAGATCGATTTCGCCGAACGATCTTTGTGGATCGCGAACAGGAGGCGGTGCGGCCAAACCTGCTGGAGCGAACCCTTTGGCCGCTGCATGTGCAGGCACCGTGGCGGGAAAATCGATCTCGCCGAACGCTGCGGCTGCTGCGGCAGAGGGCAGTGAATTTTCGGGTAGCTCGATCTCGAGCGTACGTTTGGCGGGAGGACGAGCTGGAGCGGGCAAATCGACGACGCTAGCAGCGCGTGGCGCAGGGTTTGTCCTAGCAGAATACACGGGAGCAGGCAGATCGACGATGTCGCGAGCCGTGGCGACCGCGGGCAGATCAACGAATGAATCGCCTGGTTTGACCGCAGGCATTTGCCGGACGGTCGCTTTGCCTGGCGGCGGAGGTTCGTCGGGGAACGCCAGCCGCGTTTCATCGCTGCGAGGTAGCACGACGGTGGGAAGGTGCGGCGCCGTCGGTCGCTCCGACGGTCTGCGGTACTCCTCTTCGTCGTCGACGTCGGGTTTTTCTTTTGAAACCAACGTCACTGGAGACGGAAGATCAACCTCGCCGAGCGCGTCATCATCGAGCGCTGGAATCTGGATGTTGAAGCTGCTGGCCTCTCCGCGCGCGAACATGAGCGCGGCTTCTTCAGCGCTATCCGCAGCGGTTTTGGAGGACGGCGGCCCTTTGGCCATCGAGGGGCCCAAGGGCTTGGGCATGACCGCTCCACGCGGCAAGACAGGTGCTGATGGCTTGGGACGAGACGCTGCCGGCGAGGGCAAATCGTTTGATCCCGAAGCATCCGCTCCGGCTGCAGACTTCTGCACCAGAATCGGATTGCCGCACTTCGAGCAGCGCATCTTCAGGCCCGTTGCCGGGACTCGCCGCTCATCAACCTGGTAGGGAGATTTACATCCGTCGCACTGGACGTTGATCATGCTCGTGCCCTGGATGGAGAGAGTGGCGCATCATCGATTGGGACATGTGCAACTGCCTGAGATCGACATCAGGCACGCGCTCGAGATGAAGCACCCATCGTTCGAAACTTCCTTCCTCTTCTATCAGGGTTTCGGGCGTGTTGCTCTTTTGCGTCGAGCGGTTGGGCAAGTCGCCCGCGAAGTTTCGCTCATGCTGGGAAATGTGCTAACGCGCTCGCCGCATGCAGAAATGGACCGCCTTCTTCTTCGCCGCGCTCGTGCTCGGATCCGGTGCGCTGGTGACCGTGACGGTCGCGCGTCAAGCAGCGAAAGCATCGGCGACGATCGACGCGGGAGCATCGGATGCCGGCGTTGCCGATGCCGCTGATGCGACGGCACCCATCACAGACGCCGAAGCTGCAACTGCTCAGCAACCCACTGGGGAGACGATAGATCCGGCGCAACTGAAGGATGCGGGCGGTACGCTTTTGTTGTCCGGCGAAGCGCCTCCAGGTCTCGCTGCCGAGGCGCCAAAGTCCGTGGTGTTCGGTGTCGTGCTCGTAACGTACCGCGGGGCGCAAGGCGCGCCGACGACGGCTCGTTCGCGCGACGATGCGCTCAAGTTGGTCAAGGAGCTGGGGGAGCTGGCCAAAACCGACTTCAAAGCGGCTGTAGGCAAAGGCGACAAGGGGTCGATGGACAATGCCGGGCGCTTGCCACGTGGCGTGCTCGAGCCTGCGCCGGAGTACGTGCTGTTCAGCTTGCCGAAGGGCGGCGTGAGCGAACCGGTGGATACTCCGCGTGGGTATTGGATCGTCCAACGCGTCGAGTGACGTTGCGGAGCATTTCGCTCGGTTTCAGCAGCAGGAATCCAACTCGCTGATTCTGTGCGGACGAGGCTTTACTCTCGACTCTTCGATTCGCTAGTCTGCGCCTCGCGGAATGCAATTCATTAGCAACCCGTCTTCGCGAGAGGCGCTGCGAGCCCAATGACGGTAGAGACACCCACCCCCACGGGGCCCGCCGAAGATGCGGCGGCCTTGCTCAACCGACTACGATCCGAGACCGCTGCACAGGAGAACAAGGCGACACAAGCCTTGCTGCTTCATGAGTGCGGTGTCCTCGAAGAACGCCATGGAGAGGAGCCGTCGGCGGCGCGAGATTTTCTCGCGTCCTACAACGCCGACTCCCAATTCCGTGAGCCACTCGAGGCGCTCGTTCGGATCTTGACCCGGCGAAAGTCGATCAAGAACCTGGGCAAACTGCTCGATGCTCTCACGCGCGCAGCGGCTACGCCGGAAGAGCGTACGCGCGCGTTTTGGGAGCGTGCTGCATACTTGCAGGACTACGAGCAAGATCTGGCCGGGGCGAAAGAAGCGCTCGACGAAGCCGTCGCTGCGAACCCCGAGGATCCAACGCCGTGGCTCGAAATGGAGCTGCTCGCGGCGAAAGAAAACGACCTCGCTGGCAGAATGCGCGCGATCGAAGCACGGGCCGAACTGGCCACGGATTCGACGTGGAAAGCGTATCTGTTCATCGAGCTGGCGGAGCTGGCTGCGAAGTCTGGCGACTCGCAACGAGCTTACGATCTCATCGATTCCGCTGCGGCGCTCGATGGAAAAGGTCGCTTCCGTTCACAACAAGCGCTCGAATCCATCGCGGCCAAAGATGGCAACACGCAAGCGTTATCGCGTGCGCTCGAAGGTCAGGCAGAGCTGATCGAAGAGGCGATTTCCGAACCGGAAAACGGCGATTCGAGTGGTGTTCCTCGATGGGCTCGCCGTCCGGAAAACGCGGCGGATGCATGGCTGCGTTGTGCAGAGATCAAGCGTCGAGCGGGCGATCATGATGGCTGGGTGAAGCTGCTGTCGCGTGCTGCGGAGCAACTTCCGCAATCATCGGTCATCGCTCGATCGCGCCTAGCGTCGCTCGAAACGATGGGTGATGCGAAGGGTGCCGCGGCGCTTGCGAAGAGCGAACTCGATCGTGGAGCAGCGGGTCCTGGTGCAGCAGCGTTGTGGTTGCGGATCGCCGAAGCCGCGATGCTCGAGAACGATCGCGATGGAGCGCTCGCTGCGTTGCGCAGTGCGCTCGAAGCGGACTCAGCGTCGATCATGGCGCGCGCGCTGGAACTGGATCTGCTGAGTGATGCGCAAGATCCTGCGGCGCTTGCAAAGTCGCTCGAAGCTGCGGGCGAAACGTGTCCGTCGAACGACAGCAAAATTCGTGCAGCGCTCGTAGCGGCCTACGTGTGGGCATCTCATGCCTCCGACACGGACGCGGCCAAAGCATCGCTCGCGAAAGCAGCTTCGCTTGGCACGGCTGCAGCGGTGGTTGCGCGTGTGGCGCGCATGCTCGCATCGATTCGCAAAGACGCGGCTTGGTACGAACAAGCGACAGCGGACTTGCTAGCAGCAGGTGCCGAGCCAGGTGAGCTGGCGAGTCTGTGGTTCGAGCTTGGACGAAGCCGATCACTGCGTGGTGATTCGGCAGGTGCAGGCGAGGCTTTTGCGAAGCTCGCGGCGCTCGAAGGTGAAGGCGAAGCTGGCTCGAGCTGGCTTGGTCGAGTGCTCGGCGCGTACGCGCTCGGCATCAAGAAGACGGCGCCGGGTGAAGCTGCTTATCGAGCTGTACCGGCGACGATCGAAGCGCTGGCAAGTGTCGAATCGGATGCGAACTTGGCGCGTGGTTTGTGGGTCGTGGCTGCGTTGCGAAGTGTTCGCACGGGCGAGCTCGATCGAGCTCGTACGCGGCTGAAGGAACTACACGACGCAGCTCCGGGTGACGAAGTCGTCGCGATCTTCCTGGCGGATCTCGAGCAGCGCGCGGGCAACCTCGCGGGTGCTTCTGGGATTCTGGCGGCATGCGCGACGGCGACGGAAGACATCGACCTGGGCGCAGCGCTCTACATCGAAGCAGCGCTTTTGACGTGGCGAATTGGTGATCGCGTCAAGACATTGGATCTGCTGGAGCAAGCTCGTGGCAGTGCACCGAAGGCGGCTTCGGCGGTGCTGGCTTGGGCTTTGCGCGGAGCGGATCCGGACAGCCTCGAAGGTCGTCGGCGAGCACTTGCGACGGCGCTCGAAACGGGTGCGGATGCGGCCAGCATTGCGCTCGAACGGTTTGGCCTCGAAGTGGGCATCGGCGAGTCGGGTGATCGTGCAGACGCACTCGAAGCACTCGAGAAAGCCGAAGCCGATGGCTCGGGCGACATCACGGTTGCAGCGGGTTTGGCGCGGCTGACCTGGCCGGACGCTCTCGTGGATCGCGGTGCAATCGAGCGCGCGCTCGATCGTCTCGAAGATCAAGGCGACGAAGCAACGGCGATCGCACGAGCAGAACGATTCCGCATCGCACGGACGCTCGATCAAGACGTCGCGACGACCGTGTCTCGCGCGGCTTCGTGGGCGGATGCGGAACCGAAGCTGTACACCGCGCTCGAATGGCTCAGTGCAGCGCTTGCAGCGAAGGATCGCGAGGCGGAAGTCAGTGCACGACGGGCCGTGGCTTCGTTCCTCGGGGACGAGCCTTGGGCAGCGATGGAGGCATCTGCATCGCTGGTCGCCACGCTCGATCAACCGAGCACACCGCAACCGTTGCTTTCGGGCAACTCGGCAACGACGCGCCTGATCAACTTGGATCTGTCGCTGCCTGGTTGCGATCCACGCCGCCGAGCGTTTGCCCTGAAAAACCTCGGGGAAGCGCTGGGCGAAGACACTTCGCACGAGGCGGCGGCCCTGGCGGGTTGGTCCGAGCTTGCATCGGGCAACGTGGACGCAGCGCTCGCGACGTTCCGCGCAGCAACGGAGCGACGCGCGGAAGACATCGTGTCGTGGGAAGGCGTGCGTGCAGCAAGCGAAGCGCTTGGCGATCACGTCTCGACGGCGCTGTCGCTCGCGCAGCTTGGATCGCTGTGCAGCAACGATGCACGCGGAGCCGAGTTCTGGGAGAAGGCAGGCATGATCCTGCTCGAACACACCGACGCTCACGATGACGCCGAGATCTCGTTCGCACGAGCTTTCGAGCGTGATCCGAGTCGTTCGGTTGCGTTCGACAAACTCTTCCGTCGCGTACGTTCACGCAACGAAGACGACCGGCTGCTGGAGATCATGAACCAGCGCCTCGAAGTCGCCGACGACGAGACCGAGATCAGCAAGCTCTTCTGGGAACGCGCTCGCGTGCTCCGCAAGAAGGGCGATCGCGAAGGAGCTTTGTCGGCACTCGAGAACGTCACGATGATCGAGCCTGATCACGTCGGTGCACTCGCACTGTCCGGCGAGATCGCGATCACGATGGGCAAGTTTGGCGACGCGGCCGATTACCTCGGGCGTTTGTCGAAGATCAAGGAAGCTCCGACGCAGCAACGGCTCATGTCCGGCATCGCTGCGGTGGACATCTACGAGAACAAACTGAACGCTCCAGACAAGGCGCTGAACGTGCTCGTGGCCCTGCACGAGGCAGGTTTGTCCACGCCGCCCGTTCGCGAGCGTCTCGCGCGCGTTGCAGCTCGTACGGGTGCATGGACGCGAGCGACGACGATCCTCGAGCAACTCATGAACGAACGTGAGAAGCGCGAAGGACGCATGGAAGCTTCGCGGCTCGCGATGGCGATTTGGCGCGACAAGGTCAAGGAACCGCTGAAGGCCCAAGACGCGGTGACGAAGCTGCTCGACGAGTCGAACGACGACGGCGAAGCGATCGATATGGTGCTCACGACGAGTTACGACTCGTCGCTGCAGAAGCGTTTGCTGAGCCGAGCCAAGTCGGTGTTGCTGACGAAGTTGGCGGAGGATCCGTGTGATGCGGATCGAGCCGAGCGGTTGTCGAAGATCGCGCAGTTCGAGAATGATCCGGGACTGCGACAATCAACGCTGGGTTGTCTCGTGTCGCTCGGACGGAGCAACGCGACGATTTCAGCAGAGCTCAAGAAGATCGACTCGCGTGTCGCGACGCGTCCGCAGATCGTGCTCGATGCGAAGGCGATGGCGGAGATTGCCGATCCGGACGACGGTGGGCCGATTGCCGAACTGTTCGTGCAGATGGCCGAAACCGTGACGCTTTCGCTCGGACCAACGCTCAGCTCGATGAACGTAGGGCGTAAAGAACGCGTCGATTCACGTGGCGGTCATCCGCTGCGCGTAGCGATCGCGGAATGGATGGGCGCGGTTGGGTTCGAAGGAGACTTCGAGCTTTACGTCGGCGGTCCCGATCCGAACGGCGTGTACGGCATGGCAGGTGATGAGCCGGCGATCGTGCTTGGCTCGGCGATCACTGCGCCCTTCGATGCGGCCACACGATCGGCAGTGGCGCGCACTGTGTTCGCACTTCGTCGAGGCATCACGTCGCTGCGCACGCGTGATGAGAACACGATCGCGTCGGTCGTCATTGCTGCATGCAACGAGGTCGACATCAAGGTCGCGAACCCCGGCTACGCCGTTTACAACGAGATCCAACGTGCAGTGCACAAGGAGATCTCGCGCAAGGTGCGCAAGAGCATCGGCGAGACGTGTTTGAAGGTCGTCTCGAGCAAGCAGGACGCTCGCGCATGGGCCGCGGCTGCTCGTCGCAGCCTCGATCGCATGGCGGTGATTGCCGCCGGCGATGTCTCGATCGTGCTGAGTGATGTTCTCGGAACCCCGAGAGATCAGCTTGGTTCGACCGTTCCCGAGAACGAGCGCGCACGTCGCCTCCTCTCGTTCGTGCTTTCACCCAATTATCTCGAGCTGCGTAAGAAGCTCGGGATGGGTGTGCGATGAGCAGCGATTCTGGAGCAAAGGATCAGGACCCCGTGAGCGATAACGAGAACGAGTACGAGCTCGCGAGCGTCGTTGAAGACGACGACGACAACGAGGCGACTATTTTGGCTCAAGTCCCAGAAGATCTGCTCGGCGCAACGCGTGAAGCGACGCCAGAAGCGCAAGCCGTCGAGATCGGGGACGAGCAGGAAACGATGCGCCAAACCGATGGTGCGGTCGACGTACTGCTTGCCGCAGACGCGAGTTTGGCCGCCGAAAAGGAAGCTACCGAGTCCGCGTTGGCGGAAGCGGTGGCGGACGAAGAAGAAGCCCTCGATGCGGCGGATCTCGTCGAGGAAGAGGCTCCTCCGTCGCGGCCCGAGCGCAAAACGGTCGACGCAGCACCGACGTTCCAGGACGAACAGGACGCATCGGCGCATCTGGTGCAAACCCAGCAGCGTGATGCGTGGGCCGAACGAGCTGCGTGGCTGCGTGAAGAAGCGCAAGCAATCGAGGACAAGTCCGTGCGCGCGAAGGCGCTCGTGGCCGTGTGCGAGATGTACGCGATGGCCGGTGAGGAGCAGACGGCTCGCTCGATCGCATCGGAAGTGCTCGCGCTCGCTCCAAGCTCTCCGCTTGCGCACAACCTGATGCGCGGTCTGCTCGTTCGCGATCAAGATTGGCAAGGCGCGATCGCCGTGGCGGACAACGAGTCACGGATTCTGCCGACGACGGCAGCGCGATCCCATGCCGCCATGGTCGGCTCGGAAATCGCGCGCATTCGCATCGAAGACGACGACGGAGCGAAGAAGCGCTTGGACGTCGCACAACGTGCAGATGCGTCGGATCCGCGCCCGTACGTGCAACGCTTCGCCGAAGCGCTCGGTGACAACGAGGACGCGAATGCGTTCACGAAGGTTCGCGCTCCGGAAGCGAAGGATCTCGCGCCCCTGCGCGATGCGTTCTCGAAGGTCGCGATTCATCGCGGTCTGGCCCCGCGTGGCTCGAAGAACACCGTCTCCACCTACGACGCGCTCTTGCGTGCTCGTGCAGCACTTGAAAGCGGTGACGTTTCACTGGCCGTGGCAAACCTTGCCCGACTGCAAAGCGCCGCATCGCTCAAAGGCGGTGCCGGATGGCTCGCGAGCATGCTCGCTGCTGCTCGCAAAGAGACGCGTGGCAATGCGATCGTAGCGTTGCGTAGCGCTCTCGACGGAACCCACGACGCAGATGCTCGTCGTGCACTCGCTGCACGTGCGATCGAGCTTGGTGATTCCAAGGCCGCTCGTTCGGCGATCGAAGGCAGTGACACGATCGCGTTCTCTGCAGCCGATCGTCTTGCCCTCACCGCCCTCACGGGTGGCTCGCGCGAAGGGTTCGAGCAAGCTGTCGAAGCTGCCGCGGGTGACGACGACTTGATCCCGCTCCTCGCGGCTGCAAGCGCCGTAACGCGTGATCTCGACGCGGCGTCCGCAAACTTGATCGGTGCGGGCGCAACTTCGGCACGGGCCGGTGCAGCACTCGGTCGTGCGCTCGGTGCACTTCGTCCCGACGAAAAACCTTTGTCCTCCAACGATACGCTGGCCGCATCGGTCCTCGGCTACACCGAGTTCGTTCCGGAAAGCGGTACAGGCCGAGCCCTCACGCTCGAGCTCGATCTCGAAGCGAAGGCTGGCGGCAAGATCGCTGCGGCCGTCGCTGGATGGCGCGGAGAGCAATCGGAAGGTGACCGAGACAGTGCGCTGGCGGCCGCGATCCTTGCGGAATTGGCAGGCAACTCGAAGCTCGCCATCCAAAGCTACGAACGCGCACGACAAGCAGATTCGGCCCACGAGGGTGCGGCACGGGCTGCAGCCGCATCGGCCGACGCGACAACCGCTTCGAACATCCTGTCGACTGTGTCCCAGTCGATGGAGCCTGGCACGCGTGCTGCGCTCATCCTGACGGAAGCTGCGAATCGGCTACTCGAGCTGGATTCGCCAGGCTCGAGCATCGAGGACGAGCGGGACAAACTCCTGCGCGGCGCAGCGGAAATGGATCCGAAGATGCCGCTGTCGATTCACATCGGCGAAGGCATCGCGCGCTCGTCCGCGGATCGCGACGGGCTCATTGCATGGCTGCACGCGCGGCGCGAAGCGGGTGAAGACCCGATCGAGCAAGCACGTGACTACTTGCGCGAGGCGCTCATCACGCCGGAAGGCGCAGCGCATGCCGCAGGGCTTCTTGCACATGCACTCAAGGCGCGACCGGATGACATCGGTTTGCGCGAGCTGTTCGAGCGACTTTCGCCGGAACGTCCTGCCGATCGTGCAGCGTTCCGTGCAGAACGCGCGGCTGCCTCGACAGGCACCGAAGCCGCACGCTTCGCGCTCGATGCAGCCCTCGAATACGAACGCGACGGAGACCTTGCCAACGCAGCAGCCATGGCGAAACAAGCCATCGCGGCTGGGGAAAACCTCCTCGCACCGCTTTGCGCATACCGCACGGCGCTCGCTGGTCATGGCACCGGCGAACTTGTCGAGACACTGCTCGCTCGCGCAAAAGCGTCCGACGACGCAGCCGAGCGAGTCGAAACGTACGAGCGCCTCGCCGAACTCGACGAGGTTGGTCGCAACGATCCAGGCAACGCATTGCTTTGGCGCAAAACGATTTTGGAAGATGCGCCCACGCACTTGCCGACGCTCAGACGCGTGGCCAGCACGTTGATCACTGCGGGTCGTGACGAAGAGCTCGAGCCGGTCGTGTTCGCAACCGCCAAGACGCTCGAAGGTCCCGAAGCCATTGCACACGCGCAGTTGTCAGCGCGTCTGCGTCTGCGTTTGCAGGGCTGGGACGAAACGCGAGAGTCCGTCGAAGTTGCGTACAAGAACGAGCCGCGTGGCATCTGGGCACTGCGACAAACCGCAGCTCATGCGCGTGCCAAGGGCAACGAAGCCCTCGCGCTCGATGTCGACATGGAGCTTGCGAGCCGCACGGATCGAGCCTCCGAAATCGCAACGTTGTCGCTGCGTGCTGCGGAATCCGCAGAGCGCACCGGCAACCTCGAGAAGGCCAAAGAGCTGCTCGACAAGGCGATCGAAGCCGCGTCGGGTCACCTCTTGCTCCACCTCGAACGAGCGCGAATCCTCGAAGCTTTGGGCAACGCAGGCGATGCTGCCGAGTCGTACGAGACGGCAGCGCAGACGAGCGTCACGCCAGAAGAACGCGTGCAGAACTTGTACAAAGCTGCCGTGCTCTGGGCGGACAAAGCGAACGACGCCGAACGAGCACGTGGTTCATTCGAACACGTCTTCTCGACCGACCCGTCCTACCGCGACGTGTTCCAGCGTCTCAAGGATGTGTACGTCGCGACAAACGCACGTGCCGAGCTTGCCGGACTGCTCGAACGACGTCTCGAATCCATCACGGATCCTGCAGAGCGCGTCGAGATGGAGATCATGCGCGGCCGGGCACTTGCCGACATCGGCGATGCATCGGCAGCGAAGAAGGCTCTCGCCGCGGCGCTCGAGCAGTATCCCGATCACGTCGAAGCGCTGTCTGCGTTTGCCGATGTGAGCGCGAAGGAAAGCGACTGGGAAGGCGCGGAACAAGCGTGGATTCGACTCGCGCGTCTCGTGTCCGAAGCGGAAAAACAATCCGAACTCTACATGAAGCTCGGCGAGCTTTACGACGGACCGCTTCCGAATCCGGAACGTGCCGAGCTTGCGTATCAAGAAGTGCTCAAACGCTTCCCGGACAACGAGTTCGCTCGTGAGCGATTGGTCGAGCTGTACAAGCGAACGGGTGACTCGGCGAAGGCGCTCGAGCAGCAGACGCTGCTGATCAACAACGTCGAGGATCCCGAAGCGAAGTGTCGTCGTACGGTGGGTTTGGCGTCCATCTATGAAGCGACGGGCGACGCGAAAAAGGCCGAGGCAACATTGCTTCAGGCTCGTAAGACCTGGCCCAAGGACGACACCGCGCTTCATGCGCTCGCGAGCTTTTATCAACGCGCGAACAACGAGCAGGCGGCGAACGTTCTTCTGGAACGTGCAGTGGCTGATGCTCGCAGGGCCCTCGGTACGGGTCGTTTCGAACCGTACTTGTTCAGCACCGTCGCTACGGTGGCGGAGCTTCGAGGCAAACCCGCGCAGGCTCGTATTGCGCGTGGAAGCGTCGCAGCGCTCGATGGTGGAGCAGTCGACATCACGGGAGCTGGTGAAGCAGCAGGCGACGCGTCGCTCGACGATTTGCTTGCGCCGGACATCATGACGCCCGCGTTCCGCGATCTGCTTCTGCAAACGGGATCGCTGCTCGATGGTGCGGTCACGTTCGATGTCGCGTCGGTTCGCGGAATGCCCTTGCCGCCTCCGCAAGCTGCGCTCGTCGACGAGATCAAGTCGATCGCTCGTGGTTATGGCATTGGCGACATCAAGATCTTCCAGTCGTCGAACCTGGGAAACGTTTGCGTTCCGGCCAGCTCGCATCCGGCCACGGTCGTGCTCGGACAACCGCTCGTTGCTTCGGAAAACGCTGCGGTGCGCACGTTCTTGATTCACCGCGCGCTCAAGGTGATTCAGACGAACGCTTCGGCATTCTCGCGAACGGCGCCGATTGATCTTTGGCCGCTGCTTGCTGCGTACTTGAAGGCCTTGAGCCCTGGGTTTGCCCCGCAAGGAGTCGACCCGGCCAAACTCACGGAAAGCTCGACCAAAATTGCCAAGGCGATGCCGGCCAGCATTGATCCGCAGGTCAAGACGCTGGCGGCCGATGTCATTGCCAACATTGGCAATCGTGCATCGACGCTCAATACGGCAATCAATGGTTGGGGTGCTCGAGCTGGTTTGCTCGCGGTGGGTGATCCCAACATCGCGCTCACGGGCATTGCGTGGGCCGGTGGTCATGTGAATCAGCCGCCTGCAGCGGGCAAAGATCGTCTCACGTGGATCGGTCGTAATGCCGAAGCACGCGAGCTCATCGTGTTCTCGGTCAGCGACGGTTACAGCGACGCGCGCGTTCGCTTGGGCCTCGACTGATTTCCTGACGAAACCATTGCAGAAAAAATTGAGGGGTCCAATTCTGGACCCCTCGGTTTTTTTGTGCGCTCTCGGAACTAACCGAGCGCTATTTCGACGAGCCGCCCGAATTCGTCACGGCACGGCGAATACCGTATCCATCTGCGGCGGAATGACTTGTCCAGCTTCATCCTTGCAGGGAACCCCAGCGCTCGAAGCATCCTTGCAAGCGTTCGTGTCGCATGCATAACCTGCAGCCAATTGCGGCAAACCACCGATCCACAAGGGATTGATGATCCACTTGTCGTCGAGGTTTCGGTACGCATTGCACATGATTTCTTTTTTGTTGCGGTTGAGAACCAGCTTCAAGTGCGTTGCGTCTTGGAGGAACGAGATATCCGTATCCGAGTCACCGGCGCCGAAGACGGGGCGCATGGCCATATCGGCCTGCGTCTTTTCTTGATCGGCAGCGGGAACGTTGAAGATGACCTTGTTCATCCAGCAGCGTTTGCCTTCGATATACGTGATCATCGTATTGCCCATCGAGCCCGCGCCATTCGGAACCGATCCGCAACCTTCGAAGTCGTACGTAAGCTTGTTCATTGCTTTGAGGTTGCGAATGCCGATCACGTTCGTGCCCGGCACCTTGACCCTGGCACCGAACGCTTCGACGTTGGCTTGGGGCGAAGCGGAAATGACCCAAACGTCGAAGCCATTTTGCTGCATGACGTCGATCAAGTTCTTGATTTGATCGTAAATGCGCAAATACGCATTGACCGACGTCGTGCCAATCGTTTGTTTCGAGCCCTCGGTGGCGGCAAGGGCGTCGTCGATTGCCGCATTGGTGAGAGTCAGCAACTCCATCGGAGTATGCCCCGCTTGAAGCTGCGCTGCCCACGCATAGGCCGGCTCCATGGTGCGGTAATTCCAATTGGTAAAGGCGGACTTTCCACCTTTCGTCATGGCTGTCGAATATACGGCGATGATTTCGTCGGCGCACGCCGCATTCGCTGCCAACCCCGTTGGCAGCATCGCTCCCGCGTCGGCCAAGCTGTCACACGCCATAGAAAGCGCCATTTTTGCGTCCGGGGTGAGGAATCGGCTCGTCAACGACCAATCCTTGTTCGGCGGCTGCATGATCGCGCCATTCTTCACTTGATGGAAGAACACGATGTCGCCGATGTCGTTCTTGATGACGGTATTGTCCCAATCGAAAATGGCGACGGGCATTTTCGTGGCATCGTACGTGGGGCTGTTCGCGCCCACTTCGTCGATCGTCTTATCGAGCCTTTCGCGATTCATCCCATGCCACGGCAAATTCGGATCGAGGTCCGGCGGCATTCCGCCACCCGTTCCACCGGTGCCTGCCGTTCCCCCAGTACCGCCAGCGCCAGCCGTGCCGCCAGTACCGCCAGCGCCAGCCGTTCCACCGGTGCCTGCCTCGCCCCCCGTGCCCCCCAAACCCCCCGAGCCACCCGTCGGCCCAGGCGTTACTGGCGTTTCCTCGCAGCCAATCGCCAACGCCCCCACGCCCAACGCCAGCGCCAAGACAATCCCGCAATGAAGTTTCTTCGTCATGAGTAAGAACCCCTTTCGGGTCGCAGAATAACACACCGCAATACAAAACGATATCGTTCATTTGCTCCATCGCACGCACGGATACGGTGGCAAAGCATACCTTGGTAATTGCATCGCATGTGGATTTGGGGCTAGCCTACACGTCCTGCACTGATCTAGCCTGCGTGTGGCGGAATGCGTGTGCGGCTGTTCGTTCACGGTTCCTGCAAGACGCGTTATCACACGTCATCGCGTCGATTTTCGTAGAGGAGACCTTGTTCCATGACCATCCCGCTTTGGACTCTTTTGGTCGCCACGATCCTGCCTTATCTCTGGCTTGGCCCGGCGCTTTCCGCACGTAAGGAGCAGTTCGGAACTGTGGACAATGCTCATCCGCGCCTGCAGGCTGCCAAACTCGAGGGCAAAGGCGCGCGGGCCGTAGCTGCGCATCAAAACGCATTCGAAGCTTTGGCGGTGTATGCGCCGGCCGTGCTCGTAGCGCACGTGACGCATGCCAATCTAATGCATTCGACCATTCTTTCGGTCGTGTGGGTCGCGTGCCGTTTCCTCCATGGCGTGCTGTATATCAACAACGTCGACAAGGCTCGTTCGGCGATGTTTGCATTTGCAACATTGGCGTCCATCGGTCAATTCGTGATTTCGGCCATGAGCACCGGCGCAGCGCATTGATCTAGCTGCCAATACGCAATAGATCTACGACCGCACAAAGCAAACCGCCCGCGCCATTCAATGAATGGGCGGGCGGTCGTCTATTTCGAGTGAGGGAAGTTTTCCCCTCACTCACGATTACCTCACGACGGTTTGCCGCTGCGACGACGGCGAACGAGCCACGCGC
>CAZETM010000115.1:15503-18020 GCA_964514885.1 uncultured Polyangium sp. | reverse complement strand
CGCGGTTGATGTCCACTGGGCCGGGCGGATCGACTGGTCGCGGCCAGCCTACTACCGGAGCGCGGACATAATCTGCATCCCCTGCCAGCGTGCGGCCTGCAGCATGGTGCCCCTCGAGGGCATGAGCCAGCTAATCAAACAGGCCGCGCATGCACAAAACGATGCATTGGCGAGTTTGACGAGCACGCTCGAGGTGATGACGGCGCTCAATAAAAGCGCCCACCAAACGATTCAAGAGCAACAAGCGGACATCCAACGGCTCGCCGGAGAGCTGGCGGACTTGCGGCAATTGAGTGTGGAGCGCGAACAAATAAGCGCCCAAATTCAAGCGCAGATCAGCGCATCGCAGATTGCAGCGCGGCGCAATGAACTCTTGATCGGTGGCGCCAAGGACCTGCTCAAGGTCTTGATGATGAGCGGGGGTTTTCCGGCATTGCCATTGCCGGGAGAAAATACCGAAACGCTGAGCCGAGAGAAGCGGATGGCGTTGGGTTTTGCTGGTGCACTCAACAAGATTTCCGACGAGACGCGAGAGCGCCTCATCGCTGATGTCGGTGTTGAGGAAATGAACGAACTCGTGCAGCTCGTTACGAGCTGCCTGAAGGAGGAACAAACGTAATGGGTATCCATGACGAACTCGAAGACGAGGGGGGAGCGCGGCGACGTCGCCGGCGCAAGAAGATGCCTCGTCGCACGCAGCACGCGACGGCGCGCCCCGCGTATTCACCGCAGCATGTGGTGATGTCGGCGGTGGCCGATGCGCAGGCGCATTATTCGGCCGAGGACAATGGGCGACCGAATCGCCTCTATGGTCTACACGCGACCGACCCCACGGCGACCATTGCCGCAGGCGCAACGGTGAGCGGCGAGATCACGCTGAACGATGATTCTTGGATCGTTTGGTGTAGCTGCATCGACGAAGACGCCAAAAATATCCTCATGACGAGTTTCAAGGTGAACTCGTTTGATGTCGTTGGCGGTGGTAAGCCCAACCTTGCGGCGTTCCTCGCGTATGTGAACCGCAAGGATCGGCCCACGCCGTTGATTGGCCGCAAGTTCAACGGAAATTGCAAAATCGCTTTCACCGTGCAAAACATCACGGCGGCTCCGGTTTTGTTCCGTGGATTTACGGTGCTCGTAAACGAGCCTGTGTGCAAGAACGACGTCAAGAACTCCACGATCGCCCCCGGCGTTCTGCAGTTCGGCACGTTCATGCGACAGGTCCAACCGGTCGCGACCAAGGTTGCACGCAGCCCGGGCATGTTCGGGATGGTGCGCTGATGATGCGCCCGCGCGTGCCATTGACCAAGCGTCGAGCGTTGGCGCTCGCCCGTGAAATCGTCTTGGATTCGCCCGATTTGGGCAAACCGAGTGCCGATCTTCGATACGAGCGCGACAATCGGCGCCGCGGTCAGTGGCGCGCGCGGGATTTCTGGCAGACGCCAGAAGAAACCGAGCGCCTCAAGCGAGGCGATTGCGAAGATCTAATGATGCGATTCGCGGCCTATTTGGCGCGAATACGCCCAATCTATTTGGCGGTTTGCCGGACTGGTCCGGGGACGCTGCATTTTTTCTTGATCGATGTTGAGACCGGCAACGTGATCGATCCTTCGGTGGAAGGCGGAATGTCCCCGATGCAAGCCGGTGAATATCAAAAGGAGCTTGTCACCGTGAGAATGGATCCAGAAGATTTTGGCGAGCAAGGCGACGGTCTGCGGGTCGATGCTGATCAACTGAGCGCAGGACTCAAGACGACCGAGGCCGTAATGGGGCCGATCACTGCGGCAGTCACTGCAATGAATCCGACCGCAGGCGCTGCTATTGGAATCGCGGCAATTGCGGTTGGCGGGATCCGTGCGGTTTTGGACACTTCAGTTGCAGAAGCTCGCGCGAAGCATGCGGCACAACGGGCAAAGAGGCGCACGGCGCCGAAGAAATCGGCCACCACTCGGGCAGTGCTGCAAGCAAAACCAGCGCGGATCAAATTGGCTCTGCAAAAGCGCGGCGTGCCGGTGAATGAAGCCGACGTGGCGCGCGCTCAAGAGGCAGTCGCCATCGTTGCAGCCGCACGTTCAAATGCGGATGCTCAAGAACTCGTATTTGATGCGCTCAAAGCGCCGATGATCAACCCGAAAACGAACCTGCCGAACAAAACGGTTATTGCGATTCGAACGGCATTGGCAGCGGAGGCGGCTATGGGGTCCAACGTTTCTTCGAAGGTGGCTTCGCAGGTTCTCGGCCAAGACGAGCAGGGCTCTGGAGCGTGTTGCGATGCGTGCGCTATCGGCAAGCCCTGTGAGAGCGGCTGCGAGCACGAGGAAGGCCACGGCCAAGCCGATCCCGAAGATGACGAATTCGACGATGATGGCGACGGCGACGACGAATTCGACGATGATGGCGACGGCGACGAAGACGAACTCGACGCCGGCGAAGGCGACGACGAATTCGAGGACGATGGCGACGGCGACGACGAATTCGACGATGATGGCGACGGCGACGAAGACGAACTCGACGCCG
>CAZETM010000115.1:0-15403 GCA_964514885.1 uncultured Polyangium sp. | reverse complement strand
GATGGCGACGGCGACGACGAATTCGAGGACGATGGCGACGGCGACGACGAATTCGAGGACGATGGCGACGGCGACGACGAATTCGACGATGATGGCGACGGCGACGAAGACGAACTCGACGCCGGCGAAGGCGACGACGAATTCGAGGACGACGGCGAAGGTTGCAACACTGGTTGCCGCATCTGATCGCTGAGTCAACGCGGGCAAACGATATCGAGGGTTAGCCATGGGCTTTCAGCTCAAAGGCCTCGGGCCTGACTGGGACAAGGGAAATGGGCTGAAGGGCGAGCGCATCCAAGTGATGTGCCTCGCTCAGCCCACCCTTGTCATTGCGACGGCCCACAACGCGCTTTTGACGTCGACAACGCTGCGGTGCATGCACTTTGTGTATGCAATCAACAGCGCGTCACGGCGGCCCTCGGTGCCCAATATGTCGGGCACAGATGACGAGATCGAAATCAGATTTGATCTCGTCGGAGCCCATCATCTAAATTGGGCGGGCACCTTGTACCTCGCGGACGGTAACTCGTCGGAAACGTACGAAATAACGTTGAAATCGTTCCACGTGCCGCTCAAACCGCATTGGCACTGGCTTACCGCCGCCATCCCCGTGGATGCCGGCGGAGGCAGTACGCGGTACCGGATCCCGGATTGGCATTCAATGGCGAGCGGCTCAACGGAAACGGGTTTGACTCCGTACCGTGTCGGACCCTTCCGCGGAGCCATCGGAACCATGCAAACACCATTGCCACCGCAGCGGAACATCGAGCTATTTCCAACAAACGCGATGACGTTTGCGTCGGGGTGGTACGGATGATCGTCGAAAGCTTGTTTTTGCTTGGGCTCGGTTATGGCGCATTTCGACTTGCGCGCCGTGCTTCCAGCATTGTCGTCGTCAACATCGCGCCCAAGCTGAACGCTCGTTACAGCCTCGGCACTGACGTTCCATCCATGCTCACAGGTGAATGGGCGCAATATAATGGCGCGCGTCCGGAGCTTCGAGGCGCACCGCGAAATAGCATATTGAACGTGAAAGGGCTTGCCGACCGTTCGCCCGAGTTTCGCGCTCGATTGCTCGATTTGGCGGAGGAGACGTCCATCCCTGTCGACTCGCTCGCGGTGGTGATGAGTTCAGAAAGCGGCTTTAATCCGGCCGCGGTTTACAAGAAGGATGGCAAGCCGTTTGCGGTGGGGCTCTTTCAGCTCACCAAACAAGCGAATTTGACGGGCTTCGCCAGCTATGACGACTTGCCGCAGGTGCTGCAATGGACGGCCGAGGAACAGCTCGACAAGATCGGACGTCCGTATTTCGCGCGGTTCAAAGCGCAGACGCCACCGACACCGGGCAAAATGTACATGCTAAATTTCATGCCCGAGCATGCAGGGAAGCCAGACGAGCACGTAATGGGCGTGAGAGGCGAAAAGCACCCCGAAGGACACCCGAAGGCAGGCCAATTGACCTACAAGGGTTTGGTCTATCAAATGAACCCTGGATTTGACTCGGGCGGCAAAACTGGATTTATTACGGTGGGCGCGGTGCGCCGGGCTGCGGCGACAAAAGCGCGATATGCGCAGGGCAAACGCATTGCAGTCGATGGCCAAATCATTGCGCCAGCACAGCAACCCGCAGGAGCTGCAGCTCCAGAGGCAGCCGCTAAACCGCCACAAAAAAGGCTCACGTCGTATCGTGCGGACGGTGTTTATCTTCCGAGCGACACCGCCGGCGGGCTGTTGTTGCGTGCTGTGCAAAATGGCGATTTTGAACAGCCAGAATGGCGCTCGGTGGAGGTCGAGTCGGGCCTCGTCGTCGAAGTCATGGCGGACGCGCTGAAAGCGTCGATCAAGGTGCAGAATGCGCAGACGAACGCGATTGATACGCTCTCAATTCGTTTGCCGGTGTCGTACCGTGATCAAGTCGAAATTGCGCGCAAACTAGGCGCCATTTCGCTTACCGCGGAATGGTGGGATCGCGTCTGGCAGTCAGCCGACTTGAAAATCATTCCTCGAACTCAGCAGCCCGATGGAACGCTGGCGCAATCGATCGCGCATTCACGCTCCATCGATGAGCAGGGAGCGCGGGCAGGTGTCCTCGTGCGCGATGTTGGAAAGGGGTGGATCCTGCATCCACGCCTGAGCGAACGTGGAGCCGTGAACTACGGATGGATCGATCCGGCTTCACGTATGCCGCTGCAATCGGTCGGCGGCCGACACGATGCAGGGCATTACGACTACAGCCAAACGGCTGTTTTGGTGAAACGCAGCGCAACGCAGAACGGCTTGGCGGTCGACCTGCTCGAGCTGCTCTCGACACGCGGCATTGATCGGAGGTTTCTCGATGCGTACCGGTAAAAAGCCGCAAGAGCGACGCTATGCAGTTGGCGAAAATGTGCTGCTACGTGATGGCGACGCATGGACACCGGGTGTTGTTTATTCGGTGAAGCGTTCGAAGATCGGGATTCGCTATCGAGTCGAATACGCAAAAGGCATGGCCTCGAACCTGCCGGGCAGCTATTTGAAACCGGCCCCGCCAACGCCGAAACCGCGGCTTGTGCTCGTCAAGCGAGCGGCCGAGATTGTGGAGCCGGAGGCGGTTGAGCCCGTGCTGGCTGAGCAAGCGTGCGGGAATGAATATCGTCACGACTTCTTTGTTTCGGATGAGGCAAAGGCGCGCGTCGAAGATCTGCGAATTGCCACCAAGAAACTCACTGAGTGGCAGGTGCTCAAGAAATTGCCGCATCGCAAGCCGTCTCTCGTTGACGCTCAATCGTTCCTTATTGCTTGGGACAACGGGCTACGCGACACCGCGCAGATCGCAAGTCTGACGGCGATACTCAGGGGACTCGAAAGCGAAGCGCGAGAATGGGACGACAAAAACAAGGTCGACCCGCCGTTTTTGCTGTCCTCGTGGGGAAAGTTCGACATCGAGAATGCCAAAGCCGGCAATCAGGCAGCGAAGGCAGTCGGCGACGCTGCTGAGGATGCGAAGCAGTTTGCAAAGGATTTCGCGAAAGAAGCGAACAACGTCGTTAAAGAGCTTCCCGCCGCTGTGCCGGGCTGGGTTTGGGTCGCTGGCGGTGTTGTCGTCGGGCTGTTCGGGCTTGCACAGGTCGCGACCATTTCGAGGGCCGCAAGCGCGGCAGAAAGCGCGCGCGTGTGATGACAAAGCGTTATGCGTTGTTCTTGCTTGGACTTGCAAGCGTGGGGTGCTCAAGCGAGCCAGTCGTTTTGACGCCCGCACCCTATGCACCGGTGCCATGCACGCCCGCGCCGGAAGCGGTCGAGCAATGCGCAGACTTTCGCGATTGTGCCGAGGTGCCCTGCTACCGAGTCGAATGCGCGGCGACGTTGTGCGTGTATCACTGGATCCCGGGGTGTTGTCCCGAGGATGGAGGTGCCCCTTGAAACCTTGGATGTTCGCCACGTTGTTGGTTCTTGCCGATTGCACCGCGTTGGTTGTGGTGGGCGTGCTCGTCCGGGTCGGCCTTTGTCCGATCGCATTGGCTCTGCCGATCATCACGGGCATTCTTGCCGGCTCGCGCATTCCGAAGGCAATTCGGGTGCTCCAGGGTCGAGACGATGACGACGATCAGCCACCAACTGCACCAGGAATCGCGTCGACGCGGAGGGCTGCACTGGTAACGAGCGGCGTGCTGACGATTGTGCTGGGGCTTGGGGCTTGGCTCAATTTGGTGCGACCTCGGGCGGTGGCGTAAATGGTTGCGCGTCGGCGAAAAGCGACGGACCCAGCGATCACGGAAGGCCAAACGGCTAACCCTGCGATTGATGAAAATGCGCAACTTTGGACGCGGCCCACATCCGGCAAAACATTGCCCATTGTGGGCCATTTGAGCTTGACCGCTGGGCAAAAAGCAGAGTTTACCACAGCGACCTTTTACGACGCAAATGGTGTGATGGGTGCAGCTCCTGAAAATCTGCTCGGATTCTCGGCAACCGTGTTGAGCGGAACAGTGCGCATGGGGCCGGCCAGCGTCTCAAACTCCGTGGGCGCTCCACGCACGACAGGCCAGGGCATCCGCGAAAGCAACGGCAGCAGAGTCGCAGGCTATTTTGCGATCGAAACCGCAAGCGCACCTGCGGAAATTTTGATCGCCTGCACGCAGGAGGGATAAAATGGAGCTTATCCAAAGCGGTCCATCGAGCGCGTATGCCGCGGATGTCCAAACCGTCTCGCGGATCTCTAAAATTGCGAAAGCTTATGGAGCGGGTCGCTATGTGGCCAACACTGGGGGCTCGATGATCTATTGCGAAGCCCCGTGCATCATTCTCGGCGGCTTGATTTATTGGGTCGCAAGCGGTGCGGAAAACGTAACAGTGGCGCTATGGAACGCGGCAGGCGGCGTGGCGCTGCGCACTTTGACCCGCTCGCTATCCGTGACGGGGCTCTACTCTTTTCAATTCGCAAGCTCATACTCAGCTTTGGTTGACGCAAAGCTAGTGATCGGAATGTGGAACGCCAGCGGCGGCCTAAATACGCGATTCACCGCGTTCGGAACCGCGGCAAATGTTGGGGTGGTGAACACTAACCAAGCAGGATTTAAACAGGGCCCGCTATGGGTTGATCCTATTTGGGAAGGCACGACTGGGAACGCCCCAAGCTCGCGATCGATCTCGTCGCCAGCTTCAAAGTATGGGGTCGATCCGTGGGTCGCACCCTTTAACCCGTCAACAGAGGGATACTCGTGACACCGATCGATCTATACGAAGAAAATGGATCCGGCACTGAAGGATCGATCATTCCGGGCGCGCTCGGCCTTGTGCTCGGCGCTGTATTGATCGGCGGCGCGGTGGCGGTTATTCGTGAGGTGAGCAGCGAACAACGAGGCGCAGAAGCAGCGCAACGACAGCAACGGGAAGCAGCGGGCGACGATTGGGCGCTACGATCGGTTTTCAAGAAACTCGACGTCACCGCGCACGCTCCGCACAGCGTCGCAGATTCTTCGGTCATGCACGAAATGATCAATCGCTTCAACAGTCGAAAAAGTGATCTGCACGATCGAAGAATTCGCGAGGATTACCAAAAGTTTTTTGGTCGCTTTGGCGTGCAGTTGCCAATGAATGCCGACACGAAAACATTTATTCGCGCGCTGAGCAAAGCCCAAATTGGCTATGAAGAGGCCTACGAGCAGAAGGCGAAAGCGAGAAACAAACGCGTGCAAATGGGCGTGCGGGGCGCAGCTTCGAAGTCCTCACTTGACGGCATTCTAAACCGGCTCGGCTACAATTTGGAGGTCAGGCGATGAAATCGGGCGGCTCTCTCGTGGGGAAAGGTTTCAGCGCTTCAAATACCAAGGCGTTCGAATTGGCGGAGCGCAAAAAGGCGCGCGCTGATTTGACAGCGCGGCGCAAAAACGTGGTCGCTGCAAATCGGGAGTTGCGCTCAAAGCTTTCCGCGGCGGGGGCGATTTGTTCCACGCAGCGCGCCAGCGGCCGACAGAATGCCCAGCAGTTGCGCGAACAAGCAAAGATGAGCGCAGAAGCGGCAAAGGATTGGTGCAAGAACCGCAAAAGCAGCGCGCTGCGTCCGGGCGATGCTGCACAAGATTGTGCAGCAGTCAAACGCCGCGCAGCCACGACCGGAAAAACGCTTCGCGCCAAGGCAAGCAGCCTACAAGCGAAGGTCTCCTTTGATTGCTCGACTCGTCGAGAAAATCTCGTTTCCGCAAGCGAGGCCGAGCTGCTCGATCTTTTGAACAAACTCGAGGACGCACAAGACACGGTGCGGATGCACCGTGAGAAAACCAAACGCTCGACGGTGCACGCAAACACGAAGCGAGCCGCGACGCGTGAAAAGTTTACGGAAGAGTTTTCGCCCGAAAATGCTGAGTTCTGTCGTGCAAACAAACGCCAGATCAAAGCCGAAATTGCAAGATCAAAGCGGCGAGGATTGACGCTGCAACCTCACGAGGCCTGCGACGAGGTCGCAGAACGTGACAAAGCCAATTGGATGGCACAAAAGGGCGACAAATTCGAGACGCCTGCAGCGCTCAAAGAATTCGAGCGACAACAAGAACAATACTATCGTGATCTTGGACTGATCACCGAGGGATAACGATGCCGCGACAACCGAAAGCAATCAAAGAGCCGAAGGCGAAAAAGCTCTCCAAAAAGCAACTGAAAGAGAACGACTATTTGAGAGATCTGGAGAGCTTGCCCGAAGAGCTGCGAGACCTCTACGCGTCAACAAACAAAGCATTCGGCGGCTCCGTCGAACGCTTCCGCGCTTGGGCTGATGGCCCATCGCTCGCAAAGGATAACGTCAGCGCTGGCCAATACCTGGCAGGGCGTTACGGCGGGATCGTCCCGAAGGCTTCGGAGCTCAACCGGAAGCTCCGAGACGAGCGGCAGGCGATTACGGAACTCCGAAAGAACGCGCGCAAAGAGGCGGCCGCATTGGTCGCAAATTGCAAGCAGACCGTTTCTGAGGCAATGCTCGCTTTTCAGGAGCTGCAAGCACTCGGGGGCCAAGACGAACAGGCAGCGGGGCAGGCCTGCGAAATTGACTTCGAGACTTTGCCGCAGGCGCAAGCTCGACGGAGTTGCTCGATTCGAAAGCAACAGGCGCGCGCGGTTGCAACCGGACGAAACGCCCTTGGCCGGGCACGCGTAGGCCAGGCGCGGAACGCATGCGCCCAAAGCCGCGCCCAGCTTCGAGGGAGCGTCAACGCGAGCTTGTCCAATTTGTTGGGCAAAATCGGCACCTTCGAAACTGACAAGCGCGTGATTTCAACGATGCGCCAACCGCGCGCGCCGTTCTGAACTGCTTGAACGACTTCCGGGGGAAGACATGAGGCAAAAACGGCTGTTTGGTGGCGAGGAACCGGCAAAAGCTCCGGCTGCGGCGCGCACGCTCTCGATGTTTGACGCGCAGGCAATGGCACCCGTGAGAGTTGACCTGCGGCTCACCGAAATTCCGCCGCTCTCTGGACTGCCGCTATTTCGCGGCAAAACCGTTCTGCCTCCGCCGGCGGAGCTGCTCGAGGTTGCTCAAGCAAACAAGCCCCGCAGCCGCCTCCGGCGAGTCATGCGCGAGGCGCAAACGCTGCGCGCAAACCTGAAGAAGTGTCAACTGGCGCTTGCAGAATGCAAAAAACCCTGCGGGTGCGCTTCGAAGAAGAAAAAACCCGGTCCGTGCGCATGCAAGGGCCATTGAAAGACGACACCATGCACGACAAACACAACTGCCCACACCACGAGATCAACGAAATGAAGAATCAAGAGCGTGATGCAGCGGTAGGAGCCAGCGAGCTGCCACCGATGCCGAACCGCTTGATTTGCGTCGAAATCTACCTGAAGCCCAAGGACTTCTTGGCGCTGCAACGCGAGCACATCGCCGTTGAAGGTGACGGAGGATGTTCTCATTTCGACATCAGCGACGAAGCGACCCAGCTCCTGATCGAAGGCCTCCACCACCGCGAGGCCGACCGCGTCAGGGGCCGAGCGGGTGAGCACCTCGACGCCGCGAAGACGCAGGTCTACCTCGACCTGATGAACAAGCTGGCTCAGGTCGGCGCGGCGTTCAGCGGCGCGAACGCTGCGCAAATCTGAGTCGGCCGTGCAAAAGTCGTTTTACGACCAAGCCGGGCGCGTTGATGAGGGTTCGACGTGCCGAAGTGCAACGGCCACTTTCGTCGAGCAACATCCCTGGCTGACGTTCTTCCTCGTCAGCGCGACGATTTCAGGAATCGTCACCATTGCCACCTCGGGCGATGACAAGAAGAAAGAGCCAAGCCCCTAGCGCTCTCGATCACCATACGGGCCTTTTGCTCGTAAATGCCTCCTCCCGCTCCGCATCCGTCAACATGTCTTGACCTTCTTCCGGGTCATTATCGCCGTTCTCGCGGTTCCTTAACCGGGCGACGCGCAGACCATTCGGCGCGGCATTTCACCTGCTGCCCAGTTGAGTCCATCAAGACGCCGGGCTGTTTCAAGACGTCATCAAGCGGCAAGGTGATGAGGCTCGGAAGCTGCCAAATCTCCCCGTGATTTTGGGCCAGATGCAGCAAAAGCGGGAAGTACAAGATGCAGACGTGCAACGGATGCAGAAGAAACCGTCTGCGGACAAGATCGGCGTGCGCGGTCGGGTCGAAGATCATCCCCTCTTGCGTTTGCAGATCGCCCAAAAACACCGAACTCTTTGCAAAGCGGCCGCCAAATCGCTGGATGGCCGGAAGATTGGGCAGCAGAGGCGCGCCGGTCAGGGCTGATGGGTAATCCCATGCGCCTCCGCTGAATCCATTGATCCAAAATTTGCCATGGTTTGAGAGTTGATCGTCTTGAACCTCGATAAACTGGCATCCAGCGTAAACGATTACCATGAACGCGATCTCCATTTATATCAAGTCACGCAAGGTGGCCCCGCCATCGCCTAAAATCAGGACAGAGTGATAGAGCGTGGGCTGATGGTTTCGCAGGCCCGCGAGAGCTGGCACCTTATCTGATAACCATGCATCAAAATAACTCCGCGGAACGATGCCCCGCGCGACTGGCAGAGCATCCAGAAATATCCTTTCGCTCCAGTCAGCGCCAGGCATGAGTGCATCTCTGACGTCGAACCATTCCGGGTCTCGTGCGTCGATTACCACAAGCCAATGACTCACACCTTTCCGGTTTGTGCTCACGGCCTTGTCCGAAAGTCCGCGCAGGTGCCAATAGTTGCAACGGTAGAGCATTTCGCGGTGCTGGCTCTCGTCAATGTTCGCATCGATGATAACATCGCCCAGGTTCATGACTCAGAGCCTCCTGAGAAAGCCCCAAAAATTCTCCATGGCTCACCACCCATCCGCGCGCACGGTGAGTTCAGGACCGAGGATTGCCGTCAACTCCTCAATCACCTTTGCGGTGGTTTTTCGAGGTCGTCCCTTTTTGTGCCGATATCGTGAGAGCTGACCTTTGTCGATCTTCGTGCGCAATTGTCCGACGACTTTGCGGAGTTTCTTTGGTGCACTTGCGAGGTGTGCGTCTGCCAGGAGACGATCGAGCGTCTCGGCTGAGTCCAATTTCGTGGCCATGACGGTCGAGTATCGTCAACTCAACAACGTTGTCAAGAACTGGTTTTGTTACGCAGAGTGCCGCGCGATGCGTGTGTTAGTAGCAGCGATCTTGATCAGCGAAAGCCACTCATCAGCCGTGTAGGGATGATTCGGCATGCCACGGACGTGCTGAATAGCTGCCTCTGGTAAGCCCAAAGCTCGGGCAAATTCGGACGCTGCCTCGCGAGTGGGCGTTGGGGTCGCTCGGGCTCGCACGCCACTGCGCGCTGGCTGTGTCGTTGGTGGGGCGGAGTCTGGCGCGGGTCGTGATGCGTCCGTCACTCTTGGCGGGATGGCGCTCGAGGGGATTGGCGCATCTCCTTCTTCAAACACGAGCCACTTGACCTCGACTGAGAGCGCCTTGGCCATCTTTGCGGCCACTTCGCCTGTCACGGTGCGCCGCTCGCCCTTCACGATGCGCGAGAAGGTGCCTTCGCCGATGCCGAAGGTGCGCTCAAGCGTTTTCCATCCGGGAGGTTGCCCGCCTCGACCAGAGCGAGGCAAACACCACCACGCAAGCCAAACACGATCGGCAAGGTCCACGGGCAAACTCTCGCGCCGCGGGAAGGCGTTAGCAACTTCTTTGACAAACAACTGTTGACAACTTTGTTGAGTTGATCAACTATGCGTCAACCTTTGGAGACGAGGCACCCATGGAACAGACAACGATAGATCAGGAACCAGTCACCGAACGCCGTCAAAACCTCGGGGAGGTTTTGCAGCGATATCTGCGGAGCACCGAGGCTCACGAGCTGCTCGAGCAGGGCGCGCTCACGACAAACGGCATGCTCGAGGCGATCGGTTTCGACCTGAATTTGCGTAACATCATGCAGCTTCATCGGGTGCTGCGCAGCGTGCTCTGCGTGCAGCGCAAGATCGATGGGAGACGCGTTTGGCTGCGCTCGTTAGGAGCGAGCGCAAACGACCCGCTCGAAGATGAAGCACAGTTCGACTTGTTGAGCGCGCACGTTGCCACAAGGCCGGAATCTAGCTTTCCTCTTTCGAATGAGGCGATTGGGCACGCATTGGGGCTCATTGTCAGCGAGGAAATGATTCAAACCATCATGGTCACGATGAACGAGCTTGGATTTGTTTGGCTCAACCGAACATTTCCGGGCAATCCGCCGGTGCATAATATCGGCTGGGTTCGTGCAAATCCAAAATACGCGATCGGCGATCAACTCATCGCCATCGATGGCGAACACAAAGGATTGTTTGGGCGCGTAAAGCAGCGAATGCTGGTCCTTGACCAAATTCTCTACCAACTCGACGGTCACAATGGGCTTTGGTTGCCAGAGGCATGGCTCGACCAATTCGACCGAGCGCCGCCCACGCCTTCGACAATTCACACACGGCCGCCCAATCTGACCGGAGCACTGACGGAGTTTATTGTTCTGCTGTTCAGCGTGCAGGCTATCGCCGGCTTTGATCCCAGGTTGCTTCAAAATCCAAATGCACGGCAGACACAATGGCTTGAGCATATCGTTACATTGCTGAACATACTCCGGCGGACGTTTCAGCAGCGGCGGATCAATTCGGTCGACTCGCTGTTTCTCGCCCTGTACGAATCGCTGATCATAGGCGCGCCGGGGACTTCAGCGCTCAATCAGGCCTCGCTGACCGTGGCGCGTGTGCGCGGCGAATATGGCGATTCGAACGCTTTTGGCAGGCCTCCGGAGGCTGCGGGGTGGGTGTGCATCTTCGCGCATTCGATTGGCAAATCGTTGGAGCTTGCCAATGAGTTTGAAGCGAAGAGACAACACGCGGAGGCTGAGCGCTGGCACAAGCATGCGCACGCGCTGCAATGGATGGTTGATGCCCTGGGGGGATTGCCACGGGGTGAGCCGTTTACGATTCCGCCCAACGAATTGGGAAAGGATTTTGGCAACTCGGAAGGAGCCGAGCCGCACGAAGTGCTTGATTTGACGGTGGCTCAAGTGTGGGCGCAAAGCCTGCTCGAACCACTGCGGGAAAAGATGCCCGACGAGTTTATCGAGCTGATGGAGCGCAGGATTGCGGGCGCTCTGCATCTGGCCCATGCGCGGCGATTACCGGACGAAATCGAAACCGTACGGCGGCAGGTCGCGGGGGTGGTGTCGTGAGCGTCTATCGTTGCGGCATGCCTGATGGAATCTGGGTCGCGCTGCTGTACTCGTACGGGGAGCAGTTAGACAAAGCAGCGGCTTTGGCCGAAAAAGAAGGGCGACACGAAGACGCGAACAGGTTTTGCGAGAATAGCCGAGCATTGTTCCGGCTCGTGGACCGGCTTGGCGGGCCGAATGTTCAAACGCAAAGCAGCGATGTCGCCGAAGTTCTGCGCGTGATGGAACGCGCAAACATCGAAGCAAGAGGACCAGCGCCCAAGCTGCGGAACGATGAGGCTACGAGCTGGGCACACGACATCGTAAAAGCATCGATGCCGCTGTTAACGACGAAACCCGAGGAGGTGCAACCGTGAAAAAAGGTTCGTCGGCAACGCGTAAAGCGGCAAAGCAGGTGGAGATCGTCGGCGCCGAACGGCCGCCGGAGGTCGTCACGCAAATGCTGATTGCCGACATTCGGCGCGACCCATACCAAGCGCGGCAGATCTTCGAGCTGAGCTCAGTTCTTTCAACGCTCAAGGTGCGGAAAGACGGCACGGCGGAAAAAGGCTTTGGGATTCATCAAGCCTTGCGTATTCGTCGCACGCGTCCGGATGAAGTGAACGTTGACTATGATGGCAATGAGGTACTTGGGCCGCTGCCGCCTTACACCCTCATCGACGGCGAGCGACGCTGGAGATCCGGCCGCGTAGCGGGTCTGAAATGCGTTCCAACGTTGCCGCCCGAGGATCTAAAGCCTTCGGAAATCCTCGCGGCTCAGGTGGGTTCGAGCGCGGGGAAAGAATCGCTTCGGCCTCTCGAAGTGGCGCAAGCAATAGAGCGGCTGATAGCTGCAAAGATGGATGTCGAGGAAATCGCCACGCGCACGGGTCTCGGCGTGCGTGCGATCCGAAAGGCTGCAAAGCTCTGCACGGCGGCTGATGCGGTCAAGATGGCGCTCGACTGCGGAGCGATCACGGAGGCGATCGCGTTGCGCCTGGCCACGATTGACGACCACGCGGAGCAAGCTGCAGCGTTGAAGGAGCTTGGGAAAAACCCAACGCTTCGCGGTACCGATGAAGTCCTGGTGCGCTTTCATTTGGTGCTTGCGATGGATTCCGCAGGGTTTGATCCGGAGGACAAACGGCTGAAGCCGGGCCCGTGCTCGAAGTGCCCCCACAACACGCAGACGCAAGCCACGCTATGGAGCGATTTGGCTGCAAAAGCGCGTTGCACAAAGCGCGAATGCTTCACGTCGAAGCAGGCGCAGGCCTGGGACCTGGAAAAGCAGGCAGCACAGAGCGCCAAAGTCGACGTGATCGAAGGTGGCCGCGCTGAACAGCTTTACGGCTATCGGCACCAGACCGAGCCTCGCGATGCAAATCTGATTGACCTCGACGGCAAGTGTCCCCATGCACCAGGGAAAACCTGGCGCGACGAGCTTGGAAACGAAGCAAAGCCGACGGCGCTCGTCCGAGCGCACGGCAAAACGCACGAGGTGATCGACTCGGCGCAGCTTCCCGAGCTGCTGGAGCGTGCCGGCCGCGTCGAGGCTGCGGAGGCCGAGCGCAAGGCGCGAGCCGCGCTCGAGCAGGCGGAGCGAGATGAGGCAGAGCGCCGCGCGAATGCGAAACGAGAAGCCGAAGAAAATCGTGCAGCGAAAGAGCGCGCGCGTGCTCTGTTTCTCGACGCGGTCGAAAATGGAAGCCACGAGCGGCTCTTGCAGTTCTTCGTTTTGACCCTGGTCACCAATGAAATCCAACTCTTTGGATGGGACGCGGAGAGGATGGCAAAGACAATGGACACTCCAGTGATGGAGAAAGACGCTTTGCTCGAATATTGGATATGGGCCGCCTCAAACTCGGAGCTGCGAGCGGTCGCCGCACGGTTTATGTTTTCAACGCTGAGCGATAACTGGTCCATCACGTCCGGATTGTTGGGGCTGAGCCCCGAGATGCACGAGGCGCAGCATGCATAGCGATAACCAACAGCCCGATCTTGCATTCGTCGACATTGAAACCGGGGGCCTCAATCCGCGTCGACATGCGATCGTCGAAATCGCGGTTCTGCGGGTGGATGCGATTACGTTTGAGCACAAGGATGTATTCGAACGACGGTGCAAGCCGCTAAAAAAGGTTGGCCGCAAGGCTGCACAGATCAACGGATATTCGTGGGCGGCTTGGACCGATGCCTACGAGCTCGCAGATTGCCTCGTCCAAGCGTTCAGGCTTATCCGCGGTGCGCGGTGGGTCGGATCAAAGCCAAGCTTCGACCATAAATTTCTGAAAGTCGCAGCACGCGAACAAGGGATTGAGTTTCCCGCGCTCGCGAGGCGCCGACTCGTTGATATTTCTTCAATGGCCGAGCCATGGATACGGGCTGGGGCAGTGAAAGGCAGCGGTCTGGACGCGCTGAGCGAGGCGATTGGACTGCCTCCGCGAGGCCTGCCACATCGAGCCTATCACGATGCAGTCCGCACCCTGGCGGTTTATCAGCGGCTTTGTCTGTCGTTCTATCCACATCGGGGGGCCAGATGAAACTCAAACAAAAGGAAAAACTAGCCAAAGCACTAAAGAAAATCGGCACGGGGTTTTATCAACTGGCGCAGGCGCTCGAGGAGGAGGACGAAGAAGGGGAGAACCACGTCCGCAAATACTCGCCGCCCACGGACCTCGACCGTGCGCGAGCCACGCGGAGCTTGCGCGAGCGTGGCTTACTGGCGCACAAATAGAATTCGGGGGCGAGTGGCAGCGCGCGAGGCGATCCGGATGTTTGTTCTTCTGGGCATAGCGCCGCGCGCGTACGGGTTCCGGGTGGCTTCGATGCCCCACGCCCCACGGTGGAGGAATGAATGCGACGAATGACGCCGAAAGAAATCGTGGACGGGGTACGAAACAAGACCTTAAAGGAATCGAGGCTTTTTAGGCGAACGCATCGCAAAGAATTAGCAAGAGTCGTCGACGCGCTCGACAATGGGCGGGAATGCGGCTCGTGTACCAAGTGCTGCGAGCTCCTCACCATCAGCAGCATGGCCAAAAATGGCGGAGATGTTTGTCCGTCTTTGAGGCCCGAGAAAATTGGTAAATCGTGTTCGAGATACGGAACACGCCCAAACGCTTGTCAAACGTATTGGTGCAACTGGCGGCTAGGTCAATTGCCCGAGGACATGCGACCCGACAAATGTGGCTTTATCGTGCATGTATCGCACGAGGCGGGAATGACATGCTTTAGCGTGACGCTCGAAGCGCCTGGCGTGCTTGTGCAGTTTCAGGAGTTTTTTTTGGAGCTGTGGGCTCAACATGGTTTGCCGGTGGTTGTTCGTGTGCCGCGGCAAAAGGAATGGGTCGTGATTGGCTCCGACGAGATACAGGCCCACTTTGAGCAATACAACAAGCAGCGAATGGCACGACGGTTGCCGGTGGTGGGATGAAAATTTATGCGACGCGTGAAGGCTGCTGAAATCGTCGAAGGCATCAGAACAGGGCATCTTGAAGACAGTCGTCTATTTAGACGAGCCAATGAGGCCGAAATCGTCAAAGCGTTGGAAACGGTAGGAAACGGGCGAACGTGCGGCACGTGTACCGAATGCTGCACGCTGTTAACCATAGCGAGCATCGTCAAACCGTCGGGCAGAGACTGCTCTTCTCTGCGACGCGAAAGAGTCGGCAAATCGTGCGCGCGCTACGACACGCGACCGAGAGCATGCAAAACCTTTTTTTGCGGCTGGCGTGTGGGTATGGGACCTGAGGACATGCGCCCAGATCTCACAGGTTTCATAATTCAAGCCGAATCGGAGGCAGGTATGGAAGTTTGGGCGGTAACCTGCCGATCTTCGGATGTGGTGGAGGCAAACAAAGAAATGCTTGCAGAATTGTCACGACGCTCTGGATTGCCGGTGCTGATCCGCATTCCGGGTGACAAACGCTGGCTGGTAGCCGGCAACGAAGAACAAAAAAGGCACTTCGAGCGGCAGAACGAAAGCAGAAACGCGCGGCGTCTGCCGGTGGTGAGATCATGAGCATCGCTTATTGCATCGAAAGCATTTGGACGAGGAAGATTGCCCAAACTGCGGGGTCAAATTTCATGAGTGATCTGCAAATAGTCCTCATCTATTGCTGCAAAGATTGCGGCGTGAAGGTCGGACAGTGTCCAGAGTCGCCTGACGAAACAAAAACCAAAACGAAAATCGTTGCGGTGATTTGTGGTGATTGTTTCGAGCATAATGCAATTTACAAGCCATGGAAATGGATCTTCGAATGATTGCGGCCAGTA
>CAZETM010000114.1:0-18062 GCA_964514885.1 uncultured Polyangium sp. | reverse complement strand
TCACTCCGCCGAGATTTCTTTTTCGAGCGCGTCGACTTCGCTCTTGTACGTCGCAGGCGTGATGTCCTTCTGAGCTTCCTCAGCGAAATCAGCCTCAATGAAGACTTCGTCGTCCTTGAGCGGCGCCGCAGCCTTGGTGTCACCCGCCGCCGGAGCCGCAGACTTTTGCTCTTCACACGCCACGATGAACATCGAAGCGACAAGCAGCACGAGAGTCGTCAAACGGGTCATTTCGCACCAGCCTTGTCTTTAGCGCCGCCCTCGGCCTTGGCGTTGTAGCCAGCCATCCACTTGTCGTGGCGAGCATTTTCTTTCGTGACGAGCTTGTCGATACGCGCCGCCGTGTCGGTGTCTTTCTCGCCCTCGGCAACGTCTTTCGCCGCCTCGAGACGCGCAAGACGACGAGCATGTCGCTTCAGCTCTTCCTTCATGGCCTGCGCCATGGGCTGGCCCTTGAGCGCCGCTTGGACCTTCTTCTTGACCTCTTCGCGGTGATCCTTGGCCTTGGCCTTGCGGGCCTCGACCTTGACTTTGCGCGCGGCAACCTTGGCTTCTTTCGCCTTCTCGTCCTCGACAGGCGCAGCAGCGGCGTCGGAATCCGTGCCGCCATCCTTGTCCTTGTCGGACTTCTCGTCGCCTTTACCCTTTTCTTCGCCCTTGGCGTTGGGATCTGCAGGCTTGCCGGCCTCGGCAGGCTTACCAGCCTCAGCGGGCTTGCCAGCTTCTTCGGGCTTGCCGCCACCCTTGGCCGCAGCCGGAGCTCCGCCCTTGGGCGGCGGGGTCAAAATCCCAGGCTTGGGCTCTGCCGATGCAGCTCCGCTCAGCGTGCAAAACGCCGCGAGCACGAGCGCAAGAGCACCCTTCGTCAGCCATCCGTTCATCAAACGTCTTCCTTTCACGAACCACGCGCAAAAGCGGTCGGCTCGGCGGTCGGTCTCGACACGCAGGCGCATCCTAACCGAACGTGCTTCGAGATCGCAAATTCATGGCCCCGAAGAACTGACGTCACGTGCCGCGCGTAGCGAAAGCGACTGGGAAGAGCCTTCGATCACGTAGTGTTCTTCAATCAAGCTCGCCGTTTCGTCATCAATGCGTACGCAAGCCTCGTTGGCATCAACGCGTGGTCGCTCCAATGCCCGCGTACCTCGTTCGATGATCGACGCTGACAAACCCGCACCGGGAAGATGCGTACTGCCCGTCACGAGCGACAAACGGGCACCAGCAATGTTACGCGCAAGCTCGAGCGCTGCATCGGCAGCTCGCAAGAGGCCATCGGCACACTCGCCATAAAAAAGCGCCGCGAAGCCTCGACCAAGAAGCGTGATCACCGTGCCTTCGTGTTCGTGCACGATGCGTCGAACCAGGTCGCGACATCGACCGATGCTGCTCGAAAGAGGCAACCTTCCAAAAACCACACCGACCAGATTGTCGGGGTTTGGCAGCGACAAAGGCGCGTCGTGGAGGTCGAACGATGGATCGGAATCAAACCTGGATCGAGCGATGACTTCCAGCTCTTCAGCCATCTCGCGCGCTGACGAAAACCGGGCCGAAGACTCCCGCGCAAGGGCTCGGGCGACGAAAGAATCGAGCGAGCGAGGTGCATGCGGCCAAGCATCGGAAAGACGTGGCGGAACCTGCAAGGCGATCTTTGCGAACAACGCGAAGTTGGTCGGAGCGTCGAAAGGTCTTTGACCGGAGAGCAGCTCGAAAAAAAGCGCGCCGAGCGAAAACAGATCCGACTGCGGACCGATCGCGGCACTGCCCTGAGCCTGCTCGGGCGACATGTAAAACGGCGTTCCCAAAGCGCCAACGTCGGCTCCCTGGGCGCTGCAGTCGTACGCGAGCCCGAGGTCGATTAGTTTGATGACAAAAGGTTTTTCTTGGTATGCATGAGCGACGAACAGGTTTCTCGGTTTGACGTCGCGATGCACGATGCCAGCGTCATGCATGGCTTGCAGACCGAGCGCTGTTTGCCTGACGATTTCGATGGCCTCCGAGGTTGACACGCGCGTGGTTTTGATACGCTGAGCGAGGTCTTCGCCATCGAGCCACTCGAGGACGAGGTAGGGGCGATCGTCTTCATCGACGCCGCCTTCGAAGCAGCGGACGACATGCTCGCTATCGATGCGTGTGGACAGGTCGGTTTCGCAGCGGAAACGCTCGCGCGAGTAGGGATCGGCGACGAGGTGATCGTGCAGGCGTTTGATGGCGACGGGAATGCCGCGCTGATTGTCGAATGCGCGGACGACTTCGCCGGTTGCGCCGATACCTACGCGCTCGCCGAGAACGAAACGGTCCGCAAATGCCATTGGTACAGCGCTCGAAATCAGTGCCAGGCGCCGGCGGTACGTACGGACTGACCGGTGCGATCATGCTCAGCGAGCAGCTCGACGGTACGCGGTCGACACTCGGCGCAGGAGGGGAAGGTGGAGCCGTGTTTGCAGGCGATCATGAGCGCGTCTTTGGTGTCGAACTCGTGAGGGTCGAGGTGTCGACCGCAGGCGACGCAATGGATGTGGTGGTTGTGGTTGTGACCGGTGGTGGGTTTTTCGGGCGCGAGGGCTTTGCGTTCGCGCTTGGTGAGTGTCTTTTCTCGTTTCATAGGTCGCTGAGCCGGTCATACGAGATTCGGAGGAAGGGGGCAAGGGGGTTTTACCCGGTGGAGCCAAAACGATCAGGGAGCGGTGGCGCAGGAATTGAAGGAATGGGGTTGTTGGGTATCGCATAGGTAGTCGTGGTCTTGGCAACACCCAATACAACTTGTGGAATCATTGCGTTTCGTGCACTGGCGGTAGCAATCCTCGGCTGGCTGATCGCATTCTTCGCGTAGCCCGCCATCCCAACGTTCGGAATTCGAGCGCTGTTTGGTGCGTGATTCGCACGCTGCAATGGACACCAATAGAATGAGAGTAATTGTTGACCATTTAAAATTCATTTTACAAAATTCCCGCTACTGATGCGTCCTATTCCTCATCCCGACATGAGTAAAACGAATACCCATACGTTGTGGTGTAGTTGTCGAAACACGCTTCAATGCATTGGAAAGTCCATGTCGATGCGCTTCAGTTCGTCCAGGAGCGCACGCGCCCTCTTTATGGCGAAACCAGGGTCGTGTGGCACGGACGAGTTGCGCGAGAAGTAGCGCCCGTGTGCCAACCAATGCCGATATTTTAGGAGCTGTTTGAATTCAGAAATGGATTCTTTTCGAGCACCAGGCAGGTTCGCCCATTCATCGAGTACAGTTTCGACCTCAATGCGGCGTCCCTTTTTCTCTCGTTTCGCCAATTCTTTGGCTTCCTCGCGAAGCAATACCCTCGATCGTCCGAGACTTCGCGTGCGGAAATCCATCTGCAGAATAGCTTCCGTAGCGGCGACTATCGCAAGGTATGCTCGCGCTTCGATCTCATCGCGTAGCACGAGAAGGTCGTCGATGAAATCATCAAAAGGCCGAGCGAAGAATTGACTTTTCGGGTCTCGAGTCGGTTCACCGGTGCGGCCAATGTTTTCTAAGATATCGATTTCCTGCTCGAACCAGACGAACATTTGGTCGGGCGAGGGAGGGAGCGTCGGCATAAATTACCTCAGTGCGACATCAGCCGTACGCGCAAGCAGCTCGAAAAAGAGGTCTTCGTCCAATGCGCGTTCTTTCCCCCCTGCAAAAGAATACCACGACCATGCATTGGCGCCCTTTTTCTGGATTCGAGCGAGGATCTCGCGCTTGACGCCGCATTCCAGGTCTATGCGCCCCTTCATGCGTTCCTCCGCCCCCGGTCTAACCCGCTTGCCAGTCGCTGGTTCCACGATGCCCACAACCTGGAGACCACGGGGACGGACCCGAACGTGCCGGTCGGTATCGACAATCAAGACGATTTCCAATCCAGGTGCCATGTAGGTTCCAAGATCTGGATCCGTCATCTCGAAATCCGTGTCCTTGAGCTTCGCCACGCCCGCCTTCGCAATCGGATCCATCCACTTCCGGATCGAAGCGCGGAGTGCGTTCAAGTCGTCGATCCACTCGTCCCGCTGGCGCGTCAAGAGCTTGTCCACGCTGGATTCGTTCCCTTGTTGACTGCGAATGGCTTCCAAAAACTTTTTTGCATTCATCGTCGTTCACTCGTCTCCAAGAAACTAGCACGCGCCGCGCAGATAGCGCCGCCGGTTCCTCGTTCGGCCTGGTCGTTCCCGTACTGGGCCGCTCGGATGATGTCAACAGTCGTTGCAAGGGCAAGCTTCTTGGTGGCCTGGGCGAGCTTTTTTGCGGCCTTGTGAATACGCGCGGGCATGCTTTGGGGGCAGGCCGCAACGAGCGCGCGGGCAAGGGCAATGCCGCTTTCGAGCGTCATGCGCGGAGGACTGGTGTATAGCGAGGGATCGAATGCTTCGTTGGACATGGTGGGGATGTTACCGGAGCGGAGGTGAGGAGGGCAAGGGGTTGTGGAGAAAGGCAATCTGTCGGGCACAAACCGCGAGCGTATGCACACGACGGATAGGGTAGACCATGTCCCTACCACCCGAAACAGCAGCATCTGCAAACATATTCTCCAGTTCCTTGACAGCCGGAGGAAAGAGACGTTTGCTACCCCGAACGTGGCAACTGGATGGGCAGAGTACCTTGAGCAACTTCGACGCCTCGCAAGCGAGGGTACGCGGGATCATCTTGCTGGGTGGGCAACTTTCGAGAAACTCGCCGCGGGCTCGCCACAACCCGAACCGCTGATGCTTCTTGTTCGTCTTGGTCGCGATTTGCCTGAAAGAGAACGGTACCGCCTTGCGGTTGCGGTAACGCGCCTGCTTGCTCCCATGGAGTGGCCGCTCGAGTGGGAGGTGGTTCGTCCTGGTTTGATTTATGCATTGTCAGAGCTTGCAGACGAAATGGATCCAGACGGGCACGATTCTTTTTTTGGGCATGTCGTGACGAAAGAGGGGGCTAAGACGCGGCGAATTGCACACTTGACCATCGTTGCTGCAATCGATTTGCTACGCAAACCCCGCCGCGACCAGCTCCGCAGCATAGCGATGTTATGCAATGCCAGCATGGCTGCTTGTATAGAAGCTTATCGTCAATTCAGCAAGAGTGTTCCATTGGCCAATACACAGGTCTTCGGCCTGGCGATTGCAGAGTATGCGAGCGCGGCGGATCTGCTGAATGATGCTACGGGGGCGGTGTTATTCGAAGGACTGCACGCCGTGCTGGAGGAAGATTAGGTGCATATCACGCGATTACTCGTCCAAGAGCTTCGGGCGATTGGTCGGTTGGAGCTCGACCTGAAGAATGTGACAGGCGAGCCGCGACGACGAACCGTGCTGCTTGGAATAAATGGCGCCGGAAAAACGACGGTGCTCGATGCCATCGTGCATGCATTCAGCACACTTGATGGACAACATCTTCCTGGATATCTGGGCGAGACTCGACTGAGTGCGTCGGACGTTCGGAATGTCGATGTTCCGTCGCTGAAAGCCGCGGCGATCCCAAGACGAGGCCTTATCGAGCTGGACGGGCTGCAATCTGAAGAGGAGCACCGTGTTGCGCGGTCGAAGTTTCGACAAGCTCCGCGCGCCGGGGGACTTTCGTTCGATATCGGTGACGCGGCAGTTTGGGAGGGGCTCGATCCACTTGGGGCATTTGAGATTGCGGATGGAGCGTTCACGTTCAGAAATGCCGTCGAAGCCGCAATTCATGACAATAACCTGCACCCGGTGTGCCTCTTTCTTCCCGCTGATCGCGGGATTCTCGAGCACCGCGATGATCTCACGCTGAAGCAGATCATGGCGCTCGACTCATGCACGCAAAGCCTAAGCCGTAAGCGCGATCGATTTGCTCCTATTGCCGCTCGCTTGGCGCTCGCGCATGCCACTGCGCAAACGGACGAAGGCCGCGCCGTAGCGCGAATGTGGAAAGTGCTCGCCAAGCACTTCAGCGACTTGCCGAGACCCATCAGCGCCGAAGGCGGCGCACTGCGCTTCCGCAATAAGAATGGCGCAATAGTGCCATTATCATCTCTGAGCGATGGAGAACGCGCAATTCTATTGATCTTCGGTGAGCTGGCACTGCGCGAGCCCAAATCGTGCGTCGTGCTCATCGATGAGATCGAGCAGCACCTACATCCACGATGGCAACGGGAGATTCTCGCTGCGCTTCTCACGATGGCGCCGTCTGCACAGTTCATACTCACGACGCAATCGCCATTCCTCGCAGCTTGCGCACCTGACGATGTCATCAAGCTGCCCGGGTGGGACGAATATGGCGAATGACATACGACGCCCGGGGATGTCGTCCGGGTTCGCGGCGATTCTGGAATCTGGTTTTGGGGTTTCTCCAAAACCTGCCCTTCGGCGCGAAGAAGCTGTGGGGCTTGTGCGCGACAGCCTCAGTCGAAATCAAATCCCCTGCAAGCGAATACGAATTTCCGAGCTTACCGTCGATAGGGATTCCCTCTTTGATATGACCGGTCGCCGAGTCAAATTTCCTGACGGATCCGCATATGAACGGTGTTATGTTGCGCTGCTCGATCCAGAGGCCACCTCACCTTGGGGACACCCAGCGCACTGGGCCTTCGTGCCAATGGATGGCGTCGGCGATGTTATCGTTTCATCAACGGATTTCCCTGAGAATGCCAAGGGATCCATCCGCTTCATCGAGGTTACATGATGAAGCGTGCGATTCTTTGGTGCGGCCAAGTCGAAAAAGGCCGAATACCTCAGCCGGACTATAATGATAAACGATTGACCAATAAAGAGAAACTGCTCGTCAGCAACAGTCCCGAGACACTCTTCCCTGTCGACGACTTCAGCTTGCAGGCCAATGGTCTCGAACTCGCCTATCAGGCTGCGCGTGGTCTAGGAGTGGCTGAAGCAGAAATCTATGCATGTCTGGTCCAAGCCGACCTGCAGCCGCAGAACCTGAAAACCGAAATACGACGAGCTACGAGGGATGAGCTCGAGCGACTAATTCGCGAAATCTCCGAGCGAAGCGACGCAACGGATACTCTGTTGTTCATCGCCGTAAACCATGGCTCATCCGACGGGCTAGCGACAGCCGAGGACGTGACCGATCCTATGCGAGAGGACGTCGACACGATACTCACGCCGGAGCGCCTGCAAGCGAGCCTCGACATACTGGATGGGCCGCAGGTGCTCGTATTGGCAACCTGTCATGCGGGAGTTTTCTTGACTCTCGGCCGCGATAATCGCCGCGTGCTGGCAGCTTGCGGCGCGGATGAAAGGTATTTCGTGCCGCGCTCGGATAATATCTGCTCTCCATTCCTTGACGAGCTATTTGGCGCTTGGTGTGGTTATGCACAAAACGATGCTGTTCCCAGAGCAAAGCTTGCGCTCGATGATGCATTTGCACGCGCAAAGGAACGAATGTCCATTGTGGGAGGACTGAGCATTCCCCAGTCGCAGGGCACCGTGATCTGGCCGGCTCATGAGTCGGAGAACTCAGTGCCGAGAAAGAACCGGCGGCAAACGTAAAGATATGGCGCAGCGTGATTCGCTGCCTACTGCGACGCGAGCCCGAGCGCTACCGGACTTACCGGCAGCCCTTTTGCCCCAACCGCCTCATCCCCACCATAACCCCCAAATAAACCCCCAAGAACGTCACCAACGCCCACGCCGCCATTACGCCCATCACAATCGTCGTCACCTCCTCGCGATTGCCACCCAAATTCGATATGGCGTCCATCTTCGCTCCAAGCGCGGCAACGTCTTGCAATGGCCCCGTCAGCGTGGCCACCTTCTCGAGCGGCTGCTCAAGGCGCTCCAAATGCCCCTCTACGCCCTCCAAATGCGTACCGAGACGCTCCATTACGGGCTCCAGCGCCGCGAGATTACGCATCGGCGCACCCAATGCCGCCACGCGCCTCATCGGCTCGTCCAGCTTACGCAAAGCCGACGACATCTCCTTCATCGTCTGATCCGATTGCCGTAACACCTCGCGCGTCTTGTCCATCGATTGCGCCGTTTTCTCCAGCGCCCCAACGCTCCTGCCAATCATCGACGCCTGGCCACAACCCGAAACACAGACGAATAGCAATAACCCGACAATACGACAGAAATGGCTTTTCGGCAGCGGGCTCATGCAGAAAGCATCAGTGCCGGACGGCCGATCGTCAACGGCCTCGGACAAGGACGGCACGCCTCGTGCGATCAAGCCACCAGCGAATGGCAGAGCGCATATTCGCAAGCAATCGAGCGCGAATGATCAGCCAAGCTGAATCGCACGCAATCGAAACGGGAGGAATACAGCATGGATAACAGGGACATCGATACAACGACACGATCGTCCGAGCCGGGCTGGCAGGGACAACAACGATCACTGCGCATCGTTACGGCCGGCACGATCGTGGAAGGCCTCGGCGGCATTGGTGCCGTCGTGCTCGCGATCCTCGGGCTCGCCGGGATTGCGCGAATGACCATGATTTCCATCGCCATCATCGCCATTGGCGCGGCACTGGTTTTCGCCGGTGGCGCCCTGGCTTCCCGCTACAATCAACTCGTGTCGCACGTAAGCGGCGAACGAACGGAGGAGGCCGAATTCGGTGGAGGCATCGGAGCAGAGTTCCTCACCGGCGCCGCGGGCGTGGTGCTCGGAATCCTGGTTCTGCTCAATATTTTGCCCATGATTCTCGCTCCGGTCGCCATTATCGCTTTCGGTGGAGGTCTTCTGTTATCCACCGGCGCGACGAGCGGAATCAACTCGCTCGTGGAAGCATATCCGTACGACAAACGAGTCCGAATTGCTCGCGAAGCCGTACAGGGTGCCGCAGCCGTGCAATCACTGGTCGGCATAGGCGCGGCCATTCTGGGTATTCTCGCCTTGCTCGGCGTCGAGCCCTTTACACTGATGCTGATCGCCTTGCTCGGTCTGGGCGGCGGCATTCTGATCTCCGCCTCGGCAGTTAGCGGCCGAATGATCGCCAGCATGCGGCATCATTCATCGCGCTGAAGTCGCGCTGAAGTCGCGCTGAAGTCGCGCTGAAGAAAAAAACCCTACGATTTTTTGCGAGAATCGCCATTGCGACGGACTCGAGCCATCGCATAGGCGATTCCTCCCTTCAGGGTCGCCTTGGTCACGACACCCTCCAACATGGTATGCGCCACGTCGACGAGAGAATGGGCAACTGCCGCACGTACGCCGGAAATGACCACTTCGGCCCCCAACAGCGATACCGCCTGTGCCGTTTTGAGCAACGTGTGCGCAACGTGAGAAGACGCATTACGCACACCGGTAATGTCCAAAATCAACACGGCAGCTCGGCTCGCGGAAACTCCAGCAAGCGCCGTCGTGAGCACTTGCTCGGCCCGCGCATCGTCGATCACGCCAATCAACGGCATGACGACAATTTCATTCGCAATGGGAAGCAACGGCGTCGACAATTCCGCCAAACGCTCCGATTGTGCCGAAAGCATCGCCGTGTGCATCAATTCGCGGTCGAACTCGGCAGCTTTACGTTGTTCGAGCTCCCGCTCCAAATCCTCGGTACGCGCTCGCACTTCGATTTCGAGCCGCTCATTGGCGCGAATCTGTTGCTCGCTCATGCGCTGAATGCTGCCGACGAGCAGCGAATTTTCGAGCGCAATGGCAGCCAAAGACGAAAGAAACGTCGCCACTTGAATGCGCTGTTCGGTGAACACATCCGCGATGACGCGATTTTCGAGGCACAGAACACCCGTCAAACGACCACGATGCGCTATCGCTAGACAAAGAAATGAACGCGGCCGACGTTCGGTAATATAAGGATCCCTGGAAAAACGATCGAATCCACGCGCTCCTCCCACCACCACCACCGCACGTGTCAATTCCACTTCTTCGACAATCGATTGCGGCAATTCCCACCCAACCGCCGCCGCCGCTTCGGAACCCACCAAAACCCGATCCGGATCAATCGTCATGCACGCTTCGATCGATAATCCGCCCCCACGATCGAGCAGCAATATGGCCCGTTGCGCCCCCGATGCTTCGACGATGACGCGCATTACGCGGTCGAGCAAAACATCGAGCACCAGCTCTTCCGCTATGGCCTGCGCCGCCCGCATGACCGCTTCAATGTCGAGCTGGCTCTGCGGGGCAGGCATGATGGTCGCCCGCGATGGACCGTCCGCCATCCCGCGACGCGGAAGCAAAAATCCATAACGTTCGCGAAGAGCGTCGATTTTCGCCAGCGCTCCCCAGCGTGTATACGCCTGATACGCCGCGCCCATGTACGCCCGGGCCATCGTGTCCCGACGGCGCTCGAGATGAAAACGCGCCGCCAGCTCGTTCACCAACGCTTCGTCACGCGACGAGCCACTCTCCGAAGCCGCTCGCGCCGCCTTCTCGTATAGCTCGACCGCGGAAAGCTCATCACCAACCGCCCGCGCTCGCTCGGCGGCCACAAGAAGCCACTTGCGCTCGTAATTCTCGGGGCATCGCTCCGCCAGCACCGAAAGCTTTGCCAAATGCACCTCAACCTTGGCCAAACGCGCTTCGAGCGTCGCTCGCGCAGCCGACCGATCGAGCAAAAGCGAAAGCGCTAGCCAAAAGGAAATGTCTGTCGCGACAAACTGTCCTTCGGTTGCTGCCAAGTGTTTTTCGGCAACGAGCGCTTCCCTGGCTGCAGCGGTGAAGTCTTCGTGGAGCAAGAAAAGCTGCGCACGAAGAACCGAAGACCAAAGCTCGGCAGACGTATCGCCCGCGTCGATCCTGGCCTTTACAAATACGTCTGCGTCGAAGGTATCGTCGGACAAACTCGTGCGGTCACGGGTTTTTCCAAGCAAACACCGAGCAGCATGAAGCGTGAGCACGGCCGATGGATCGGACACGGCTCGTGCACCCCACGCCGCGCGCACCAACGTGAGACTTCGTTCCGCCTCTTCGCACGCCCGAGCCAGGTCGTCCCCAAGCTCGAAACGAGCCGCCAAGACCTGCCCAGCCGCATGCGAGACGTAAAGCAAATCCCCCGATGTCGCCGCCTGCTCTGCTGCGCGTTGGAAATGAAATAGCGAAACGCGACGCGAACGTTTCGTGTGCAGCATCGACCCAGCGACGATGCGCACCCGACAAGAAAGTCGTCCCTCGCCGTACTCCTCTTCGAGCAAAAGGCCGAGCTCACCGAACGCATGGCCGTCCTCGTAACGGTTCGTATCCGTCGCGAGAAAGAAGCCGAAAGCCGCGTACCCGTATGCCGAAGCGTCCGTGTTCCCATGCTCGATCGAGAGCCGCACGAGCACTGCCGTAATGAGTCGCGTCGCCGGCATTCGCGCGAGAAATGCCGGCGCCGAAAGGTCGAGCAACAGATGCATCGACGCAGCGATCTCTTGGTCCTCGACCTGCAACAACGACACGAGCGAGCGAATGGGACGACCGTCGAGTTTCTCATCGATCGTGCGTCGCTCTCGTTCGAGCGCCAAACGCCAAGATGCTTCGGTCTCGGGCACTTCGATCCCGACGTCCGCAAGCCCCTGCACGCCCGCATGGAAAGCATCATCGAGCTTCTCGCGCATCACGAGCATCGCGACACGAAGCCGGCATGCTTCAGCTCGCTCGAGGGGCGTGCGAGCACCCGAAACGAGCTGCTCGACGAGCTGTTCAGAAAGGTCCGGCGCTCCTGTGGTGATCGCACATTCGCCAAGCTCTTGTGTGAGCGAAAACCACAAGTCGTGCGGCTGTTTGGACGTCAGAGCGTCCAAGCCCGCGGTGAAGAACTCCATCGCATCAGCGAGCGCACCAGCACCTTTTGCTCGCCTGCCAGCCGTGAGATCGAGGCGTGCAAGAGCCTTCCGATCGTCGACGGAGTGCATCGCCGCGCGGCCTCGATTCAACTGACGAACCGCCGCAAGCCCTCCGCCATCACTCATCGGGGACGAATGCGACAGAAGCAGTCGACCAATACGAAGATGCTCGAATGGCCGCGTTTCGGCAGGAACGAGCGTGAGCGCCGCTTCGTGCACGTGTCCGTGGGCAAACGCATACGGCACTTCCCACGATGAGCGCACGGGCGAACGATGGTTCACGTCCAAACCATTCGCTTGCACAGCATCGACGAGCGCGTCGGCGAAACGGTAATCGGACGAGAGAGGCACGACGAGACCAGCTTCGAGCGCCGGCCAAAGATCTTGCACGACTTCCGCAGGTGGATGCTCGACGGCGATCGCGAGCGCGCCAAGATCGAACGCGTTGCCAAGACACGCAGCAACGGCGAGCGCACGTGAAGTACGCGACGGAAGTGAAGCAATACGATCTCGTACGAAATCACGAGCATCGGCAGAACCGAGTCTGCTGCGCACACGCTCGATGTCCCACTTGAAGGTCCCCGCACCAGGATCGAACGTGACGAGCTGTTCGGCGTGCAGCGCTCGCAATACTTCACGCAGGAAGAAGGGATTGCCGTTCGCCGCCGTCGTGAGTTCGTCAGCCAGATCGACGACGCGATCTTCAGGAGCACCGAGCGCATCAGCGAGCAGACTCCGAGCCTGCGCGGCACTCAGCGGGCCGAGCGGAATTTCCGTGATCGGCACTCCAATACGCCGCAAATCGGGCAAATCGACGACGTTTGTCCGGACGTCCGTAGGTCTGTCCCGACAAGCCATCACGACACAAAGACGACGCGAGCCTCCATCGGCAACGAGTGAACGAGCGATGTCCTTGGATGCTGCATCCGCGGCATGCATGTCATCGAGGAACAGCACGACCGGCCCTTCACGACTCGCTGCATCGATGAGCGATCGCACGAGCACGGCCAGGCGCGCATTCGATTCTGCTGCAGGAAGCGCGGCTGGAAGGTCGCGTGTATCGAGGATATCTTCGAGCTCGGGAACGATTTCGAACAGCGCGGCAGCGCTCGCACCAAGCATGCGTTGCAGCTCGCGAGTGAACACTCGTGCCGGATCCGATGGGCCTTGAAGAATTTGTCGCACGAGATCGCGCAGCGCCGCGGAGAGCACTCCACACGGCGCGCCCCGCGTCAGTTCGTCGGGTCGTCCGGCGGCAAACGTGCCGCCTCGAACGGCGACGGGCCCTTTGAGTTCACGAGCAAGCACGGACTTACCAACGCCCGCGGCTCCCGAAATGACGACCAAGCTGGGCTGACCGCCTGCCGCATGTTCGAAGGCTGCTTCGAGATCCTTGCGTTGTGCTTCGCGCCCGTAGAGTTTGTCCGGAAGAAGTAGCTCGCTGCCGAGGTCTCGTTCGCCGAGCGAAAAACGGTCGATTTCGCGGTAGTTTTGCCACTGTCTGGCGCAAATGGCGAGGTCCGCGGCGACGCCTCGGGCGCGGTGATACCGATCGTCGGCGCTCTTCGCGAGCAGCTTGATCACGATGTCGGAGACGATTCGCGGCAGCTCGGGAACGAGCACATGCGGAGGCACCGGAGCGCGCGCGATGTGCGCATGTAGCAGCCCAAGCGGCTCTTCCATCGTGAAGGGCAAAACGCCTGTGAGCAGCTCGTAAAGCGTGACGCCGAGCGAGTAGAGATCGGCACGATGATCGATCGCCCGGTTGATGCGGCCCGTCTGCTCAGGCGCCATGTACGCAAGCGATCCTTCGATCGTTTGGGTCGTAGCGAGCCGTTGGTCTTCGCGCAGCAGCCGCGACGCGTATCCGAAACCAACGAGATCCACGTCGAGTGAGCCTTCTTCGACGAGGATATTTTGAGGACAAACGTCTTTGTGGATCACCCCGCCGAGGTGCACTTGATCGAGCGCTCGAGCGATGGCTCCGCCGATACGGAGCGCCGCACCGAGGTCCTGGCGACCTCGTCGCATGCGTTCCGTGAGCGGTCTCTTGGCCGAGTCCGACATGACGACGGCCAAGCCGTTACGACATGGAACGAGGCCCAAGGCATTAGGAACGCAGGGCAGCTCGAGGCTCTGGAGGATCGCGTATTCGTGGCGCAGAAGCGCGACCTCACGTGCGATCGGGTAGTCGTCGTTCGACGCCTTGACCAGCACGGACGAGCCATCGCTATCGCGGTAACCGCGATAAAGCGTCGTCGTGTCCCCCTCGACGATAACCTCCGTGATGGTATGCCCCTCGAGCCAGAACACGCCAAAGCCTTTCTGCTTGCTGAGCCGTGGCGTCAACCATACTCGTGGAGTGTCGCTGAAGTGAAGGGACGATTGGGATTTCGCGATCAGGGCGGGACTTCTTACGTGTCGGCCTTTTGACGACCGGACGCGCGCTTGCTCGTGGACGGAAGTGTCGAAATGGTTTTACAAGGGAAACCTTATGACATCCTGAAACGCGTGCTATGATGCACAAGTCAAGAGGGTGCATACTCATGGAGCAGAACGATTCATGGTCGGCGATCAGCGATCAACGAATGCAGGCGGTAACGACGGGATTGCTGGACCGAACACTGCCGGCGGCGCAATGGACACATGAAGCGCACTTGATGGTAGGGCTTCAGGTGTTGCGGCATCGGCCCGAGACGAACTGGAGCCGGTATTTGCCGGGGATTATTTGGCGTTACAACGAAGCGACGGGCACACCGAATACCGACGAGCGAGGTTATCATGAGACGATAACCCAATTCTATTTGTTGGCGCTGGGCGCAGTGCTCGACCGATTGCCTCGGCAACTGCCCATTTCGGACGTCATGCGACGGGTGCTGCGCTCACGGTTTGCAGCTCGAGACTTTTCGCTCGATTATTGGAGTCGTGAGCGACTTCATTCCGTGCAGGCTAGACGAGTTTGGTTGGATCCAGACCTGCAGCCGCTTGATTTTTCGTGCGTGCTGCTGGAATCTGGCTGAGAGGAATCACTTGGCCGCGGCGCAGACCGTTTCGGTGATCAATCGCGTGACCAGGTACGGATCGCAGTTGGCATTGGGGCGGCGGTCTTCGATGTAGCCTTTTTTCTCGACCGCGACCTGCCATGGGATGCGTACGGAAGCGCCGCGATCGGATACGCCAAATCGGTACTCGGTATACGCACAGGTTTCGTGATGTCCGGTGAGACGTCGTTCGATGTCATGCCCATAATTGGCGATATGAAGTGCCGCCCGTTCCCCCAGCGCTTCAGCCGCGCGTACGCAAGGCTCATAGCTTTCACGCATGGCGCGCGTGGAGAAGTTGGTATGCGCGCCGGCACCGTTCCAATCGCCCTCGACCGGCTTTGCGTCGAGCTTGACATAAGCGTTGTACTTGGCCGCAATGCGCTCCAACAACCACCGAGCCATCCAGATTTGGTCGGACGCTTCAATGGGGCCAAGCGGACCGATCTGGTACTCCCATTGTCCTGGCATGACTTCCGCATTCGTGCCGGGAATGGAGATTCCTGCCGCGATACATGCATCGAGGTGCTGGTCGACGATATCACGTCCGAACGCGCGGTCTGCCGCGATGCTGCAATAATAGGGACCTTGGGGCCCAGGATATCCGGTGGCAGGCCATCCGTAGGGACGCCCATTTTGGAACAGCGTGTACTCTTGCTCGATTCCGAACCAAATATCGTGGTCCGCGTACTGGTCTGCGATTTTCTTGCAAGGAGAGCGGGTATTCGACGGGTGCGGAGTCATGTCCGTGAGGAGAACTTCGCACAAGACCAACTTGTGATCGCCACCGGAAAGGGGATCCGGAACGGTGTAGACAGGGCGCAATACGCAATCGGAAGCGTGACCGGGCGCCTGATTCGTGCTGGACCCGTCGAATCCCCAGATACCAGGCTCGTGGCCCGCGGAGATCACTTTGGTCTTGGAGCGTAGCAGCGCGGTTGGCTTGGTTCCATCGATCCAGATGTACTCGGCTTTGTAGTACTTCGACATGCGTTCATCTCCGGTGTGTTCGAGCGAATTGCCAATGAAGTGATGGCTCAGTTTGTCTTGGAAGAAGCTCAGGGTAAGAAGTCAATGAATGAGGTCTGCAAAGATGGCCTTGCAAATCCGAAATGAGGTTTTTCCGCTGACATGCGGCGGACATGCTAGGTGTAGGGGAATAAAGGTTCCATGTGCGATTGTGCCCCCGTCTATAAATATTCTGTATGGATATACACGTGTCCTTGGTTACAAATTTACAAAATCATTATGGAATCTTTATGCGTACCATGTGCAATCTCGCGTCGCGCAAATCGGGCGCGGCGGTCGAGCGCAACGACTGATCAACATTCGATCAACGAGGAGAGCGTGATGGCGAGCAACAACAACGGTTCGACTCAGGATGCGTCGACGCAACAAGTCCCGGAGGAGCGAGGGCGGCGTCGAAACAAGTCTCAAGGGGTTCGACAAGTTCCGGTACCGGGCTTGCCGGCGGATGTCGATCCGCGCGAGGAGCGGCTCTTTCAGGCGCTCGATGTCGACCGGAATCAGCACGTACGCAGAGACGAACTCGAAGACATGCTCGTCCTGGCCGGGTTGACGATCGACGACCCTCGCCTCGAGCGCAGCTTGAATGCATTGCGGGAAGCCGAGCAAGCATTGTCCCCGTCGTCATCGTCGTCCAAAGTAGAGATTCCGAAGTTGGAGTTTTGCAAAGCCATTCGGCACGACATTCTGCTCATCGAGCGAGCTTTGCAGGGCAACATGGTCGTGCCCGACTTTCAAGACTTCTGCCGCGAGATTTCTGCGCTATACGCAGCCGTACGCGAAAACCGCTCAGGCAAGGTAGCGAGTTACATCCCGCAGCTCGAACTTCCAGAGCCGGCCGCCGATGCATTCGGCGTGGCTATTTGCTCCGTGGACGGTCAGCGCTTCACCGTGGGCGATACGAATACGGGATTCACTGTGCAATCCACGTGCAAGCCCATCAATTATTGCATTGCGCTCGAAGAACACGGTGTCGACAAAGTGCATCGACACGTGGGACGTGAGCCGAGCGGCGCACAATTCAATGCCTTGACGCTCAACGCCGACGGTCGGCCGCACAATCCGCTGATCAATGCTGGAGCGATCATGTGTTGTGCATTGATCAATGCGCAACAGCGGTCCGCGAAGGGAGACGCTAGCGCTGCGCGCGGAACCGCCGGCCATCGTTTTCAGTACGTGTTGGATACCTGGACGCGGCTCACGGGTGGCGTACAACCGGGCTTCAACAATCCGGTTTTTCTTTCCGAACGCGAGACTGCGGACAGAAACTTCGCCCTCGGGTACTTCATGCGTGAGAAAGGTGCATTCCCGTCGGGAACGAATCTGCACGAAGTGCTCGAATTCTACTTCCAATGCTGCTCCGTCGAATTGACAGCAGAGCAAATGTCCGTCGTAGCAGCAACGCTGGCCAATGGTGGTATCTGTCCCGTATCGGGCGAGCGCGTGTTCAGCACCGAAACCGTGCAACATTGTCTCTCCTTGATGTATTCGTGCGGAATGTACGATTATTCAGGCGAGTTTGCCTTCAAAGTGGGACTGCCAGCAAAAAGCGGTGTCGCGGGCGCGCTCATGATCGTCATTCCCAACGTAATGGGAATTTGCACCTGGTCTCCAAAGCTCGATCGCAATGGAAACAGCGTGCGAGGAATCGATTTCTGTGATCGACTCGTCGAAAAGTATTGCTTCCACAACTACGACAACCTCACCGGGGTCTCGACGAAACGTGACCCGCGGATCGGGCGGATCCAGGCCAGAGTGGCGCGAGTGACCGAGCTCATCTGGGCGGCGAGCAAAGGGGACATTGGTGCGATTCAGCGCGAGCACGTGCGGGGAGCAGACCTCAACGTCGCCGATTACGATGGACGCACACCGCTGCACTTGGCCGCTGCCGAAGGGCAACTCGCCGTCGTGTCATTCTTTGCCGAACGCGCCAATGGTGGCGGCGTCGACATCAATCCACGCGACCGATGGGGCGGCACGCCACTCGATGATGCAATGGTTCACGACCACCAGGAAGTGGTCGACGTTTTGCGCAAAGCCGGCGCCATTCAAGCTCGCACCATTCCCTTGCATGATGCCACGCCCACGACAGATACGGCCACCGCAGACCCGTCTCGAATCGTCGAGCTGATTTGGGCGGCCGCAGAAGGCGAAGTTCGAGAATGTCGGCGACTGATGGCGCGCGGCATTCCGCTCAACGTCGCCGACTACGATTATCGCACCCCCCTGCATCTCGCTGCCTCCGCAGGGAAAACAGAAATGGTGAGGTTTCTATTGGATCAA
>CAZETM010000113.1:0-18266 GCA_964514885.1 uncultured Polyangium sp. | reverse complement strand
AAGGGCGTGATCGTCGAATGCATCCAGGATGGGTCGAAAGTGCGCGCGCGGGTCATCTCGCCCGGATTCAACAAATCCTACAATTGCCAATTCCCGAGGAACATTCGCGAGGCAGGCGCGAAATTCATCGTGGATGATGTGCGCGAGGTATCTGGCGGAGGGTTTTACCGCGTTCTCGGAAACATCAAACGTCTCGTGCAATAGGCGGTTTTCCCATGTCCCTCCCTCCCGCAGTGCCGCTGCCAGCGTTTCTCACTCTCATCCCGTGGCTTTACCGTCCGTTTCCGATGCTCGACGCCATCTCGAAACGGTATCCGGATGCGTTTACGTGGAATCTGCCGCGTCTGGATAATGCGGCGGTTTTCTACCATCCCGACGCGGTCAAAGAAATCTTTTCGCTGGGGCCCGACGATGCCCATGCGGGAAAGATGAACTCGGTGCTCGGTCCTCTTCTGGGGCAGCATTCATTGTTGCTTTTGGACGGGTCCGAGCATTTGCGACAGCGAAAACTGCTTTTGCCGCCGCTGCATGGCGAACGAATGGCGTCGTATGGCGAGCGGATGGTGCGGCTAACGGAGACGGCCATTGAATCGTGGCCGAATGGCGGGCGATTTCCCATTCATCCGCATTTGCAACGCATTGCGCTCGATATCATTCTACGGGTCATTTTTGGCCTCGAAGATGGCGAGCACTTCGCACGCATGCATGATCGCGTTGCCAAAATCCTCGAACTTGGCTCGAACCCGTTGATGCTCATTCCTGCGTTTCAGCGTGACCTTGGTCCGCTCAGTCCGTGGGGGAAGTTCAGTCGAGCGCGTGCCGATGCGGACGAGATGATTTACGACCTCATGCGGCACAGGCGCCAATCGAACGAGAAAGGCGACGACATTCTGTCGCTATTGCTCGAGGCGCGAGACGAAGAGGGCAAACCAATGCCGGACGTCGAATTACGCGACGAGCTGGTGACGCTTCTGGTGGCGGGACACGAAACGACGGCGACCGCGCTTTCGTGGGCTTTGCGTTGGGTCCTCGATTCACCAATCCTGGTGAGTCGCCTGCTTGCGGACCTCGAGAATGAAGGCGCCTTGACAAACCTATCTCCGGATCGGATTGCTCGCGCGCCATTGCTCGATGCGACCGTGCGGGAGACATTACGCCTCCAGCCCGTCGTTCCGATGGTGGGTCGCGTTTTGCAGCGTCCCCAGCGGATCGGTGGATACGATCTCGATGCGAATACAGCGGTCATGGCTTCGATTTATCTCGTGCAGCGGCGCCCGGATCTTTATCCCGATCCCGAGCGGTTCGATCCCGACCGATTTTTGCGTCGCAAATACGGTCCGAGCGAGTGGCTACCTTTTGGTGGCGGCATTCGTCGCTGCATTGGTATGGCATTCGCCATCTATGAAATGAAAATGGTTCTCGCCACGATTCTGGCGCGCACGGTGTTGCGTTTGCCAAGGTTTGGCAAGGTACGCGAGGTTCGTCGAAATATTACTATTTCCACTTCTGGTGGAATGCCCGTGGTGCTCGAGCGCAAGGTCCCGCCGCGCGTTTCCGCATTCGTTGCGTAGAGTCATCCATTGTTACAGATTACGTGCATGGCACAGATTCGGGCAGGCACGGGCTTTGCTTGTTCTGTCGCGTGTCCTCCCACGAAAGGGAATTCAAAATGCGTACGACGCTGCTTTCCTTGTGCTCCGTCCCATTCCTTGTGGCTGTATTTGTTGGCTGTTCAAGCACGGTCGAGAAGCCTTTGGCTGACGATCCGGGCACCGCGCTTCCGCCGACCGGATTGCCGCCTGACAAGCAGGCCGAGCTCGATGCATTGATGGCCGAAGCCGAGAAGTCGGCGAGTATGACGGCTGACGAATTTGGCGGTAAGTATTCGATTTCGTTCGCTTCTGGGCTTGGTTACGATCCCATCACGGCCGATGGCATGTCGCTCATTCAGGCGTCCGGCGTCGCGCTTGACCAAGACGAGCTGGCGGTGCTTGCCAACAATGGATTCGTGATCTCCGAAAAGAAGCGATTCCCGACGTTCGTATACGGTTATCAAACCGTTTACTCGCAGGATTTGCCGCTTTACGTGTCGGCGGACTCGATCATGTATGCCGTGCATCGATCGTATGATGCGATTTTGAAGGCGGTCGAGCTGGCATCGCTTGCGCCTGACGTGCAGAAATTGCTAACGAGCATGCATGTCGAATTGGGGCAGGGTGGTGCTACGGCGCTTGGTGTCGAGGCGCGAGCCGATGCGGATTTGTATCTTGCGGTCGCGCTTGCGCTTTTGACGGATCAGACGGTGGCGCCCGTTGCTGGCGGGGATGCTGCGAAAATCAATGAGCTCGTCGCGGGAGCCAAAGCGCACGAAGGCATGGGCGAGGTGAAGCTTTTTGGCAGCGTGCGCCTGATGGACTTCTCGCAATTCGAGCCGCGGGGGCATTACACGGATTCTCCCGAGCTGGAGCGGTATTTCCGCGCGATGATGTGGCTGGGTCGCGTCGATTTTCGCTTCATCGAAACGCAGACAGACGGATCGCAGGTCTTTCAGCGCCGGCAGCTCGAAGGCGCATACGTGCTGCATGAATTGGCACAGGGCGAATCGCTGGAGCGCCATACGCGTGTAGATGAAGCCGTCCGCGCATTCGTAGGCGAAAGCGATTACATGACCTTGCCGCAGCTTGGTTTGTTGCTCGGCGATTTGGGGCTGGCGAATGTGTCGGGCTTGGCGAGCCTAACGGATGCGCAAATCGCCGATGTGGTGATGCAGAAGGGATACGGCACGCAGCGCATTTCGAGTCACATCATGATCAATGGGCTCGGCAAGGGTACTTTGCCGCTGTCGTCGAGTTTTGCGCTATTTGGGCAGCGGTATGTGGTCGATTCGCACGTGTTCTCGAACGTCGTTTACGATCGCGTGAAGAATGGCACGGTCAAGCGGATGATGCCGAGTCCGCTGGACGCAGCGTTTGCTGCGCTTGGCAATGATCAAGCGGGCTCGCTTCTGAAGCCGCAACTTCAGCAATACGATTATGCAGGCGACTTGCATATGATGCGGGTGCTCGTGGATGCGCATCCGACCGAATACTGGGGCGATAATCTCTACAATCGGTGGCTTGGTGCGCTCCGTGAATTGTCTCCGGCGCAGACGTTGGCAATGCCCGATGGATTGCCAGAAATCACGAAGACCGAAGCATGGGGGCGTCGTCTGCTCAATACGCAGCTTGCGTCTTGGGCCGAGCTTCGTCACGACACGCTTCTTTATGCCAAGCAATCGTATACGGGTGGAGCGTCGTGTCAGTTTCCGAATGGATATGTCGATCCATACCCGGCTTTTTACGCTCGCGTAGCGGAATTCGCCGAGCATGGTGTGCAGATGGCCGCGTCGTTGGATTTCTCGCAAAATCCTGGGCTTGCGACACAAGTGCCTATGTATTTCCAAACGCTTCGGGACGTGGCCAAAATGCTGACCGAAATGGCGCAAAACGAGCGTGACGGAATTCCGCTGACGCAGGAGCATCTCGATTTCATCAACCAAGCGGTCGTCGTGCAGCTTGGGTGTGGTGATCCCGAAGGCTCAACGGGCTGGTATTCGCAGCTTTTCTTCGACAATCACGAAAGCGTGGTCGAAAGTCCGACGATTGCGGATGTGCACACGCAGCCTACGGATGAGACAGGCAACTTCGTGGGCCGGGTTCTGCATGTGGGCACGGGATTGCCGCGGCTCATGGTCGTGACGGCGAATCCGTGTGGAACGCCGCGGGCGTACGTGGGTGTGGCGTCGTCGTACTTCGAGAAGATTACGGATAATTTCCAGCGCATGACGGACGAGGAATGGCAGAAAGACATTACGGTCGCGACGCCCGCGGACGTGCCGTGGATGAGTGATCTCGTGTCTCGCTGATCAACTCCAGCCTGACGGACCTGTCCGATTCGTGCGTCATGTTGGCGCAAGCTGACACATAGACATGATCTTGATTGCCTCCCCTGGGTCCGTCGTGTTATGCCTGGCCCAGAATGCCCCAGACAGCCCTCACCCAAAAACTCGGTATCGACATTCCGCTCATTTGCGGCGCCATGTATCCGTGCTCGAACCCAGAACTCGTCGCAGCCGTTTCTGCTGCTGGCGGTATTGGAATCGTGCAGCCGATTTCCATGTCGTACGTGCATGGTCACGATTTACGTGAGGGCTTGCGCCTCATTCGCAAGCTCACGGACAAACCCATTGGGTTTAATGCAATCGTCGAGAAGTCTTCCAAAGTGTACGAAGACCGTATGCGGCGCTGGGTCGACATTGCGCTGGAGGAGGGGGTTCGGTTTTTCATTACGGCCCTGGGCAATCCACGGTTTGTCGTGGAAAAAGCGCATGCGGTGGGAGGCACGGTGTATCACGACGTGACGGAGCGCAAGTGGGCCGAGCGTGCGCTGGCCGCAGGCGTCGATGGTTTGATTTGCGTGAACAATCGCGCGGGTGGTCACGCAGGCAATCAATCCCCGGAAAAACTATTCGAGGATTTGTCGACGCTTGGTGTGCCGATCGTTTGTGCCGGGGGCATTGGAGACGAGAAGGACTTCGTTCGAGCGTTGTCCATTGGATACGCTGGCGTGCAAATGGGAACTCGGTTCATTGCTACGACGGAATGCAAAGCGCACGACGATTACAAGCAAGCGATTGTCCGGGCACATGAATCCGATATCGTGCTCACGGACAAAATCAGCGGCGTACCGGTCAGTGTCATTCGAACGCCTTATGTCGAGCGTATGGGCACGAAAGCCGGCCCGATTGCTCGCGCGCTGCTTCGGCATCCCCGAGCGAAGCACTGGATGCGCATGGCGTATTCGCTGAAGAGCGTGTGGGAGCTGAAGCGCTCGTCGCTTCAAGGCACGGGCTATAAAGAATATTTTCAGGCTGGCAAGAGCGTCGAAGGCATATCGAAGGTCGAGTCGGCTGGAGATATCGTGCGGCGATTTGGCGAAGCGTGGGCGAAAGCTGATCAGGATACTTGACTTTCGCTCTGGGGTCGTGGAAAGTGGATGCAGCGGTCCTGCTTACTGAACCCGATGCGCACCCATATTCACCCTGTTCGTAGCGAAAATCCCGCCCGGGAGACGGAAGCCTCCATCGAGGAGCGCAAGGCGCGGGTTCGTGGGGACAATGATGCGTGGCATGCGGGCCGTTCGAGTCGTGACGATCGCGACCCGATGGCCGGCATGAACGGCAGCTCGGTGGACCTTACGCGGGTGCTTCGCGGCCGTAAACTGAAGCGGTAGGGTTTGGCGGGGGCTTTACCGGGACGCTCTGGTTTTGCACCCAAAGCGTCGCCTGTTCGCCCCCCCCATCGTGGATCAGGTGGATCAGGTGGATTAGAACGAGCAGGTGTGCGTGCCGACGCAGCGGATTTCCGCGACGCCTTCGTATTGGCGCTTCATGATGTCTGCGCGATCGAAGGCATTTTTCGGCGGCGACGTCATGAAAAGGTCGACGATCTTATTGTAGGCCGTCTCGAATTTCTTATTGACCTCGGCTTCGAGCTTGCTGCAGGTGCGGTCTTCTTCGCTGTCGTATTGGTTGTTCAGCGCCTCGATGCGTTTTTGCGCATTGACTTCGCCGATCCAGGTCGTGGCGGACCTCTTCGCAGCATAAGCCGCGTCGAACTGAGGATCGAATCGCTTGCCGAGCGCCGCGTAACATTGCGCCACCTTGAGCCCGTCGGGACTATGTGCGTTTTCCAACTTGCGCGGGCACTTGCGGAACTTGGGCTTGTCGTCGAATTTGAATTGCTTCGGGGGAGTTCCCACGATGTCTTTGCGCATGACTCGAACTTCGTCCTGCCCAGCCGACCACGCGGTCATCCACATTTCGTCCGCCGTGCCTGAGCTATACGTGAGAAACGGCTCTTTGCTTCCGTAAACAAGGGAACCCGGCAGCGGATTGGTCCAGAAGCTCTCCCAGTTCGCGGCGTCACAGGAATCGTTTTGCGACGGTTGCATGTCGATTGCCAAATACTTCGGGAATTTATCGCGCGCGTGCTCGATGACCGCATATCGCAGCCCGTTCGCCGTGCCGGCATACTTGAGCTTCGCGGTTACGGTGATTTCGGTTGCCTCGAGTGCGCATGCGCCGTATGTGTAGGCTTTGGCGAGCCTGCGACTGAGGCCTGAGCCGCGGGTTCGTCGTTCCGGCATAGTGAATCGTTGAAGCTGCGAACCTTTCTTGCCACCATCGAGGAAAAAGTCGCTGGCGCCATCGTCGTCACCGCCGGGCATTTTCATGTGGGACATGAAAGTGTAGCATTTGCCCGCTTCCGCTTGGAATTTGAAGCTGACGGGTTTGTCTTTCCCGGTCAATTCACCTTCCGTGGTGACGGCACCCTTCAATTGCTTGGCCAAACCCTCGCCCGCTTTGGCCGGGTCCGTACGCCACGCGTTTTCGAGCTTGTAATACGTGACCAGGTGTGCGACGTACGTGGCTTCATTTTCCAGCCCTGCGTCCTCGAATGCGGATTGTTTCGCCGCCATTGCGGAGATTTTGGCAGCAGGAAGGGCCTCCGGCGACTCGAGAAGCAACTTGTCCATCTCATTCATCAGCGTTCGCGTGTCTTTGCGGAGCTGATCGTGACCTTCTTTTTCGCCCTTGGCAGCAGTTTTTCCGGAACTCGATTTACCGCTTCCGCTGGAGCTGCCATTGCCGGATGAACCGGAGCCGGATTGGTTTTGCGCCGTTTCCTCGGGATCCGACTCACCTAGCTTATGTACCACGCCGTTGACGTTGACATTCAACAAACCACAAGCGCCAAGCACGAACGGTGCCAGCAATAGTGCCCAATGTTGCTTCGTTACTCTCATCGATTTCCTCACCACATTGCCTTTACGGCGGATCGTCTGTCGGCTCTACGGCCCATTGCTTGGTCGATGTATCAGCGCGTTTTCGAGCGCGCCCACTTTGTTCTCGTCAGGGTGTTGGGCGCACGCACGGGTTTGTGGGGACCATTGCACGCGAGCAGCAGCGGCTCGAGCAAAAGTGGATGGCATGGAGAAACCCAATGGACGCACGGGCGAGCCGATATCGCTGTTGTCGTCTCTCGTCAAGCAAAGAGTGTCAACTGGATGCGTAAAACTCATTTGTGCTTGGGCTCGAACTTTGCTCCATCACGCGCTAACATCGGGTCTGGAGGATCGCCATGACCACCCACTCCGACTCTGATGAAACGTACCGCGACCGCTTGTCGCCCGAGCAGTTCCAGGTGACGCGTTGTGGCGGCACCGAGCGCGCGTTCACGGGCAAGTATTGGAACAACAAAGCCGAAGGGCTTTACAATTGCATCTGCTGTGGTGCTGCGCTTTTCGATTCGACGACGAAATACGATTCGGGTAGTGGCTGGCCCAGTTACTACGCCCCCGTTTTGCCCGACGCGGTGAAATCCATCGAGGATAAAAGCCACGGCATGCTGCGTATCGAAGTGCGTTGCGCTCAATGCGACGGCCACCTCGGACACGTTTTTCCGGATGGTCCGAGACCCACCGGAATGCGATATTGCATCAATTCCGCCTCGCTTGATTTCGTGGCTCGTGAAAAATCCGGTTGAGCAATGACCGGGGTCGCTGGTGTCAAACGTCGCGCAGCCGTTTGACACCAGCCACCTAGGCGCGCTAAGAAGCCCGTTCATGCGCCACTTGTGTTTGTTGCTCTCGCCTCTCGCCTCGTTGGTTCTTGGATGCGGTGCCGACATTGCGCCGCCCCCTACCGAAGTCATTCCTGAGCTAATCACCATCCAGGAGGCTCGCGGTTCGGCCTTTGGAACTCGCGTGCATGTGGCCGGGTTTGTCTCGGTCGTGCAAGGGACGTTCTTGTCGTCGACCGGCGACGCGGGCTTTGCCATTCAGGATGATACTGGAGGCATTTACGTCACTCTCAACTCGTTGCTCGACGCGCCTCAAAACTCGAAGATGGAAGTCGTCGGAGACGTGATCGACGGTTCGGGGCAGGATGTGATCTTGACAAATTATACGGGATCCAAGCGGATTTTCGAAGACAAAGCCGTGGTGCCCCAGGTCTTCAAGACGAGCGAGATTGGCGAATCAACGGAGGGATTGATCGTGCGGGTAACTGGCACGGTGACCAAAGCGGTCGTCGACGACAAACCTTACGGGTTCAAAGCATTCGTCGACGACGGTTCGGGTGAGGTGCAGATCTTCATCAATCTCGTGAACGCTACTCCGCTCATCGATACGGCGAAGTTAACGGTGGGAGCTACGGTGCAGATCACGGGCTACTCTTCGCAGTTTGAATCGACCTACGAGATCCTGCCGCGTCGAGGCAATGATCTTGTGATGCCCTGACGCGTTCTTCTAGGTGACTGGTGTCAAACTGCTGCGCGACGTTTGACACCAGCCACCTACTCGTCCCGATGCACCGTTGATGGCGAAAACGCCGGCAAGCATATCGCTACATATTCGGCGCCTTCGTCTTCCGGTGTCGAATAACGCACCCATTCTCCAGCGTGCGTGATGATGGCCTGACCCGCACGCACTTCGAACGAGCCACCTTCGTGCTCGACGCGCAGCATTCCGCGCAGTACCACTGTGTATTCATCAAATTCGGGACGTTGCCCAGGTTCGACCCATCCGCCAGGGCTTTGCATTCGCGCCACACTGGCGCTCTCCGTACGTGAATTCACGCGCCCCACGTACTCGTCGATGATTTTCGGCTTGTTGCCCGCAGCTTCAATGCGAGTCGGTTTTTCGATGAACGTCGGCATGATTGAGGCTTTGGTCGATCTTCGAGTTGGCGTCAATGCACTTTTGAGCAGTCATCGAACTCAAGCCACCTTCGATTCCGATTCCACCGTCCACCACACGCCCCCTCGTTCCTTCCAGAATGCAATGAGCTCGTCAGCTTGGTCTTCGACCACGCGTTCAGCCGCCGTACGCAGCTTCTTCTTTTCCATGGCCGTGAGTGCCCAGCTCAAGGATACATTGCCGCGAAAGCAAAACGTGGCGGTCGAGAAAAACCCTGGACCGAATTCGTCTTCGCAACGACGCGCGACCACTTCGACCAGCTCGTCATTGCGAAACAGCATTGCTGATTGACGTGCCGACAACGCCCCCGTTGCGGGGGACGTAAGTCCTTCGAGCCCTCGGGCCATTTCCGACGGCGGTCGGCGTATTTCCAAACGGAAGTCCGAGCCTTCGGCGCTTTGCGGTTCGATCATATCGCGAATTTGGACGAGCAGAATTCCCGATACATTGTCGTGTATCCAGCGTTTCAGGTCCCCAGCGCGCGAGTCGCCGGCGACGCACGCTTCGAGCCAGGCACAGGCAATGCTGGTGCCGTAATTGTCCCAATACCCAGCATCGAGCACGCGGCGGCGTGGTGAAGTGGGCAATACGGCGGCCGGCGACAAATACGGAAATGAAGCGCTCAGGCGCGTGGCGACCCTCAGGGGGAATGCTCCGAGCGCTCCGGGGAAGAGACGCGCGAGCTCGTAACCCGCTCGCGAATACATGACTTCTCCACGATGACCGATCCGCGGGCCTTCTTGCACCAAGAGAAAATCCAGATCCAAATTGGAAATGACCAATCGACGGCCGTCTTCGGCGAGCATTGGGCAATACACGAGCGACGGACGCCATCCAGATGCTTCACCAGGCGCCAGATCGCCAAAGGTTTGTCCGAAGGCCTCGGGAACATTCTTGGCGAATGCATCTTCGAGCGCCGCGCCACGATCTTGCCATTTAGGATTCGGAAAAAAAAGCGAAATGAAGTCGCGAAATACGAGTCGTTGACTTACCAATGACAAGCAATCTTTGGAGACGCCATCGATCAATGCGTTATGAGAAATGGTGTGTAGCTCGTCATTCGCACGAGGTAAATTCGCGGACGGCGGGCGGAGCGTAGCGACATAAGCGCTTGCGCCGAGCATGCCTCCAGATGCGCCCGAGACGAGTCGAATGTGATAAGGGAATCCAGGTAATTTACGTTCGAGCGCGCATAGAATGCTGGCAGTCCACGTGGCAGCGCGAAGTCCTCCGCCGCTGGCACACACGAGCACGAGGGGACGTTTTTTTGGGGCAAACGGCAATGAAGTACGCCAGGGGATACTGTCCGAACGCACGAGGCCTACATGTTCGGGCGCAGTCGCTTCATAAAGCGATAACTCGGCGAGCCGTTCCGGAGCATAACGATCCTCGAGCCCCGTAATGCGACGTTTATACGGATCGCGTCCGGCAAGACGTACGAACAGCGCTATGAAACCGATGAGCAGCAAGACATGCGTGCCGCCGAGCCAGAACGAAAGCGAGCCCAGGACAGCGGCAATGAGCCCGAGAATAATACAAATACCAGCCGCCGGTGGAATGATCACTCGGTCGAAAAATGCTGCGCTCAGATAGACGCCAGTGAGGGCCATGGAAAATGATGTGGCCATGACGTGCAAATGCACGACATCGACACAGTGGGCGTCATGTTCGAGCGACCTGATGACTTGTGCGGGAAGCGCGGCACAAATACCTGGCGAAAGGGCCTGAGCCATCCAATCGCCGACGTTCACGAGCGCTGCGGTGCATGCAACGGCTCCGAGCGCGCCGGCGGCCATGGGCCAGCGGATTTTGGGCAAAACACCGGCGGCGCCGCGTAGAAACAATGTGATGGGAATGATCAATGCAATCGCGAGCGCCACGGCGCAGCGAAAGATGTACTCGCGCACGGACATGGTGGCGACGACGGCGTCGGGTTTACGTCCGAAATCAGGGTTTTGCACCAGCAGCGAGCTGACGAAGAAGATTCCGCTGGCCAAAAGGGTCGCGGCGAAACCGGCAATGGCCTGCTTCGAGCGATCCTCGTGCCAAAAAAGTCTGGGCAAGCCGAACCTTCGGCCCACGCCCAAAAAGACGATGCCGACGACTGCTGCAAGCTCGGCGAGCAGTAAGATGTGGCCAGAGAAATCGGCCACGACCCGCAACGTGTGCATCATCCACACGAGGACTTCCATTATGCTCAGGATACATGCATAACCCCGCGATCGACAAGGAGTTACCGCTCATTCTACAAAAAAGTGTCGGGCGCAGGGTGCTCCCAAGTAGGCACGAAGTTCTCGTGTAAGTATTGGTCATTCGTATTGATTTGTTGTCAGAACGTTGTATGTAGTCCACATGTCTAGTACACACACCAAGGTCGAACGTTTCGGCGGGCGCCGAGCAATTGTGATTGGAGGCAGCATGGCGGGCCTCGTCGCTGCGCGCGTCCTTGCCGACCATTTCGACGAAGTTACCGTGGTCGAGCGTGATACGATTGCGGATGAGTTGACGGAACCGCGCAAAGGGGTGCCGCAGGGCAAGCAATTGCACGCGTTGCTCGCTCGGGTGAGCGTATTTTGAGCGAACTATTTCCTGGCATTGCGGCTGAACTCGACGTCGATGGTGCCATGCAAATCGATTTTGGCAAGGAAGTCGCGTGGCATCACATGGGCGGGTGGAAGGTTCAGCCCGAGGAGGGCTTGAAGATCCTCTGTTCGAGTCGTCCGCTACTCGAGGCGCATGTGCGGCGACGTGTATTCGCTCAACCAGGCGTGCGGCGGTTGGATCAGCACGAGGTGACGGGACTCATGACGTCCGCCGATAACTCGCGAATAACGGGTGTGCGCATTCATCGGCGGGACACGGATAAGCCTGCGTTCGAGCAGCCTGCTGATTTGGTGGTGGAAGCTAGCGGGCGCGGATCGAAAATGGGCACTTGGCTCGAGCAGATTGGATATACGCGGCCCGAAGAAACGCTCGTCAAAGTCCGGGTTGGGTATGCGGGGCGGATTTATCGACGTCCCAATCCGTGGCCGTATCCTTGGAAAATCCTATACATTCTTGGTGCAGCTCCCGAAAGCCGGCGCTTGGGCGTATTGTTTCCGTTGGAGGGGGATCGTTTCATCGTGGCGCTTGGCGGACTGCTTGGCGATCATCCGGAAATCGACGATGAAAGCTTTTTGGCTTTCGCTAAAGGCTTACCGAATGACACATTGTATCGCGTGCTCGCGGAAGCCGAACCACTCTCGGATATTCAGCCCCACAAGTTTCCAGCGCACATGAGGCGTCATTACGAGCGATTGTCTCGCGTTCCCGAAGGATTGGCGGTCGTCGGCGATGCCTTTGCAAGCTTCAATCCCGTTTTCGGTCAAGGCATGACGACGGCATGTATCGACGGGCTCGTGCTTCGGGACAGTTTGTCCGAGCAGAGTAGGGAAAAGGGCACTGGCATCATGGAAGGTTTTTCGCGGCGTTACCATACCGCCGTTGCCAAAGCTACCGAGCTGCCTTGGCTCATGTCGACAGGCGAAGACTTTCGTTATCCCGAAGTCGAAGGCAAACGGCCGCCATTGTATCCGATGATAAAATGGTATACGGGGCTCGTCCATAAAGCCTCGCTGGTCGACCCCGTCGTGTATACGCGATTCTTGCGGGCCATGCACATGCTTGGCGGGCTCGAAGAGCTGATGGATCCGCGCATCGTTTTGCGTGTTTTGCGCGCAAGCTCGTCGAACGATCCCAAACGAGGGGCCTATCCCTTCGCCAACGCAGTGTAAGCCTGCTAAGAAGTATGGGTGCTCCCCACCCCTTCCTTGATTCGCAATGACGGTCTCCCGCCGTCTGTGCCCGCGTTTTTCTCCTTACTGACCCTCGCTGCGTGCCTTTCCGGCTGCGGTGCTTCTTCGCTGCGCGTCGGGGCAGGTCCAATCACCGATTCCGACGGACGCGTCGGCTTCGAATCGACGGTGTCGCTCGGTATTGGCATGCCGCTCGATTACAGCGGACAATCGCACCATTTCTTGCAAGGCCTCGGATACATTGGCGGAGGCACAGGCAGCGAACAGGGCTCGGGAACCTTTACGACGGGGGCAGGGCTCGATTATATCTATTGGGCACATCCCCGAGTCGATATTCGGGCGGGATTGCAGTTCGTATATCGTAATCACGGCGAAGAGCCTCGAGACGTTGATCTTCTAGGCGTCGGCGCGCATTTGGCTCTGCTCCCCGTGGTGATATCGAGCGATAGCTCGTGGATGCTTTTGCAGTTTTGTGTAGGCCCAGAGTTTCGCGTCGATCAATCGTGGAATGCACGAGGCGGATCGTCGCGGGGCCATTTAGCAGTTCCGCTCGTGGCAGAATTCAATTTACTGGCGACGGGCGATTGATTATGTGTTTCGATGGGTTACGAGTCCACCCACGCCCGACCACCGCTGCCGCAGCTTCAGCTATCCGGCCTGCCCGAATCAGTGCGAGGGACTGTCATCCGCCTGCGGGCTTGGCGCACCATCAACGAAAAATCTGCCACCACTTTTTCGCCGAGTCTTTTTCACGCGATGGTGTGCTCAAACGCCGAAATGACGCCACGACCTGTGCCGCCTCGTCTTCCAGCTCGGCCATGGGAACACATTGCGCCGCGCCGATCGCCACCATCACCACTTCGTGGTCCTTGTCCGTAAACCACCGAAACAGTGAATGCTGCCGACTCGTGCCCTCGACATGCGCACGGTACGTCTCCGCATGCGCCTCGCCCGCTTTGCCTTCCAGCGCCCGCGCGCTCACTTGCACCGACGTTGCGCCCTTCGGCACCGACGTCTTCGTGATCGCTTCCGCAATGCGCGCAAGTGCCCGCCCGTTGACGCGATCAAGACGCGTCCCCGTTCGCGAAACCGTCAACAGCTCGATGCCGTCCGTCCCCGAAAACGAAACGCGACTCCACGATGCTCGTTTGGCTGAAGGTTTGTCCGAGTACGCGCGGAGAAACCGCGGCGGTGGCTCGATCGCAAAGTCCGCTTCCGTCACCTCGTCTTCGTCTGCAGAAGCATCGCGCGCCGCCTCGATCACTTCGATGCCCCCTTGATCCACGAGCCACGACAGCTCTTTGCGCACGAGCGAAAGCGGATGATCAGGGAACGCCGCATCGAGCGAAGCATCGTCACTCGCGCGTTGATCGATCTGCGTCGGAAGCACGTTCGGGTTCGTTTTTGCCGCATCCAAAAGCAGTCGCGACAACGCTGCTGCCTCCCGTTTTCCCGTTCGCGCCAGCGGCGGCGGCTCGATACGAAACTCGAACGTTCCTCGCGCGAGCGGCACGAGCAGATGCCCCACGACAATTTCGCAGCCTGGCTCGTACCACGAACGATGAATCACGCGCAGCGCACGTGCCAGGCCAAGACAAACCATCGATACATCAACGACGGGTGACCAGATCGGATCATCCGTTCGAGCACCAACTTGTTTGTCCGGACGATCCACCGAGCGGAAACAACTTTCGAAAAGCTCCCTCGTATGCCTGTTGATGCCGCGACGAAGCAGTTGCTCATGCTCGGGCCGCAAGTCGAGGCGGTGAGGGAAGTAAGCGACGGACAAGTTCGTGCCGTGCGCGTTGTCGAAGAGCAGGGCGTTCGTCCCGGTCTGCCTGCGTGTCTCGAGCCGCGTTGGCGGCGCAAACCGCAGCCCGCACTCGCCTTGCCGCACGTCATCGACGAAGCCCATGCCGGTGACTGTACGTCACGCCCGGTACATTGGGGCGACCGAAGTTGGTGTTGAGTGTAAAGTGGCACTTGACACTTGACGACGACGTACTCTACAACAGCGTTCCGATGAGTTTGGATGGAGGTTTGTCCGTGTCATCTTCTACTGAGTCGCCCTTGACGGCGCTGCTTCCAAAATTCGTTTCTGCGCGTCTCGATGTCCTCATGCGAGACGTGCAGACCGTCATGGCGGGTTTGGCCGGGCACAACCCACCCACGTTCTCCGTGCGTAAACCGCTGGCGCGTCATTTGATGGCCATGCCGGCTCCGTCGGCTCGTGACTTGCTCGCGACACGAAAGCTTCTGGTCGCGCGAGTGACTCGCGAAACACGCAATGCGATATCCGTGTTCTTGATCGACCCGACGGGGCGCAAGATCGCCTTCGTTCCAGGGCAATTCTTCACTGTGCTCGTCACGCTTCCGAGCGGGGAAGTCCTTCGCCGCGCGTATTCGATCTCGAGCCTGCCTGATGAAGATGGTGCGCGTTCCGAAGTGACGATCACCATCAAACGTATCGCGGGTGGTGTCGTTTCGAATCACTTGAACGATACCGTGCGAGAAGGCGATGTATTCGAAGTGCTCGGGCCTTCTGGCAATTTCACGACGACGTTCGATTCTGCGCGGAGTCGTCATTTGGTGCTCGTGGCAGGAGGCAGTGGCATTACGCCTCTCATGAGCATATCGCGAACGGTGCTGGCGCGTGAGCCTTCGAGCCGCGTTTCGCTAGTATATGGCAATCGTGCAATCGAAGACGTCATTTTTCACGATGCACTGGCGGAGCTTGCGAAGAGTTTTCCGGATCGTTTTTCCGTGCGTCACGTTTTGCAGAGCCCTCCCGAAGGTTTTTCTGGACGTACAGGGTTGCTCGATCGCGCGCATATCACCACTGAGCTGGAAACGCTAGATCCGGCCGACGAATACTTTGTTTGTGGTCCTGAGCCGATGATGCAGGCAGCGCGTGAAGCGCTCGTCGCACGTGGCGTAGGGGTTTCGTCGATTCGTGAAGAGCGTTATTCGTCGCCGGCACGGCGAGTTCGTTCGGACGCACCAATCGGCGCGCAACGAGTTCTCGTACAGATCGGTGGCGCCGAACGAGATATTACCACGAAAGCGGGACAAACCTTACTCGAAGCGGGGCTCGAAGCGTCCCTGAATATGCCGTATTCGTGCGGCATGGGTGGTTGCGGGGCGTGCCGGGTGAAGCTCGTGAGCGGCGATATGGCGAGCGAAGAACCGAATTGTTTGTCCGAGCAGGAGCGCAAAAGCGGGTTTGTTTTGGCGTGCGTGTCGCGACCGACGTCCCCGTGCCGGGTGGAGATTCCATGACCGCGCTCTCCGCTTCCGATGCGGCGCCTGAATCGGCGAAGCTGCCTGTCGATCGCCAAGCGTATCCGTATCGCATGAAAGACCTTTGCGAGCGGACGGGGCTTCTCCGGCAAGTGATTCATTTCTACATCCAACAGGGGCTGGTGCCGGAAGGTCGCAAGACGGGTCGCAATATGGCGTATTACAGCGAGGAGCACGTCGCGCGGATTCTGCTCGTAAGGCGGCTTCAGCACGAGCGATTTTTGCCTCTGCGTACGATCAAAGCCATGCTGGACGAGCAAGACGAGGTATTTAGTCCGGCTCAGCGGCAATTCGTGCAGGAAGTGAAATCGCGCCTGTCGCAAACGATGGGTGTGCGGATGGGTCGCCCAGCGACGCTCGATGCGCTCGAATTCATTGAAAAGATTAGTTTGAACGAGCGCGATTTGGACGACATGGTCGAGATGGGGCTTGTCGCCGTGGCCGAAGAACGGACGGCGGACGGACGCGTGCATCGCGTGATATCGCGTGACGATGCCTGGATTCTCGAAACCTTCGCTCAATTTCGAATGCTGGGTTTTACCGACGAGATCGGGTTTGGCGCGAAAGACATCGCCATTTATGCCGAAGCGATGAGCAGTCTGCTCGTGCGGGAACGAAAGCTTCTTGCCGAGCGGCTGTCGAAGTTACCTCCAGAGATTGCGGCGAAGATGGTCGAGCGTGCAGCGCCGCTCATTCATGATTTTCTTGGCCGGTACCACGACGCACTGATGCAGAATTATCTTGCAAACCTTTGACGCTCACGGGCTGAAATACAAAATTCGAGGAGAGAAGCAACCATGTTCAATTCGAGCCATCTGACGAGGTTTCTCCCGGCCAAAATGCAATCGCAGATCGAAGCGTATTTCGAAGCGATCGATGTGCTCACCTCGGTGAAGGATCCGAAAGTGCTGGGAGCGCTCGGGCCGGCGGGTATTCGAGGGCTCGTGCTTCGTCGGGGCAAGCAAGGGCAACCCACGGGCATGCAGGCCACGCACAAAGCCCATTTCGACTGGACCTATCCGAGCGATCAACCCGAAATGGCCGATCTATATCGACGTGCGAAGACGGGTCAATGGGATGGCGATTCGCTTCCTTGGGAAACCGATGTCGATCCGCTCAATCCCGAAAGGCGACTCATTCCGCTCGACTTCCTTCCATTGGAGGGATTGGCTGAAGCCGGCATCAAGCTCAATGACTTGGAGCAGCGCAAACTCGCGTATTCGATGGGCACGTGGACGCTCAGCCAATTCTTGCACGGCGAACAAGGGGCACTCTTCGCGGCAGCGCAAGTCACCGAAGCAGTACAGTTTTTCGACGGCAAACTCTATGGCGCCACGCAGGTAATGGATGAGGGGCGGCATGTCGAGGTGTTCAATCGATATCTCGACACGAAAATGAACAAGCTCTACCAGATCAACGACAACCTTTTCGTCATCATCGATTCGTTGATGTGCGACAGTCGTTGGGACATGAAGTTCCTTGGAATGCAGATCATGGTCGAGGGTCTGGCGCTGGGAGCATTTCGCACGATTTACAACCGCACGGAGGAACCGCTGCTTCGCGAGCTGCTCAAGAACGTCATTCGTGACGAAGCGCGGCATGTTCATTACGGCGTGTGCGCATTGCGCGAGCACTTTACGAAGCACCTCAACGAGCGTGAGCTTCAAGAGCGGGAAGACTGGGCGTTCGAGGTCTCGCTGCTGATGCGCAATCGCTTTTCGGCGTACGAAGTGTACGAAGAATGGTTCGAGGGGATTTTGCCGCGAGCGAAATGGCGAGATGCGATGTATCGGTCGAAAGGAATGGAGCAATTCCGGACGATGATGTTCAGCCGTCTCGTGCCCAACCTGCGCGAGATTGGATTGCTCTCGCCGAGGATCATTCCGCGTTACGAAGAAATGGGCTTGATGAAGTATTTCGGGGGGCTTGCGGCCGACAAGCTGACGGCCGACCAGCTCGTGAACGAGGCGAATTAGAAGATTTGGCCCGTCCCGCCGGCCGATCCAGCGGTACCGAGGGAACTGCCGCCGATTCCAGCGGTGCCGAAGCCGAGCGTATTGCCAGCACCAGAGACGGCATTACTACTCGCGCGGTAAATCGCATACGAAGGCCCGCCCGCGCCGCCGCCACCGTGCCCGCCATTGCCACCTTTGCCACCCGCGCCACCATTACCACCCGCGCCGACCTCGCCGGTGCATGTGGTAGCGCCATTTCCGCCGCCGCCGCCATTTCCGCCAGCCGCACCATTGCCACCCGCGCCACCGTTGCCGCCTTTACCGCTCGTAATGGAGTTGCTCACGAGCTGCATGCCATTCGAGTTGACGACGAACAGGCCAAACGAGGCCCCGCCTGCGGTGCCTCCCGTGCCGTTCG
>CAZETM010000112.1:0-18416 GCA_964514885.1 uncultured Polyangium sp. | reverse complement strand
GCCAACCGTGGGTTTTGCATTCACGCGAGGTGTTTGCACGACGTGGTCACCCGAGTTTCCACGTCATTCGTCACGGTTCGTTCGAACCGAAAGTAAGCGTCTCTGCCGATAAGACCATCGCGTGCGATCGATGTCGGGCACTCCATCGCATCACGAAAGACCAGCGCCCTTGGACGAGTCTTCGCACATGCGATTCACACGCGAGCCAAAATTCTCTTCACGGCACGTAAAGCGCCGAAAATGCCTCGCGAAGATTCTCCGGGCCCAAAGCATTTTCGCGACGATGGAACTCCGGCAAAGCCGCCTGGTAAGCCTCGTCCAAACGCAAGATGTCGGACGCGAATCCAGGCTCGAATAACTTCATCGTCGCCGCACCGAGCTGCATGACGTCTTGATATTGGCCACGCTCTTTGAGGATCTGCGCGGACAAACCATACATGAGCAGCCCGCCAGGAATCGCCCCGAGCGCCGTGGTTCCTACCGCGGGATAACAAAGACGCACGGTTGTCGCGCCAAACCGCTCGCGAATCTGCGCCATCGTCTCGCGCTGCAACTTCTTCGCGCCCGCAAGCGGCCCCATCGCATACACCGGATCGTCGGGCTCGAAGTCGTAATCGCAAAACCCGACGATACTTTGACCTGCAACGATTAACCCCGCGCTCGCCAATGCCTCGGCCCAAATCAGCGACGACGTGCCCATGAACTTGTTCGTCCGCTCGATGTCCGTCTCGGTCGCCACTTCAACCTCGACCAACCCGACACGACGAATGTTCTCCGCTTGGCTGAAGTCGGGCACCTGCAAGATGGGATCGAACGCGACGTCGATATCCTTCACTTTCGTAGGACCGTGCTCCGCGTAGCGCTTGGTCGCTCCCGCCGCGATGCCGTTGATCAGATGCACGACGCGGTACTTGCCCTTCAGTTCGGCCACGACTTCCTCGGGAAAACCTGGCTTGGTTGCGTCGTTGTTCCAAAAGCGAGTCGTGAGTCCTTCCGCGGTCGCGCGTTCACTCATCGCCGCGACGTGATGCACGCCGATCTGCATCTTCTCGCTGTCGTAGTGCACGCCGAACACCGCCGCGCGCGCTCCAAAGAGCAGCTCGATCGCTACGGCTCGCGTGATGCCATTCGATCCGCCCAAGACGAGCACAGCCGTGTCGTCCGCGATGTGTGCGCCGCGCGATTGAACATTGCGAAGCTGCGTTTCCAAAAGCTCGCGCGCGATGCGAGGGCCATGTGCCGCGAGACCAGAGACGATGCTGCGACGATCCGTGCCGCCGAGCGGGAGTTTCTTGAAGACTTCCAGATCCACGCGCTGGCTCTTACCATGGTACAGAGCGGCATGGTCAAGTCGGTGCTCCTCACAGGTGGAACAGGTTTCATCGGACGTACCTTGACAAACGCGCTGCTTGCACGCGGAGAGCGCGTGACGGTGCTGTCACGAGATCCGTCACGAACGAGCAGCAAGCTTCCGAAAGGCGCGGTCGCCGCTGCATGGGATCCCGAACGAGAAGGCCCGTGGATGGATGAAGTCGGTCGCGCTTCCGCGGTCGTGCATCTCGCGGGCGAAAGCGTGGGCCAACGGTGGACGCCAGAAGTGCGGCGCAAAATCATGTCGAGCCGCGTGGACTCGACGCGCCTCGTGGTCGAAGGAATGCGGCGCGCAGAAAAAAAGCCCGACGTGTTCATCTGCGCATCGGCCATCGGGATTTACGGATCGAGGCCCGGCTCGGAAAAGCTCGACGAAGAGGCATCGCGTGGGGAAGGGTTTCTCGCGGATGTGGTGGAAGCCTGGGAAACCGAAGCGAAAGAAGCGCAAGTCCTTGGTGTTCGAACGGTTTTGTTACGGATCGGGATCGTTTTGGGCGAAGGCGGCGGGCCGCTCGAAAAGATGATCCTGCCCTTCAAGATGTTCGCGGGAGGTCCGATCGGATCAGGCGAACACGTGATCTCGTGGGTGCACGCGGACGATGTCGTGGGCCTCATTGTGTTTTGCCTCGACAAACCCGAGGCGCAGGGACCGATCAACGCGGTCTCGCCCAACGCGGTGACGAACGCAGAGCTTGCCAAGGCGATTGGTCGGGCGATGCACAGGCCATCGTGGTTCCGAGTGCCCGCGGCGCTCATGAAGGTCGGTATGGGCGAAGCGGCGGAAATCGTGACGACAGGGCAACGCGTGCTGCCGAAGCGCGCCGAAGCGCTGGGCTACAGCTTCAAGTGGCCCAACCTGGACCCGGCGCTGCAGAACATTCTCAAGTAAAAAGCCGGCCACCGGGAGTCGCCGAGACGTCGACCTCGAATGTCGAGCAGCGAATCTCCCGGGGGCCGTGACGGCTATCCGGCGCTTCCCCCCCAGGAAGCGCTCCGTCGTTGAATCCCAAATTAGGCCGTTTTCAGCGCCAAATCGCTCGGGATGAACCAGAAAGAGCCGTACGGGAAATCCCTTACGTCGCCGTAGGAAATCCAAAATGCTTGGAATTCCTCAGTCTCATGGTCATTCTCATGGTCATTGGAGCGCCCGAGGGACCCGGATCAGCCCACACCGCGGGTTCGAAGGATTTCGCGGACTGTGGTTTTTGCAGTCTCGGACAAACTTGGCAGGGCATTTTTGGCGACGTCGACGAATTTCATGCCGCGGGCCTTCTTGAGCGCCTCGATCGCTGCCTTCTGCTCCTCGCGACCATCGTGCTCGATGATCGACAGCAAAAGCTCGGCAGCTTCGAGCGTGTCGATACGCGCGAGGGCACGCACGGCAGAGGATCGCACCGCAGAGCTTTGCGACTCGCGATAGATGCGCGCGAGCGGATCGAACGCGTGAGGAAAGCGCAACTCTTCGAGCGCCTTGGCAGCTTCGTGCACGACGTTGGTGTCAGCATCGTTGAGCGCGTCGCGAAGCGTGATGAACGTACGCTTGTAAAGGAATCGCGACAGAGCGCGCACGACAGCGACGCGAATGTGCGGCTCAGGCTTGCGGAACAGCCGTTCGAGCGGCGAGAGGATCGTGTACAGCTCCACGAGCGCGAGTTGTTCGGCGAGCGTCATGTAGAGCTGCGTGTGTGCTCCTTGTTGAGGAGCGGCATCTTCTTGCGCTTCGATCGCGAGTGCCGTGAGACGTGCAAGCAAAGCTCGACGGCGCGTCACTTCAGCCCATGACGTTGGCTCGAGGATGATGTCGCCAGCAGCTTGTGCCGCGCTTCCTCGTTGCTCCCACTCGACGAGATCGACGTGCCACACGTCGGGAAAACCAACATCGTGACGCAGGTGCGCAGGCAGTGGTTGACTGTCGATGCGCAGGTCCGCTGCGTCGACGTAACGCTTGCGTGCAGTCAGGTAGTGTTTGCGACGCGCTGGTTCGAGCTCGAGCACGCCGAGTTTGTCGTAGACATGTCCGACGTGACCGTATTGTCCGACTTCAGCGAGCGCGATGACGGCGGCGAGCAGTGCGTTTTCTGCAATGGACGGTGGTGAGCCACGACCGAGCGCAGCCTCGGCTACTTCTTGCCACAACCTTGCTTGAGCAAACGTGGCGAAGTTGGCGACGGCGCCCAGACCTTCCTTGCGTGCGTACGCGCTCATCTCGCGGGCGAGCGTCGCTGCAGCGGCGACTTCCTTCTGCTTCTCCGCAGCTAAGAGAACCTCTTCGTACGATTGCAGCGCGTAGTATCGAAGGTGGTCTTCGCGCAGGATGCGGATGACGTTCACGTACCCTTCGAGCACGTGTTCGAACTCGCCACTCTCGCGACCGATCGCGATGAGCACTTGGTAGCAATCGAAGGCGCGTTCGCGTTGTCCTACGGTCTCGTAACGATCGGCGGCTTCTTCGAGCAAGTGCACGGAGGCCACGACGGCTTCGCGCGCTGCGGCAGGTTCACCCGTTCGTAACGACGTACGCGCGAGGTTGAAGCGTGCAAGCCCTGCCGCGTAGAGATCGCCGCCCGAGCCTGTGAGTAGTTGCGCGAGACGTGACCACAACGCACGCGCTCGATACAGGTCACCACCTCGTTCACGCGCGATGGCTGCTTGCGCGACGAGTCCCGCAGACTCGTATTCGTCCGCGGCATTCGCATAGAGCGACTGTTTACGGCCGGGGTCTTCAGCGCGCTCGGCCCATGCGAGCATCGTGCGCGCGCGATCGATCGGAGGCACTCGACCTACGAGATCACGTTGTCCACGGTCGTTGCCTGCGTACCAATCGAGCGACAGTGCGGCGCGGAAATCACCGATGTTGACCAGCACCTCGCGCAGTTCGCGGATGGCGGAGACGTACTCTTCTTCGCGTACCTTCGTGTCGCCGAGAGCTCCGATGAGCGCATGTCGAGCTCGTTCGGAGTCACCACGAGCCGCGGCTGCTCGAGCGTCTTCGCGTAGTTCTTGAAGCGATCGGCCGTTCACGCGTCGGCCCCTTTCGTGACGGCTTTCTTGTCGTCTGCGCCGACGCCGTTCGTTTGATCAAGGATCGAACGTGCCGCGCTCGCTCGTGCCGAGCCACTCGACAATGTCGCGTGATCGACGACCCAATGCGCATCGAGCAGGTCGAGGTAGTCGAGGTCGAGCTTGCCACCCGAGGGCAAAATGAACACGCCTGCGATGTGTGCGAAACGCCGCACGGCCTGAACCATTTCGCGCGGGATGTAGAGCGCGGCGTGCGTGAACACATGCACGACGGGTGTGCGTGGATCGCGTTGTCGCATCAGTTCGAGATCGGTTGACAGCTCGGCGAAGACGCGGGCAGGGTTTCGACCTCGTTCGCCTTTGAAAGAGAGCACGTATGCCGTGGGGAGTTTGTCCCCGTGTGCGCGGTGAATCTCGTACAAACGTGCATCAAAAAACCGAAACGCAACGTCTTCGCCTTCGAGCAGTAGTTTTTTCCCGGTCGCGATCGCCATGCCTCGTGCAAAGGTTTGTCGGTCTCCACGCATCGACGCGGACGCATCGATCAGCATGTAGTGCACGCGCCGTTGCTCATCGCGAGATTGTTCACGCGCGTAATAAAGCACTTCGTTGTCGGCCAGCCGTCGCGCTAGTTCCAGGTCGTCCCACGCCAGCTCCGTGAGCACCAAACTGTCGATCGATCCACGCGTTCCGATGCCGTTGTAGCCGTGCGCAGCCGTCGTTCCGGAGGCTCGTCGCGTCTTCGTTTCGAGCACGCTGGGCAGGATCTCGAGTGAGAAGTTCACGACGTCGTTGGCTTCGGGCGACTGAAACGCTGCGAGCAAATCGACCTGGGCGAGCGCTCCGCCCGTGCCATCGCTGCCGAGCATTCCGAACAGCCGCAACGTGTCGAGGTCCAACGTATCGGTCATCGTCAGGACGTACAGCCGCGAGACTTCGAGGGCTTGCATCGCGGACAGCTCGAAGTTGCGTTTTGCCGAGTTGAAGAGCGCGGGCAGTTGTTGATCGATGCGTTCGAAGAGTGAGGCATCGATCGGGATGGCCGCGCGATACGCGGGCGCGACGTTCACGCGTGACGTGAGTGTGCCGAGCAGCCGCGACAGCAGCACGATCACCAAGTCGTCGCCCATCTTCAGCTCGGAGGCACGACGGACGACTTCGCTTTGCATCAGCTCGTCGAGGATGCGCTTGTACGAGTCGGACAGACGCAGCAGATCGGGGTAGCCGCGAGCGATGGCGGCGGGCTCGCATCGTGGGGCGATCTCCACGTGATCACGCGACGCGGCGAAGAGCAGCCCCACGTCGTGGACGAGCGCAAACGGCAAAACGACGCCGAGGCGCATCAAGCCTTCGTGCCATCTGGCGGCACGCAGCGCGAGGATCGAGCTACCCGGGCGCACGAGCGACAGCGCCAGAGAGCCGAGTGGTCCCGTCACCGACGGGTCGCCGAGGAGATTGTCGGGGACCGGCACGATTGGAGAATACTCTAAAGGTTCATGGCACAACGAAACCCGATCACCGGCGTCGTGGCATCGGGCACTTGGTGGAAACGGAACGCGGGATTCAGCCAAAGAATGTTGCCGCCGTTGAACGCGCCACCACGGATCGCTTTGCGATCTCCTGTCGAGGCACCTTTCGGATTGATGACCTCGTCCGGCTTGTAGGTCTCGAACCAATCCGAGGTCCATTCCCACACGTTGCCGATGAAGTCGTCCGCGCCAAACTTCGTCTTGCCCTTGGGAAAACTGCCGACGGGAGCCGTGCCTTCGAAGCCGTCATCGACTTCGTAGAGCCGCGGGCTGGGGGTAATCGCGTGCTTCTTTTCCCACCGTGTGAACTCGGCGCCGCCTGCGTTCATGTGCTCGGCCGCGCCCGCATCGTCACCCCAAGGGAACTTGCGTCCGTCCGAGCCACGCGCGGCAAACTCCCATTCCGCTTCCGTGGGCAAACGCTTTTTCTTGAACCCACAGAACGCATCCGCGAGCGACCAACTCACGCAGTTGATCGGGTGGGTGTCTCGTTCGGGTTTGCCGAAGTTGCACAGCTCTGCGTAGGCCGTGCGTTTCTTTTCGTGGTCGGCATCCGATGAGCCTGCGGCCTTCGGATAACTCGGCACGTCGGCAGGTCGTTTGCATTCTCCCTGATCCGAACACGCCTTGTATTCGGCCGCCGTCACTTCACGCGCATCGATGCAGAACGTGTCGACGTAGACCTTGTGCGCAGGTTGCCACAGCTTGAACGCGGGTTCGTCCGAGCCCATGAAGAACTTGCCGCCCGCGACGAGCACCATCCCCGTTGGGCATTCGGTGGGTCGAGCTGTCGCCACGGTGGTCGTCGCCGATGACGATGGCGCGCCGCTTGATTGCACGACAGCGGAGGATGTCGTTGCTGTGTTGCTGGAGGGCTTCGACAGAAGCTTGAAGGCCGCAAAGCCACCGCCAACCAAAGTCACCGCGACGGCTGCGGTGATGCCTACGACGAGGCCGGTCGAGCGCTTCGGAGCACCGAAGTTCGGCACCGTGGGCATTTTCGTCATCGGTGTCGCGATCTGCGCATGTGCCCCTGGGTTGGGCGCTGGAGGCCCAGCAGCGAAGATCGGAATCGTGCTCGCTGCTGGTGGACGAGTTGCCCCGGGCGTTGCGGTCACGTTTTGCGCCGGAATGGAAACGGATGGCCAGATGCCGCTGCTGGCACCTGGGTTCCACGTTCCGCCTGGATGAACGGCTTGATGCAACGCCGACCAGAATTGACCCATCGACACGTAGCGATCGCCTGGTGCGACCGCGAGCGCTTTGGCGAAGACGGCTTCGACTTGATCGGAAACGGCGATGCCAAACGATCTGGGTGTCGGTCTGCGGCTGGGATCGCGAGCAGCGACGGCGAATTGGATGAGGTCGTTACCTTCGAGCACGGGTATGCCGCCACGGAGGATCTCGACCATGATCAACGCCATCGCGAAGACATCGGTCCACGGACCCGTTGCGCCGTGCGATCTGCTGAACTGCTCGGGGGCTCCGTAGTTCGGTGTAAACGCTGTGATTTCCGTCCCGGTTTTTGCAGATGCGGATGCGTCGGCAGCGTGGTCCTGCATCACTTTTGCGATGCCGAAATCGAGCACCTTGGTGAAGGGCGAAGAGGAGCGAGCGTCGCCGATGACGAAGATGTTTGCGGGCTTGATGTCGCGATGCGCGATATTTTTTGCGTGGGCAATTTCGAGCGCGATGATGACCGACTCGAGCAGCGCCATCGCTTCGTGGATTTTCCGTGCAGGCTGAGCCGACACGCGCTCTTCGAAGAGGACATTTTCGAGCGGTTTTCCATCGAGCCACTCGAGCACCATGTACGGGATCCACTGACCATCGGCGGTCGTGAATTTGCCGATGTCGCGAGCTTGCACGATGGCAGCCGATCGGCTGGACAAACTCGCTAGTAGGCGCCCTTCTTGGATGAATCCATCGAGCAGCTCGTCGCGCTTGTCGATCGGTGCTTGCGCTAGAATGCGGAAACACTTGATCGCGACCGGCTGCTGCCAGATGAGGTGCTCGGCGCGATAAACGATGCTGAAGCCGCCTTCGCCGACCACGTCGTCGATGCGGTACTTCTCGGCGAGAATCGTCCCCTTGATGCCGAGCGGGTCCTGTTCCGAGCTGCTTGTCATGAGAGAGCGTTCACGCCAGCGCGCGCCCAGCTTTGCGCATTGTCCCCATGTCGGAGGGTGCCACGGGATCGCGTGCGGGCAAAGTTTGTCGCGAGATGGTCATATTACATGGGGCTGTTGCGCGGGTGTCGCCAGAGGTGGGCCCCCAATTCGATTACCCCAGGACGTTGGCCGAACAAATCGTTGGTTGTCGTAACTGAACGTCGTCTGCGTTTTGCTGCAACGCGGCGAGTGGGTTTGTCCAGCCGATTCCGTCTCAGCCGCAGCCGCCTTCACCACACGCAGCCGCCTCACCTTTTTTCTTGGAGGCGGTCTTTGTGGTCGTGGCTTTCTTTACGGGCGTGGCTGTTGCGGCCGGCGTGGGTGACGCTGCTGCTGGTTGTGCAACCGCGGGCGCTGCCGCCATCATTTTCGTCGGCTTTGGGTCGGCGACTGCCGGTGACTCCTCCGCTTGGTTTGTCTCTTTTGCTTCGGCGGCGGTGCTCGTCGGTGTTTCAGCGGTGCTTTCAATCTTCACGACCGGCGATTCTTTGACGGCATCCTCGGCGGAGTTCGCTGGGGCTTGCGACGCGCCACAACCGGCGATGATCGCGCCTGTGCCGAGAGCCGCAAGCGTTTCGTAGATGGTTTTCGCGTTCATCCAAAGCTCCTTGGGCCCAATGATCGCACTCCTTGGGCGTTGTCACCAAGCTCGTGATCGAGCTGTGTGGCGTTTGCGGTGAGAGTGGATGGCGGCCGGACGCGTGGCAAGGCTGAGCTGCGCGCTTGCTTGGGCGGCCGGGTCCGACCTGCACAACATCGACATGGCGCGCTGCGTGCAGAAGTCGGCGAAGAGGAAACGCTGGGAGGCGACGATGGTCTCTCATGGCTGTTCCAATCAATGAGTGAAGGAGGAAGCAATGAGAAATGAGCTTCTGGCGGCCCTTTTGGCTGCTGTCGCAATTGGAGCGCCTGCGAAGGCGTATGCACAGCCCGCGCAACAAGAACAGACGCAGCAAATGCAGCAGCGCGTTGCTGGTTTACCACCGGCAGATCAGCCGATGATCCGGCGGATCCCTCAGCCGATCTTGTCGGTTGAAGGAGGCGCAGGTCTCGTCGGCTTCGTCGGCGGGGTTGGCGATGTCGGACCGGGTTGGAACGTGCGTGTCATCGGCTCGCTGAACGATCGATTTGCGATCGAGGGCAACTATCTAGGCAGCGTCCACAAACGCGCCGACACGCGTGATTCGCTCGTGATGACCGCGTTCGACGCAGGCGTTCGTTACAACCTCTTGCTCGCGGAGCAATTTCCGGTGCAGCCGTTCATCGTGGGCGGAGTTGGCTTCGCTGGGTTCACCGGTTCCAACGGTGACCCCGCGATGCTCACTGTTCCCGTGGTGGTTGGAGCCGACCGACTGCTCACGCCGAACATCAAGATCGGAGCGCGCTTCAGTTATCGCCCCGCGTTTTTCGACGACCTCTCTTCACCCATCACCCCAGCCGGCGATCCGCCTGGAGGCGACACGTGGTCTCTGCTTGCGCAGATTGGTGGCGGTTTCTGAGGTAGAAACCCGAGGTAGTTCGGTGTGGGGGGTAGGAATTGGCCTGCCCCCGCGCGCTGCGTCTTTAATGCAAACATCTCGCGTGCGGCCCATCGTGGGGGCACACACTGCTTTTGCTTCACGTTGTTAAGGTAAATCAAGTGGCATTTGTCGCTTTGCGTCCGTTGTGTGCTTTCGGTGATAGGCGCCTCTTGCAACGCGCTTCGTCTAGTGGCACGAAGCTCGTTGAATGCCCGCACGAGGGAAAACGGCGACTTACGCGTGGCGAAGGGCACTGAGCGTGGCTTTTGCCCAATGGGCCGAGGCGGCTACGCGCGGTCACAGGTGGCAAGACGACTCTCGACGTGAGCATCGGGAGCGGCTAGCCTTGCCCCGCTGACGCATGGAAGCCGTCGAGGTTCCAATGTCGATTGCCAAGACCAGCACACCGACCGCACCGCTAGAAGTCGAGCTTGCGTCGAACCGATACCGCATGATCATGGCGGCGAAGTTCACGGTCGGCGGATTCGCGCGGCAGTGGGGCCACTGTCATCTCTTGGCGAACTTTCTTGCGCGTTATGTCAGCGCCAACGAGGGCGACCCCGAGCGCCATACGACGCTATTGTCCACTTTCGTCAACGAGCTGCTCGAGGTTGTATTTCGCAACCACGCCGAAGATGGCGAAATCGAGGTCATTTTTCGCAAACGCGGCCGGCATGTGGTGCTGCAGTTGACGATTCCGGTGACGGAAGCCAATCGCATGTTTTATCGAATGGCCGTGAAAATGGTCAATCAGCCCGATTTGAAAGCTTGGTTTCGTGCTCGTTTGGAAGAGCCGGCCGAGGGCGAAGACACCATGCTGGGCATGCTCGAGCTGGTCGCAGTGTATACCTGCACGTTTACACTGTCGGAGCCGGCGGGAAGCAATCGGTTGAGTTTGTTCCTCGAGTTGCCCGAGGTGGATGAAATGGGTGAGGTATGAGCATCTCGATTGCGCCTCCGTCCGGTGGTGTGCCGTCATCGGGAGTGCCGCCTTCATGCATGCCAGTTGCCTTGAACATGAAGATCACGGGCGAGGGCGACGAGCAGCAGGAGATTTCGCTCACCGGAACGCTTCGCCCATTCGTGGCCGAGGAAATGGCGTCGGTGCGTGCGTCGCTCGAACAGGCGGCGTGGAGTACGACCGGCACGTTGTGCGTGAACTTGAAGCGTCTCAAGTACATGAACAACGTCGCGTTTCTCGAACTCAATCGTTTCGTGCGGTGGGTGGCGACGTCGAGGTCGGACCTCAAGATCAAATTCATTCTCTCCAGCGTCATTCCGTGGGCCATTCGAAAGTTCCAGGTCGTCGCGGAGCTGTATCCGACGGTGTCCATCGAGGTCTACGACAAGGCCTTCTATCCAATTCAGGAGGTCATCGAAGACGACGAGTTCATCAACGTCTTGCGGACGCAGGAGAAAATCATCTGGGAGCACGAGCAGGACAAGCTTTCGTGGCACGGTTTGCGACCGGGTTTGCGCATTGCAGATGTCTGCTGCGGGCTAGGTGATTTCGCGATTTTGCTGCAAAGAGATTTTCGCCCCGAATACATCGTCGGCGTGGATCACTCGAAACCCTTGTTGCGCTACGCTCGCCAGCACGTCTCCGATTACGGGCTCGAAAATATCGAATACCAATACGGCGACGCAGCAGCGCTCTTGTTGCCCGACAATTCGTTCGACTTCGTCACCTGTCGTCTGGGATTGCAGGTCTTCCACGAGCCGCAAGGGATTCTGCAAGAGCTATTGCGGATTTGTCGTCCCGGCGGCCGGGTGTACGTCACCAACGAGCTGATGAGCGGCATCATTGGCTGGCCCGGAAAAGAGCATTTCCGGTGGACCTACGACAAGGTCATCGAAATGGGCCATCAGCTCGGAATGGACATGGACACGGGGCTCAAAACCCGCCAGATCCTAACCAATGCAGGACTTGAGGACATCAAGGTCCACTTGATTGACATCAACAATGTCAACTCCGATCCCCAGGGCTTGTCCAAAGTCGTCGAGAGCTGGCACTATGTCATTTCGCAGATGTGCCAGCGAAGCGAACAGCCTCCCGAGACGTTCGAACGGATCAAGGAAGGCTTGCGGTCGCATGTCGAGGCGATCAGGAGCGACGGTGGCTTTGCATCGTGGCCCATTTACGCCGGCTCCGGTCGCAAGCCGTTCCGAAGTTGAGGTTTGGCACGTGATGCTTCGGGCGAGGTTCTTCCTCCCAGTCCTAGGATCTGAGCTGTTGTGGTTTTTTTTACATAAAATCGTATAGCAATCTGCTTCAAAACAGTTTACGACTGAGCCGCACGCGACCTTGAGGTCGTGTTCCGAGGAGGATGCTGGCCGTGTCGTCCGATCACCGTAGCAATGGATCCCCGAGCCCTTCGAGTGGCATCATCGCAAGGCTCAACAAGTTCAATACGAAGTTTCTGCTGGTGACCGGCGTGAGCGTCGTGGTCGGCGCCATCCTCAACGGGATGGTTGCGCGTACCGGCCTTCTGCAGTTGAGCGCTCGCTCGCGTGCAGAGATCGAGACGGGTCTCACGGAGGCCACGAAGGAATACTTGACCAACCACATCGACGACAAGGTCAAGTACATCGATTACCAGTTGGGGCATGCCGAGAAGGATCTGCAGACGGTCAGTGCGATCGCGCAGAACTTGATCGACCACGAGTCCGAGTTGGGGCCGGTGCTTCGCGAAGCCGCGAACGTGCCGATGCTCAAGGACAAACTCGTCTACAACAAGGATTCGAACTGGTATCAGAACGGTTCTGACGAGCCGGCTGTGGTCACGGCTTGGGGCTACCTGGGCGACAAGGATACCGGCACGCTCAAGCCGGAAACGCAAGCGCAGATCGATCGCACGACCATCCTCGATTTGGTCATGCCGCAGATAGCAAAGAACGGGTCGAGCAAAGCGCAGATCTACTACGTCGGTCCGCATGAGATTCCGATCGCGCGCATGGCTCCGTTCGTCGACATTGGCAAAGCGCTCGACCCAACGGGGCACAACGACAAGAACTGGTACGACTTCTTTTATCCAGGCCTCACCGACGGCTGTTCGAAGTGGATTTCGGAGCCGGGTGGGCTGGCCAAGCGTCAATCGCAAATCGTCACGTATCCGCCCTACGAAGATGCCGCTGGCGCGGGACTCGTGATGACCCTTTTTCACCCGCTGTGGAACAAGGATCGCAGTGCCTTCGCGGGCACGATGGGCTTCGACATTTCGCTCGGCAAGGTCGTCGAGACCATTCAGGCGGTGAAGCTTCGTGAGACGGGTTTTGCGTTTCTTGCGCAGTCCGATGGCAACTTGCTGGCGGTCAACGATGCAGGTGCCAAGCGTCTTGGTTTGAAGAGCAGCGAAGAAAGCAAGCAAAAGGCGACCGACGGCAGTTTGTCGGTGGTCAAGCGTTTCTTCAAGGACAGCCCTGAAGCCGAGATCAAGAACCTGAAGCTGCCTGACAACGAAAACATCGATTATCACGAGATCGTGCTGAACGGGCAGCCGCACATCATCGTGCTGCAGCGTCTGCGCACGCTCGAAGCGCTGGTCAACGGAGCGATCGCACCTGACCAGTGGACGCTTGGGTTCGTGGTTCCCAAGGAAGAGATGTATCGGTCGCTCGATCGTGCGCAGGAGGCGATTGAGCAGACGCGGACGAGCATTACGAAGAGCCAGGGTTTGATCACGGTCGGCTCTTTGTTGATCGTGATGCTTGGTGTGTACATGGTGGCGCGTCGCATGACTGGAGCGCTCGTCGCGTTGTCCGAAGGCGCATCACGCATGCGCCAGGGTGACTACGGTGTGCGTATTGCGGCCACGACCGGCGACGAGATCGGCCAGCTCACGTACGCCTTCAACGACATGGCGGCCGAGATTCAGGCCCACACCAACAACCTCGAAGGACTCGTTCGAGCGCGTACGGTCGAACTCGAAGAAGCCAACAAAGAAATCACGAGTCTCAACGCGCAGCTCGCACAGGAAAACCTACGTCTCGGTGCAGAACTCGACGTCGCCCGACGCTTGCAGCTCATGGTGCTCCCATCGGCCGGTGAACTGACCGAGATCAAGGATCTCGACATCGCTGGCTACATGGCGCCTGCCGATGAAGTCGGAGGGGACTACTACGACGTCTTGCGAGGCAACGGCGTGATCAAGATCGGCATCGGTGACGTCACCGGTCATGGTCTCGAAAGCGGCGTGCTCATGCTCATGGTCCAAACGGCAGTGCGCACGCTGCTCGCGAGCAACGAGACCGACCCAGCGCGTTTCTTGGGCATTGTCAACAAGGTCATTTACCAGAACATCCAGCGCATCAACTCCGACAAAAACCTCACCTTGTCGCTGATGGACTACAGCGACGGCAAGCTCATACTCACGGGTCAACACGAGGAAGTGATCGTCGTGCGCAAGAACGGCGATCTCGAGCGTATCGACACGACCGAGTTCGGTATTCCGGTCGGCATGGACGAGGACATCACCGAGTTCCTTTCCAACACGGAGATCCCGCTGGATCATGGCGACGTCGCCGTGCTGTTCACGGACGGAGTGACCGAGGCTGAGCGCATCGACACGACGCAATATGGTGTGGAACGGCTTTGCGAGGTCATCGTCGAGCACCACGCGAAAACGTCACAGGAAATCAAAGAGGCGATCGTCGCTGACGTGATGGCACACATCGGGACGAACAAGGTCTACGATGACATCACTGTGTTGGTCATCAAGAGGCTATGACGCGTAGGAGACTGTCAACACTATGAGTGAGATCATTGGCGTCTATTCGCTCGACGACTCGTTCAGCGAGCACATGTCGTTGACCCTGTACCCCGATTCTTTCGCGGTGCGGTGGAGCCTCTGCAACCTCACGGCGAATTTCATGGCGGAGTACTTCGCGGAGTTGTTCCCCGAAGAGGACGGTGACGGAAAGCTGATCAGTCGAGCTGAGGTGAGCGGCGCGGTGAGTTACGTGCTCAACGAGTTGGTCGAGAATGCCGTCAAGTTCAATCGCAGTGGCGACATCAACGTCACTGTGGGCATTGGCAAAGAGGACTTGGTTTGTCTGGTGAGCAATCACATTGCCAATGGCGACGTGCCCCCGCTGCGCGAAAAGCTGCTCGAGCTTTCACGTGAGGATCCGGGCGAGCTTTTGCGCCGTCAGGCGGAAGCGAATGCGGAGGATGCCGAGGCGACGGGCTCGGGCCTTGGTTATCTCATCATCATGAGCGATTACGGGGTCAGCTTGGGCTGGAAGCTCGATCCCGTTTCATCGCAGAACACTTGCATCAGGACGATGGCGCGTCTGCCCATCTTGAAGGAAAGGGCGAGAATGGAAATCAAAGGCGGAAATTATCGAGTTTGGTACGATCCAGGCGAGGTAGCGGTGTATTTCGAGGGTATTCTTCGTCTTGGCGGACCTCAGGAATACTTGCCGATCGAGGAGTTGCTCGACAAGGTTCTTCTGAATGGCCCCAAGTCGATCATTCTGGATCTGCGCCAGCTCAACTTCTTGAATAGCTCTGGGATCAACGTCCTTTACAAATTCGCGATTGCGATGCGTAAAAAGGGCGAGGTGCAGCTTGTGGTCCGGGGCTCGAAAGCCGTTCCTTGGCAGGGCAAGTCGTTACCCAACCTGAAGAAGTTCAATCAGAACTTCGAGATGATCTTCTGTGACTGATAGAGGATCGAAGCGAACGAAGAGCGCAGTGCAAGAGGATTGATTGCAACGATGACCGCAACGGACGACAGCTCGACGGAGCGCGTGGCCGAAATATTGGCCGAAAGCGCGGATCTCGATTCCGTCAGGGAGCTTCTCCATGATGAAGCAGCCGCTCAGCGTCTGCTTTCCACGGGGGAGGGTCGGCTGGAGTTCTTTGCCCGTTGTCGCAAGATCATCGAGCATACTGAGCGGCTGCGGGCCGAAATGGAGGAAATGGCCGTCGTTCACGAGTTGACGCTCGAGCACGCTACGCGTATCGAGAACGAACTCGAATTGCAGAATCGAATCGTCGGTGAAGACCTCGAAGTGGCTCGGGGAATCCAGCAATCGTTGTTGCCGGATCCCTCCATGCTCGCGGGCTTCGCTGACTGCGCCGTGTATCACAAGCAATTGGCTGAAGTCGGAGGTGACTACTACGACTTTGCTCAATTGCCTGGTGATCGTTTTGCGGTGGGTGTATACGACATCTCGGGTCACGGTGTGTCGTCGGCGCTCATTATGGCATTCCTCAAAGCCCAAGTTGAAAATGCCACCAAACGCATTGAAAGCCCGAGCGCCATCGTCGATTGGGTCAATCGTGCGTCGTACGCTTTTCTCCGCGGAGTCCGCCGATATGCAACGGTCAACTTCGTGATGTTCAGTGACCGGTTCCTTCGCTACGTGTCGGGCGGCGGCTATGGCCTGCTCGTACGACACGGAATGCAGCGGACCTTCAATCGCGTTGGTAATTACATCGGTTTGAGAACCAAACCGTTCCGTGAATTCGAACTCCCCTTCGAGGAGGGCGATATCGTGGCACTTTACACGGACGGAATGGCTGAAGCTCTAGACGAAAACGGAAAGGGTTATACCGTGCAACGTCTCAATGACTTGATCGCGCGGCATAGCGACGAACCCGTCCAGGATATCCTGAACAAGTGTGTCGAGGATTACACCAAGTTCAGGGTCCAGGACACTGACGATCTCACCCTCCTCATCCTGCGAAGGTGTGCCAAATGAGCACTGGGGGTACCCGAACGCAGACTGCCGTCGGCGCGTCGATCTACATCTCGCCTCTTGATCATGTCGCGGGTGACGTCGCCGGTCTGCTCGGCAATTTCCTCTTCGATTTGCTCGGGATGTTCTATCCGCGGCAAATATGCTCGAAGGCCAACGTGGTCGTCATCGAGCTGGTCACCAATGTGATGGAGCATTGCACCAATCGCGATGGTGCATTGAGGGTGGACCTCAAGATTGACGGTGACGATCTGATCATTACGGTCGCCAACCCGGTCACACTCGAGGTTTACGAGGCGGTCAAGAATCGCTTCACCGTCATCGCCACTGCCGAGGATCCCAAAAAGCTCCTCGCCGATACGGTCCGCGAGCGACGAATCGACCGCGCCAAAGGCGGCCTCGGACTTATGCGCCTCACCGCCGAAAGCAAGTTCCGGCTCACCGCCGACTACGAGCAGGGCTTCCTCATTGTCAAAGCGCAATTCCCGATGAGAGGTTTCGCATGAAGGTCCTCACCTACGGTGAAATCATGGACGGCGGCCTGAGCGTCTTTCACTCGGTCGCCAAGCTCGATGATCGTCACCTCATCCTCACGTTCGAGGGCGTCATTCGGGTGGATAACCCTTATCGATACCTCCACACCTATCTCGAGGAACTCGCCAAAGTCCTCCCGAAGCAGAAGATCACCGAAACGACGATGGATTTCGTCAAAATGCGCTTCTGCAATTCCAACGGCTTCTACGTTATCATGGATATCGTCGATGCCATCTATAACCTCGTGCCGGGACGCGTGACCGTCCGGCGTATCGCCGATGATGACTGGCAATGTGAAACCTTGCCGATTCTGCTCAACCTGAGCGAAGAGCACATCTCCGCACGCACGAAGTTCGAAGACATCAAGACTTCTTGATTGCTTCACGAATTTCGGTTCTTCCTAACCCAACCCTGCAGAAGGCAAGCTCGGGATGTTCTACGCGCGTGCAGCTATTGAGTCTGACCCTGAAATGGTTCAGCACTTGCTTCCAGCTGCACGAGAGCGTTACCGCGATGCGCAGGCTGCTATTGTTTCGGGAAGCGCAACCGGTTGTGTTTACCTGGGCGGGTACGCGGTCGAAATGATCTTAAAGCATGCCACTTTGCGCGTGCACGGACTTCGCCCTGATACTCCTCTGCGAGGGGTTTTCAGCCCGGTAAGGGCGCGTCTGCAGGTCGTTCTTGGCGACATCGAGTACGAAAACTACCACAGCCTCGAGTTCTGGGCGTTGGCGTTGCGTGAGCACTGGCGCATACGTGCCGGACGGGTCCCGAAAGTCGTTTACCAAGCTGTGCAGCGTGCAACCATCCTGCATACCGCGTGGATGGTTGACATTCGTTACAGAGAAGCGTTGATCCAGCCTCCGGATGCCAAAGAGTTCCTATCATCAGTAGGATGGTTCTTGGCGAACGAAGGTGAACTCTGGAGGAGATGATGCCGGTTCGTAAACAATCTGTGGCGTCCCGTCGCCATGGTGACATTCGTTTTAGCGATCTCAAGCGGAGGCTCATTGCCGAATGGCGTGAAGAAGCTGCACAAGCAGGCGCAGCCCCTGAAATCGTTGAAGAAACGAACGCCGCGCAAAAACTGGTGCATGTTTATGTGATCTGGGATGATTGGGCGGACATTGATGCGCAAACGCGATCGGAAATGATCGTCGACGCGCTCCAAGAAGTGCGGGGAACCGCGGCTGTACTTGATTTATCGATCGCGATGGGATTGACGCCTGCGGAAGCCAAGCGAATCGGCATCGCTAGTTGAGCAATTCGCCCGCTTGACATTGCCCAGCCCTAACCGAGAATCCTTCCCCGGAGGCTCGTACCGCAATGCTATCCGCTCGCTTCGTCGCTTCGCTTCTCATCACTGCCACATTCGCCACCGCCTGTTCGCTCATTACCGAAACAGCTCCGCTACCAGGACAAACCTCAACGTCCGCTTCGTCTTCGTCCGCTGGTGGCGCCGGCGGAACGATCGACCCAACGGGCGGTGCGGGCGGAGTTGCTGGCACGGCCGGTGCCGGTGGCACGGCTGGTGCCGGTGGCACGGCTGGTGCCGGTGGCACGGC
>CAZETM010000111.1:0-18478 GCA_964514885.1 uncultured Polyangium sp. | reverse complement strand
GGCGGTGCGTCCTTCCGTAACCTCGTTGCGCGGCAGCTCGAAACGCAGGGTGCGGAAGTCGTTCAAGCATCGACAGGAGACGAGGCGTTGCGGCTAGCCCGGGCCTCGGAGCCGGACTTGGTGGTGCTCGACATTGGGCTGCCGCGTATGGACGGATTTGCGTTTGTCTCGACGTTGCGGACCGAGCGCCTGTGCGCGGTGCCGCTTATCGTGTACACGGGCCGGGATCTCAACGATCGCGACCGCGATGCTCTACGGCTGGGAATCACGCGGTTTTTAACGAAGTCGCGCGCGAGCGAAGCGGAATTCACGCGTCACGTTCGCGAGCTTTTGCGTAGTCCACCCGGAAGCTCCCGACGCCCTCCGCCTCCTTCGCAGTAAGCAAAGTTGGGACCACTCGCATCACCTTGACTTTCGATAATGGCTGACTCTCTTAAAGGCTCGAGAAGATAAGATGTCGACGAAAGACGATGAGATCCGGGCGGCGCTCGAGGAACTACGTGCGGAGTACTTCGCCGAGCTCCCCGCGTTGCTCAGCGACCTGTCGAACGCCGTAGCCACAGCGAAGCAGACTGCTGCGCCCGATGATCTTCACGCAGCCGTGTCGAAAGCTCACGCGTTGCGAGGCACGGCGGGCTCGTATCGTTTTCAAGAGATCAGCGAAGCTGCCGGCAAGATGGAAGACGGGCTGCTCGGCATTGAAGCTGGCTGGCTGCCGCCCGAACAGGGATGGCCGGAGATTGAACGAGCCCTGGCAGCAACGTGGCTAGGGCTCGAAAATTCGAATAGCTAAGCTCGATGGTAGACCGGGGCGCCATCGCCCCACGGCGTCATCAAGAAGCCGCCAGCCACCCGGCGCGTTCGACGATGCTCTCGATGGTGTCCACGAGCCTTCGGAAATCGATCGGCTTGGCCACGAACTCGCGCACCCCCAAAACTGCAAACTTCCAGCGCTCTTGAGGGCCCACTCGACCGCTCAGCACGACCACGCGCGCCATGTCGCCCTTCGGAAGCGCCCGGAGATACGACAACGTGTCGAGCCCGTCGAGTCCTGGCATGTCGAGGTCTAGAAGCACGAGATCCGGTGGATTTTCGCGTGCCTTCGCCAGCGCATCCATGCCCGACTTGGCAACTTGGATGTTCACGGGTTTGCCTCGCATCGCTAGCTCCGCTGCTTTCGCCGCGAACTTTCCGAACATCGGATCGTCATCGACGGCCAGCACGCGAATCGCCTTCGGATCGTTGTCCGTCAGTGGACGTTTGACGCTCATCGGAGGCGGCGCGGTGCTCACCTTCGGCGACGCGACACGCACGAGATCCTTCCCGAACGCTGCGCAGCTTGGATAACGCTCGTTCGGATCTTTCGCGAGCACTCGCTCGAAGATCGGATCGAACATCTCCAAAGCTGGTTGCACGGACGAAACCTTTGGAATCGGCGCCAATTGATGCGCGTGAAGCAAACGCACGACGTCTCGCTCGACGAACGGCGCACGCCCCGTGAGCAACTCGAACGCCACGCATCCGAGCGCATACGTGTCGCTCCACGGCCCCACGGCACAGCCCTCGAAACCTAGACCCGCCTGCTCGGGGGACATGTACGCCGGTGTCCCTTCGATCGTGTCGAGATCGACCTCGCTTGCTTGAACAGCAAGCCCGAAGTCGATGAGCACGGGACGACCCGTGTCTTCTTCGATCACGATGTTCGCGGGTTTGACGTCGCGATGCACGAGGCCCTGCGCATGTGCAGCATCGAGGCCTTCGGCGATTCGCCCGATGATGGTGACTGCGCGATGTTGCGGCAGACGACTTTGGCGCGTCGTGTAGTCCTGGAGGATCGCATCGAGCGGCCGGCCATTGAGGAACTCCATGGCGAAGAAGAACGACGGGCCGTGACGACCAAACGCATACACCTGCACGACGTGTTGGTTGCGCAATGCGGCGAGCGCTTTCGCTTCGTGATGAAGCCTCTGCTCCGCAGTCGGATCGCCATCCCAGGTGGGAACGATCAGCTTGAGCGCAACGGGTCTGTCCAGCCAAACGTCACGGGCACGGTAAACGATTCCCATGCCGCCCCGGCCAAGCTCGACCTCGGTGCGGTAAGCGTTTGCCACGACAACCCCAGGTTCGAGGGTGACCGGAGCCGCCGAGAATCCGAGAGCCCGTCGGTTTGTCCCGGGGGTAGGTGTGGTCGAACTATCGGACATGACGTGCAGTTCCCAAGCGTTGGATCAGGAAAGCTACCGCCTCATGCGGTGCCGTTGGCTCCATGCAATTAACTGCCTTGGGAGACGCAAGAATCCTTGAAAAGCAGTTCAGAGACAAGGCTCGAACAGCTTGAGATTCGTCGAAAAACCGTCGTGTATTTGACAGCCAAGCCAGCATACGAAGCAAAGACTCGCTCATCCGATCATTTGTGTGATCGTTTGATCTGGACGCACTTCACGAGCTGCAGGAATCAGGCTTCAAAACGGACAACCGACGCGCGCCTGCGAGCTGGCCACATGCGCCCCCGACGTCACGACCACGCGGCCGACGAACGAGCGTGGTGATGCCGTGCTCCGCAAGCCGTGCCACGAACGCGTCGAGGCGTTCGGGCGAAGGGGGTCGAAGCTCTGGATCAGGACCGGGATTGCACGGGATCACATTGACTCGGCACCGGATTCCTCGGGTCCATTCGGCGACTAGATCCGCGTCTTCCGGCGCGTCGTTGAATCGGTCGAATAATACGTACTCAAACAATACTCGACGGCCTTTGGGCACATGTTGCAACAAGGCTTCACGCAGCACCGACAACGGCCAGCGCACGTTGACCGGCATGATTTTGCGGCGACGCTCGTCGTCGGGCGCGTTTAGGCTCACCGCCAGTTCGGCACGACAACCAGCAAAGAACGCAGGCAGTTTGTCCACGACGCCCACCGTGCTCACCGTCACGCGCGACGGAGCAAACGCAAACGCTCGCTCGTCCGTGAGCAACTCGAGCGCGCGCAACACTTCGCCCAAGTTATCGAACGGCTCGCCCATGCCCATGAAAACGAGGTTCGACAAGGCAGGTTTGTCTTTCTGTACCGACCACAGACTGCGCGAGATGCGCACCTGATCGACGATTTCGCCCGCGGAAAGTTGCCTCGTGAGCCCGAGCCTTCCGGTTTCGCAAAACGAGCACGCTCGCGTGCATCCCACCTGACTCGACACGCACAACGTCGTGCGCGCCGGCCCTGGAATCAAGACGGACTCGACCAACGCTCCATCACGCGCACGCAAGAGCAATCGAATGGTGCCATCTGCGGCGGGAGCTTCGTGCTCCACTTCGAGCGATGGCGAAGGATCCATCGCGAGCAGCGCTTCGTGGGCCCATGCGCCAATGCCGAGCGTCGTGAACGTTTCCACACTCCACGACGGCGCTACGTCCTTGGCAAAGACGTGCCTGACGATCTTGCCAGCCGTGACTTTGGCCGTCGACGACGCAGCTCCGGTCATCACGAGGCGCTCGGCGAGAGATCGCGCATCGTGCGAGGCCACGAGGCTCTCGTCCCTCGGAGCAGCTCGGCTCATTCGTTCCGGCTTTTCGACCGCTTCCACGAGTGCCCTTTAGCCTATGTGACGCCCGCTTGCGACCGTTACCAATGTGCCCGCGAATACGGCCTTTCGCGTTGATGCGTCGTGTTGTCGTTCGACCGTTTGGGCAAAGGTGACGCTAGGGTACAGTGCCATTCCTCATGCGGCATCCGGCGTCTTACTCGCTCACCTTTCGTCGTGTTTCGTTTGTCCTCGTCGCAGTCGCGTCGCTCGTCGCAGAGCCTTCTGCATACGCGGCGGCTCCGAAAGACGCGCAACTCGAAAAAGCCATCACTACAGCGATGGACACGGAGTTTCTCGAGACGGCGTTCGACAAGGCTGAAAAGCGACTACGCACAGCGCTCGAAGCGTGCGGCACGGACAAGTGCACGCCGGCACTGAAGGCGCGAGGGCTCGTGTCGCTCGGCGTCGTGTTGGCGGGCGGCAAGAAGCAACTCGCGGATGCGACGGAAGTGTTTGTCGAGGCACTGACGATCGACAAGACCGTGCAGGTAACCGAAGACATGCGCTCGGGCGAGGTAAACTTCGCGTTTGGAGAAGCACGTAAGCAGCTCAAGCTCGATGGCGGAGCGACGGGAACGCCATCGGGTCCTGCGCCTTCGGGACAAGGTTTGTCGCACTCGACGCCGGCTGAACAGCGCATGAGCACGCCACTGCCGCTCTACGTCGAGCTGGTTCCGGAGCTGCTGGAAGATGCCAAGAAGGTCACGATCACGTTTTTGGCTCCCGGTGCGGCCGACTGGAAAACGTTGGTGCTCAAAAAGGTTGGTGAGCAGGGTTTTGGCATCAACGTTCCGTGCACCGAGATCAAGGCTGAGGGCGACTTCAAGTATCACGTGACGGTGACCGACGCGGAGGGCGCGATCATGACGGGCATAGGCTCGCGCACGTCGCCGCTCGTGACGAAGATCAAGCAACGCATCGACGGAAACCCGCCAAGCTGGCCTGGATTTGCGCCCCCCGAGATGTGCGCGACGGTCGAGTCCGGGCCCAAGCAATGCCTCGACGACAACCAATGCAACATGGGTTTTTCCTGCCAGAGCGGCGAGTGTGCGCCGAAGCCCGACGGTGGTGGAGGCGACCAGGCGAAAGGTCCGAAGCGAAACTATGTGTCCATCGGGTTTGGCCCGGACATATCGATCTTTTCGGGCAACAACGTCTGTGCGCTCGACGGGCAGAACAACGACAAGTTTGTCTGCGTACGTGAGAACGGCACTCGATATGCGGGTGAGCCCACGCCCGACGTCGCCAACAACGTGAACGCGGGTTTGGCGCTTGGAACGCTGCGTTTGGTGGCTGGTTATGATCGTTTGATTCTGGACAACATCATGGCCGGAGCGCGCCTGGGTTTTGCATTCCGAACGGCCAGTGCCGACGCAGCGAGCTTCTTGCCCGTGCATCTCGAAGTGCGGGGCAGTTACTTCATCGGGCGCAAGCCTTTCGAGAGCCTGGGAGCGCGTCCGTTCGTCTTCGCTTCGGGCGGCCTCGCGCAGATCGACACAGGCGTCGATGTCGAGGTGCTCGAGGATGGAGCGAAGTGCGAAGCGACAGATATCACGAGCACGACGAGCCCATGCACGAAGGTGACGGATCTGGACTTCGGCGGGGGCAAGCCTGAAGCGCGCGTGCAGACGCTCACGGCGATCAAGCAAGCGGGCCGAGGCTTCATTTCGTTGGGTGGCGGGTTGCAATACGCGCCGATCGAGCGCGTCGCGATCAACGTGGGTTTACGCATGAGCGTCACGCTTCCGGTGACCACGTTCGTGCTCTCGCCCGAAGTCGGTGCCACCATCGGCTTCTAACAACGTGGCCACGAAACGAACGCCCCCTACCGATAGCCCGGACAAACCGAGCCGTCTCGAAGTTGCCATCGACGAAGCGCTGACCACCGGGTCGCTCGACGCGCTGCTCGATGTCTTCGAACGTCGCTCGAACTTGCCTGGCACCCGACCCAACCTCGAGTTTGCCCGCACGGCGGGTATTGCGATTGCTGCGCGTCGAGGTCGTGCGGATGGGCTCGTGCGAGCGCTACTTGGGTACACGGGCGAGTTTCAGCTCATCGTGGCGGCAAACGTGCTCGCGCAACGAGCGCTGGTGGGATTCGATGCCAAGACGGCGATGATTGGGCTGCACGATCTTGCGGGTGAGCCGCGGAATCTGGTGCGTATGGGCGTCGTCGCGGCGGTGCGTGACGTCATGTTTGCTCGAGGTGACGAAGCGCTTGCGGACTTCGTCCCGTGGATGGATGGCTATTTGCACGCGCATGTCGTGCTGAAAGCGTTGTCGGACCGGCAAGTCCTGGACAAACTTCGTTCGTCCAAGGACCTGATCGCGCGGCTCGACGAAGCGTTTGTCCTGGCCGATTTGTCACCTCGCGCGGCGGAGCGCTCGCAAGGATTACGCTCGTTGCGAGAAGGTTTTACGGACGCAGTTCCGGCGATGGCGGCGCGGTTTCCGGAGGTCATCGACTGGGTGGCTGAAAAGACGGCGATTCAACGACCCGAATCGCGCGACGTCGTGCACGGCATCATCTCGGCGCTTCGGAAGGCGAACTTGAAGAACGCCGAAGCATTGAAGCTGTTTCAAGCGCTCGAATCGACGGCCAAGCCAGCTCGTTATGCGGCTCGTATCGTCGGGGGCACACGCAAACGCAGCAAGGGACGTCAGTAACGCGCGCGCTCTTGCTCCCCTCTCCACGAAGCGGCGGAGCCGCGGAGTTGGAGAGGGGCCGGGGGTGAGGAGAGAAAACAATTCGCCGGCCCTTGGCGCGTGAAGTAAAAGCGCTTCATGCGGCTACAAGGCAGGGTCGTTTTCATCACGGGTGCTTCGCGTGGCATTGGTCGAGCGGTTGCGCTGGCATGCGCGCGCGAAGGAGCGGACATCGTCGTCGCGGCAAAAACCGACGTCGAGACAAACCCGCGTTTGCCGGGCACGATTCACAGCGTAGCGGCGGAGATCGAAGCGCTTGGACGCAAAGCTCTCCCGTTGAAGCTCGACGTGCGTGACGGCGACGCGTGCGAAGCCGCGGTCGCACAAGCGATCCAGCACTTCGGTCGTTTGGACGTGCTCGTGAACAACGCCGGTGCGCTCTGGTGGGCCGATGTCACCGGCACGCCGCTGAAGAAGTTCGACTTGGTCATGGGCGTCAACGTGCGCGCCACGTTTGCCCTTTCGCACGCTGCGTTGCCGCAAATGATCGAGCAGAAGTGGGGGCACATCATCACGATGTCCCCGCCAGTCGATGCGCATGGGTGCGAGCATCATGGTGCGTACGCGGTGTCGAAGTTTGGCATGACCATGATCGCGCTGGCGATCGCGGAAGAAGCGAAGGCGCACAACGTCACTGCGAACGCGCTCTGGCCGGCAACGGCGGTCGAGAGTTACGCCACGATCAACTTCGGCATGGGCGGTCCCGAGGTGTGGCGCAAAGCAGACATCCTCGCCGATGCGACACTTGCTTTGATCACCAAGGAACCTTCGGCGCGTCCTGGAAAAGCCTGGATCGATGAAGAACTGCTCCGAGCCGATGGAGTGACCGACTTCTCCAAGTACCAATGCGCGCCTGGTTTCGAGCCCCCGCACATTCCGTTCTCGGGGCTTCCTTCGATGACCGAGACCGTCGAAAAGAGGAAGTGAACCATGGGCACATTCGACGACGACGATGATCGTGATGCGCCGCTCGGCAAAGCGTTCAAGGTCGACCCGAGCAAAGAGATCACGAGCTTGATGGACGAGCTCGAGGAGTTGCTGAAGAACGGCGACGTCGTCGAAGCGCTGACGAACAAGGGCGTGAATGCCAGCTTGGCGCTCACGGCGATCGACGGCTTGCGTGCGTATCTCGCAGGGCGCAAGGCGCAAGCTGCCGAGGACTTGGGCACCGTCGCGGAAGAGATCAAAGGCCGTCTCGCGCTCGGGTTTGAACCGACGAACGGTCACGGAGAGCCTTCGTGAGCGACCAGGACAAACCTTGGTTTCCTGCGCCAAGTCTTTCGGGGTCGAACTATTCCGCGGTCGAGTTTGCTCAGACAAACGATCGCGTATTCATGATGGATCAGCGTGAATTGCCGGCACGCGAGATCTACGTGACGCTGACGACTGCCGAACAAGTCGTCGAAGCGATTCGTACGATGGTGGTCCGAGGCGCGCCGGCGATCGGGATTTCGGCAGCGTACGGCATGGTGCTCGCGGCTCGAGCTTTGGGTGCTGCACCAGCGAACGAGTTTGTCGCGGGTATGCTCGAAGCGGCCCGAGCGCTCATGGCGGCACGTCCTACGGCGGTGAACCTTTCGTGGGCGGCAAAGCGCATGTTTTCCGCAGCGGAAACGCAAGCGGGCGATCCTCCCGAGTCGCGTTTGTCCTGCCTGGCCATGCTTGCGCGACGCATTCATCAGCAAGACGTCGCCGCATGCAAACGCATGGGATCCTTTGGGGCCCAACGAATTGCCGATGGCGCCACGGTCCTCACGCATTGCAACGCTGGAGCGCTCGCAACGGGTGGGTACGGTACTGCGCTCGGGGTCATTCGCGCGGCAAAAGAGCAGGGCAAACGCATCCATGTGCTCGCGGATGAAACGCGTCCGTACTTGCAAGGAGCGCGTCTCACGGCGTGGGAGCTGCACGCGGATGGCATCTCCGTCGAGGTCATCACCGACAACATGGCGGCGTATTTCATGCGTCGCGGTGAGGTCTCGGCGGTGATCGTCGGAGCGGATCGCATCGCGAAAAACGGCGACGTCGCGAACAAGATCGGCACCTATGGCCTCGCTTGTCTGGCCAAACATCACGGCATTCCATTCTACGTAGCGGCGCCTTGGAGCACGGTGGATCTTGCGACAGAGAACGGCGACGCCATCGTCATCGAGGAGCGTAGTCGCGACGAAGTCGTGCGTGTTGGATCGACTGTGCTCGTACCCGCGGGTGTGCCCGTTCGTCATCCGGCCTTCGACGTCACCCCTGCATCTTTGGTAACGGCCATCTTTACCCAGCGGGGCGAGCACGTAGCTTCTGACATCGCCCTTGCGGCCAACGCGGACTAGGACCAAACGACACTCATGTCGACCGTCGCCCCTCGATTTTCTCCCAAACCCGAATGGCTCAAGGTTCGTGCGCCGGGCGGCGACACCTACCATCACTTGAAGCAGACCTTCCGGCAGCTCGACCTGCACACCGTGTGCGAAGAAGCGCGATGTCCGAACGTCGGTGAGTGTTGGCGTGAAGGCACGGCAACCGTGATGCTCCTCGGTGACGTCTGTACGCGTGGATGTCGATTCTGCGCGGTGAAGACCGGTGATCCGCGAGGGTTTGTCGACACGCGTGAGCCTGAGCATGTGGCACGCGCGATCGCTCGTTTGTCCTTGCAATACGTCGTCATGACCATGGTCAATCGCGACGACTTGCTCGATGGCGGAGCGGATCACGTCGGACGAACGGTTCGTCGTTTGAAAGATCTGCGACCGGACATTTTGATCGAGACGCTGGTCGGAGATTTCGCTGGGCACTTGTCGGCGGTGGATCTCGTGGTCGAATCGGGCATCGATGTCTTTGCGCACAACATCGAGACGATTCGGCGTCTCACGCGCACCGTGCGTGATGTGCGCTCGAGTTACGACCAATCGCTCGCGGTGCTCGATCGAGCGAAGAAGCATGCTCGGACCAACGGTTTGTCTGGGCAACTCACGAAGAGTTCGATCATGGTCGGCGTTGGCGAGACGGACGAAGAAGTGATCGAAGCGATGCGGGATTTGCGAGCGGTGGGTGTGGATGTCGTGACCATCGGTCAATATTTGCGTCCGACGCCGAAGCATCTCGAGGTGCAGAGGTTTGTCCCACCGGAGACGTTTGTCCTGTACGAACGTGAAGCTTTGGCGCTGGGGTTTGTCTACGCGGCCAGTGGCCCGCTTGTTCGTTCGAGTTACCGAGCGGCCGAGGTGTTCTTGCGAGGTCACTTGCGAGCGCGTGGAGGCAGTGTGGCGGACGGCGATGGCATCCAGACGCAGCTCGATGCGCGGATGGACGTGGCTCGTCGGGAGGCTCAGCGGATTGCGACGGAGATGGGGGAAGTGTCGGCCCCGGAGCTTCCGATCGCAGAGGTTTCGGGTGCGTCGGGGCTCGTTCCGGTGTCGTCGCTCGTACGAAGGTAGGCATGTTCCGCGGGGCGTTGGAGTATCGGGCTTGGAAACGAACCGAGTTCGTGTGAAAAAGGGAACGCCAAAGGAAGAGTGGCTGGCATGAGCGTCCCCGACCAGAGCTACATCGATAACGTCAAGCGCTGCATTGCGCGGCCTGGGCCCAATGCTCCGAAAGGCGTGCAGTATTCGGTCTTCGCGCAGGCAGCGCGTTTGAGTTTCACGCAAGCGATCAACGACGCGGTGACGGCTCCGACGGGGTTTGATCCGGCGGCGGCTGCGCTGTTCGAGGGCGCGGTGGAGAGTGCGTATCTCGTGGCGACTTGCGACGGCATGCTTGATCCGACCGAGGACGCGGTGTTGCGCGCGGTGATTAGTGCAGGCGGCCCAGTGTCGTCGAAGCAAGTGGACGGGCTCTTGCTTGGGCTTGCGCGAGCCGTCGCGCTCGATGGCGCATCTGAGCGGTTGTCGCGCCTTTCGTACATGGTGTCGAAGACTGTGCATCAGGTGGAGATTTTGCGTGTAGCGGCGCTGGTCGCACGCGCGTCGGGTGGGGTTCGTCCGGGCGAACGCACGGTGCTCGATCGCATCGCGCAAGGGTTTTCTCTTGCGGCGGGTGCGGTGGATGCGGCCATCGCAGAAGCCGATGTCGCGTTGGCTGCGAAGTGACTTTTTGAAGATGGGGCCAAGCCCCCAAGACTCGATCCAATCGCTCCATCGTGGGGAAATACGACGTTGTCGCGCCATGCGTCATCCGAATGCACGACGCGCCGTGTTGTAAAAAGCCCAAAGCCTTGCTTGTCCACTGGCAACTTGCGTTCCCTTTGATTAGGGTCCGGGCGCGATCATGAGCACTGACACGAACTCTGCGGCACGCCATCCCGACGATGTGCGCGCACCTGATGTCGTCCGAGTCCTGCGTGATGATGGATCGCTCGATCCAGCACACGATCCGGGTCTCAGTGTCGACGAGGTGGTTTTCCTTTACCGCGCGATGCTTCGCGCCCGGCTTCTCGACGAGCGACTCGTCCTTTTACAGCGTCAGGGCCGCATTGGTTTTCACATCGGCTGTCTTGGCGAAGAGGCGAGCATTCTCGGCAGTGCCTATGCCATGCGGGAAAACGATTGGATTTTCCCGTGTTACCGCGAGTTTGCCGCGGCGCTTTTGCGCGGCATGCCGCTACAACGCTACATCGACAACATGTTCGGCAACGCCAACGATCCGGTCAAGGGTCGGCAGATGCCCGACCATATCTGTTGGAAGAAGGGCAAGTTTACCTCGGTCAGCTCGCCCATCGGTACGCAGATCACGCAAGCCGTAGGGTTTGCCTGGGCTGCGAAGCTCAAGAAGGACGACCTCGCGACGCTCGTCTACTTCGGTGACGGTGCTACGAGTTCCAACGAATTCCACAACGGCATGAACTTCGCCGGTGTGTTCAAGACGCCCGTGGTTTTTCTTTGTCGCAACAACGGTTGGGCGATCAGCGTTCCTACGGAGCGACAAACGGCCAGTCGCACCTTCGCGGAGAAGGGCGTTGCGTACGGAATTCCTGGCATACGTGTCGATGGCAACGACTTGTTTGCGATGGTCAAGGTCACGCGCGACGCAGTGGCGAAAGCTGCGCGTGGTGAAGGATCGACGCTCATCGAAGCGCTCACGTATCGTTTGTCGGGGCACTCCACCAGCGATGATCCGAAGGCGTATCGTCCGGAGGCCGGCATGGATCCTTGGCGCCGTCTCGATCCGATTCCGCGCGTGCGTGCGTATCTCGTGCGGCTCGGGGCATTGACTGCGACGCAGGATGCCGAAATCGAGGCTGAGGTCGACGCCGAGCTCAAAGCGGCGATCGTCGAGGCGGAGAAGACCCCGCCCCCGGCGCTCGAAACGATGTTCGAAGACGTATTCGGGGAGCTTCCGTGGCATCTCGTCGAGCAGCGCGACGAGCTTTTGCATGGGCCCCGAGCCAAGGGCCACGGCCACTGAACCTGGAATGACTCGTCTGCAAGCGAAGTCTCACGGAGAGAATGCACGATGCCTCAGATGAACATGGTCCAGGCCATCAACGACGCCCTTCGCCTCGAGATGCGGCGGGATGGTCGCGTCGTCATCCTTGGCGAGGATGTTGGCAAGGTTGGCGGTGTCTTTCGCGTCACGCAGGGATTGTTCGATGAATTCGGCGACGACCGAGTCATCGACACGCCTCTTTCGGAGGGCGGCATTATTGGAGCGGCGATTGGCATGGCCTTGTATGGCCTGGTGCCGGTCCCCGAGATCCAATTTTCCGACTTCATTTTCCCCGCGTACGATCAAATCGTTTCCGAGTTGGCGAAATATCGTTATCGATCGGGTGGAGAATACCCCGCCAAACTCGTCATTCGCACGCCGGTAGGTGGCGGCATTCGTGGCGGCCATTATCACTCGCAGCATCCCGAGTCGCAATTCATTCATTGCGCGGGTCTGAAAGTGGTTTGTCCGTCGAATCCTGCCGACGCGAAGGGCCTTCTTTTGGCCTCGATTCGCGACCCAGATCCGGTGCTCTTTTTCGAGCCCAAGCGCATTTATCGTGCGGCGAAGGGCGAAGTGCCCGAAGGTGATTACACCGTGCCGCTCGGCAAGGCCAGTGTCGTGCGTGAAGGCAAACACCTCACGATCATCGTTTGGGGCGCGATGTTGTACGAAGCGCTCGAAGCGGCGAATCAAGCGGCGGCGCAAGGCATTGAAACGGAAATCGTCGATTTGCGTACGCTTTGGCCGCTCGATATCGAAACCATCATTGCATCGGTGAAGAAGACCGGGCGCGTGGTGGTGGTGCACGAGGCGCCGAAGAGCTGCGGGCTCGGCGGTGAAATCGTGGCGCTCATCAATGAAAAGGCATTCCTCCATCTCGAAGCACCGCCGAAGCGCGTAACGGGTTACGACACGCCGTTCCCGTATACGCTCGAAATGGAATATATGCCTTTGGCTCACCGCATCTTGCCGGCGATCATCGAGACCGCGAGGTACTGAGATGGCACGCTACGAGTTCAAGCTTCCCGACATTGGCGAAGGTGTCGCCGAGGGTGAAATCGTCAAATGGCTCGTGACGCCCGGTGACGTCGTCAAAGAAGACCAGCCGATGGTCGAAGTGATGACGGACAAGGCGACGGTGACCATTACATCGCCCAAGGCTGGTAAGATCGTCGAAACGAATGGCAAAGAAGGCCAAATCGTTGCGGTCTATTCGGTGCTCGTCGTATTCGACTTGGGTGGCGAAACGCCTTCGGCCGCGCATACGCTCGTGCCCACCGCTCCGGTTGCTCACGTTAAACCCGAAGGTCCTGCGGCCACGGCGGTGGGTGATATTCGCGAGGACTTGCCGGGCATGAATTTGATGCCGAGGGCAGCTCCAGCGGCTCCGGTGGTCGAGACGCCCAAGGCCATAACGCCGTCGTATTACAACGACAAACCTCTCGCCACGCCCGCGACGCGGAAGATGGCGCGTGATTTGGGCGTGGATTTGCGACGAGTTGCGCCAACTGGGCCTCATGGTCGCGTGATAAAGGACGACGTGCGCATGAGCGCTGCGGGCTTGCCTGCGGCCCCGATGAGCGCGCCTCCTTCGACCATTGCAGCGCAAATCGATACGCCCGCGCCGATGGCGATGGGCAATCGGCCGGGTGGCTCGGCGCCTCCGCCGGTGGCTCCGCCATTTCAGGTGGCTGAAAAGGTGCCCGATGTTATGCCGATGGCGGCCAAGGCGCCGGCGCCGATGCGAGTTCCGCCTCCGCCGAAGGGCGAGGAAGCATTGGAGGAGCGCACGCTGCTCAAGGGCGTTCGCAAGCGCATATTCGATCAAATGGGTCGGTCGGTGCACACGGCGGCGCATTTCACGTTCGTCGAGGAATGCGACGTCACGGCGCTCAAGGAATTGCGTGCCAGGTTGAAGCCTGGAGCGGACAAGACGGGCGTGAAGCTGAGTTTCTTGCCGTTTTTCGTGAAGGCGGTCGTGGCGGCGCTGAAGAAGCATCCGTCATTGAACAGTGCATTCGACGAGGGCACGCAAGAGATTGTGACGCGCAAGTATTACGACATTGGCATTGCATCGGCCACGGAAGCGGGGCTCATGGTGCCGGTGATTCGTCGAGCTGATCGGAAGAGCATTCTCGAGATTGCGCGGGACATTCAGCGTTTGTCGGAAGACACCAAAGCGGGCAAGGTCAAAGCGGAGGATCTTGGCGGGTCTACGTTTACGATCACGTCGCTTGGGCAGCAAGGCGGCTTGTTTGCGACGCCGATTCTGAATTTCCCCGAGGTGGCCATATTGGGGATTCACCAGATGAAGCAGAAGCCCGTGGTGCGGGAGGGACAAATCGTCATTGGCGACGTGATGCTGATGAGTTTGTCCTTCGACCACCGGATCATCGATGGTCACATCGGCGCGGCCTTCGCGTACGAGATCATCGGGTATCTCGAGAATCCGGATCGGTTGTTTTTGGAGATGGGGTGACGTCGAGGGTGTGACAGGGGCTGGCTCGGCTCCTGTCGCACGGTTCGTCCCACCGCACCTGCACTCTACTCATTCATCATCACGCCCGACAAGCTTGACTCTCTAGGTTCCTTGTGGCTTGCTGCGTGCCATGCGCGTGCGTCGAGTCGAAGTGAAGGGGCTATTTGGGGTCTTCCATCACGTCATTCCGCTTCGGATGAATGAGCGGGTCACGATCATTCATGGGCCGAACGGATTCGGCAAGACGGTGCTGTTGGAGATGATTCATGCGTCGCTACGCGCGGATGATCGACCGTTCCGGCGCGTTCCGTTCGAGCAATTCTCGATCGAATTCGACAATGGGGAGATTCTCTCGATATCATCGGGGAAAAACCCGGTCATCATTCCCATGGATGGCCGTGAAGAAACGCCCAATCCGTCGCAGCCCTCCTATCCCATCATTGATACGCGACTCATTCAGACTAGGCGATTGGATGCGGGTCGGGATATCGCAGCGGTCGAGCTTTATTCGAACGATCTGGGGCTCAAAATTCGCAATACCCTGACGCATTACGCTAAAAGGGCACAAGAACTCGATCGTTCGTTCCCTACGCGTCTCTTGCGAGAAGAGACCATCAAGCGGCTATCCCCTGAAGAACTGCAATCAGCGCTCGTCAGGCAGGAAAATAAGCGCACCGAACTCATTGCATTGGGAATACTCGATGCGGAAGAACAGTTGCCCGCCGTTCCGCCAATCAAGGACGATGCGAAACTCGAAGCGATGTCGATCTATGTTCACGACGTCGATGAAAAACTATCCGTGTTCGACGAACTCGCCGCGAAACTGCGCTTGTTCGTCGACGTCCTGCGCAATCGTTTCCAATACAAGACCTTCAGCATTCACCGCGATCGAGGCATTGTTTTCTACGCGCCAAGTAGAGCTGAGCTTCCGATCAAGGCATTGTCCTCGGGAGAGCAACATGAGCTGGTCATGCTTTACGACTTGCTATTCATTGCGCCAGAAGACTCCTTGATCCTCATCGACGAGCCGGAGCTCTCACTGCACCTGCTCTGGCAGCAGCCATTTCTAGACGACTTGCTGAAAATCGCTCAGTTATCGAATGTCGATGTTCTGCTCGCCACACATTCGCCAGATTTGATTGGGGCTCACTGGAATCTGACAGAAGCACTAAAGGGCCCCGACAAATGATGGATCTCAGGAATGTTAGAACTGGGCCTGCTTTCGCAACTCAAATTAGAATGATGCGAGAAGCCGGCCATTCAGGCGCCTTTCTCCTCGTCGAAGGCGAAGACGACGCCAAGTTCTTCGCTGAATTCGTCGAAAAGCGCTGCCACATTCAAATCGGATACGGCAAACTCAAAGTCGAAGCAGCGCTGGCCATTCTCGACACCGAAAACTTCCGCGGCGTATTGGCCGTCGTCGATGCCGATTTCGAGGTGCTCGACGGTAAAACCCCTGCGGGCGTCAATCTAATTTGGACCGACGTCCACGACGTCGAAATGATGATGATTCGTTCGCAAGCCCTGGAGCGAGTGCTTCGCGAATTCGCCGAGCCCACATTGATCGCTGGTAAAGACATTCGCTCGCAACTGCTCGAAGTCGCCACGCCGATCGGGTATTGGCGCTGGCTTTCTTCCCGCAAAGGTCTGTCGCTCGTGTTCGAGGGGCTCGAATTCGAGAATTTCATCCATCAGAAGACCTTGCAGCTCAACGAAGACGAACTGCGCCGGGCCATCGCGATCCGAACGAGCAAACCACGTTTTTATCTGGATACCCATGCGGCGGAGCTCGAATCATTGCGCTCATGCAATCCAGATCCGTGGCACGTTTGCTGTGGGCACGACGTCGTCGAGGTGCTCGCGATTGGCTTGCGACGAGTCTTCAGTAAAGTGTCCGGAGACTCCGCGAACAAGACCAAGCCTGCTGAAATCAGAGGAGAGCAGCTCGAAAAATCGCTGCGCTTGGCGTTCCACCCTGTCGACTTTTTCTCCACCGACCTCGCAACCAAGATTCTTCAGTGGGAAGCGCGGTCCGGATTCGTGGTGCTCGGGAAAGCTGCTTGAACACCGACCACCATCGTCAACGAACCCGATCACACCTCCCCGAGCCGTGCAAAAACAAAATCACGCCTCCTACAGGTCTGCAAAACCAAAATCACGCCTCCCGCAGGTCTGCAAAACCCAAATCACGCCTCCCGCGGGTCTGCAAAACTCAAATCACGCCTCCCGGAGCCGTGCAAACACAAAATCACGCCTCCTTCCGCTCCCATCGAAACTAAACGGCGTACCCCCGCAACCCACCACATAAAACGCATCGCTTGCGAGGCGTAAGAGAGCTGCTAGCTGATTCGCTTCAGCGCATATTGGGGAAACGCCATTCCCCACGTCTCTTCCGTCAATACCACACAATCTGAAACATACTGCCTCGCCCAAGGCGTGTCGATTTCTTGTTCGAGCCGACCGCGCAGCCTTTCCTTGAAGTTGCCAAGGATTGCTTGTTCGAGCGATAGCTTACTGGCTCCAAGAAGAAAGACGAAACGCATCGGTTTGGTATCACGTCCCATCAGATGCAAATACAAATAGCTATTGCGGGCTTTGGGCGTGAGGCGATGATGAATCAAGGTATTGTCGTGCAGCTCCTTGATGTTTTTGTGCCGCTCATTCTCCACTGCACGGCCTGCGTGAGCATCGGTTCCCTTGGGATTGGATGACCAATCCTTCACCTCGACGAGCAAAAAGCGACGCTCTTCTTCCACGACAAAGTCGACGAAGCTCATCCCATGTGGCGCAGAGCGGCCTTGCTCATCCAGCTTGTCGCAGCGAATTGCTGCGGAAAAGTCGATGACCAATTCCCCTTCCTGAATCACGAATCACTCCCGAGCGCTCGCTCGATGTCGCGGTTGTAAAGGTCGGAAAAAGTATCGGCTATGGCGTTATGGTCGAGCCGGCGGTACTCGTCGTTTGTATCTGCTTGAATCTCGCCTTGATCATTGCGAAACAAGGAAATGTACTTAATCGCGTCCGACGCCGTTTTCCGGAGGTCGAATTCCTTTAGGATCACGTAATTGTGCGTTGCCAAAACGATCTGCACGCCCATTCGCTGAAGTTCGAGCATGATGTCGACGACAACGCCCATCAGATTTGGATTGATATTGGCTTCAGGCTCGTCCCAGAAAAGAACGGATCCTTCCAGCAAAATACCGTTCTGAATGAGCACCCAAATCAGCGCAAGCTTGCGAATGCCCTCAGCGACCAGCGTAAACTCCAGTTCGCCAAGAGAGTTCTTCAAAAAGAAGTATTCCTGCTTCTGAACGACAATACCGCCAATCGTACGTTGAAGCTCATCGACGATGCGCTTTCGATCCGCATCCATTTCCCCTTTTAATGGCGGGTAGAACGCACGATACAAGATGTCTTCGTATGTCTCGTCGAATGCCATCGCTCGCATGGCCATCGTCGACAAGAAACCGGGAGCATTCGCCAACGTTTCCTTGACGGGAACGTACGTACACAAGCTCTCCGTTTGCTTCCATTCCGCTTCGCCAACCCCTTTGCTTGATTCTGCCGCCTTCGCGCGGCTGGAGAACTTCAATGACAATGGCCCGCCTGACTCTCGTGTAATCCGGATGAGCGCTGTTCCGCCTTCACTCTGACGCTTGACGAGTCGGCCGAGTTTGCCTTGAAAAGGCTGGAACACTCCCCGCAATTTCTGCGAAAACGTTTTCTCCTTGTCTGCTCGCGCCGTAATCGCACACGCCGCGTACAGCACCTTGAGCAAGTGCGTCTTCCCCGTCGCATTGGCGCCGATGATCACGTTCACGCCGGGCGACAAATCAAGACTCAGTCGCGAGAACACCGTGAAGTTCTCTAGGTCGACATGAACCAGCTTGCTCATGCGCGCACGCTACCAGATGCCTCTTTCTCAGCAAACAAAAACGAGGACCACGGGGCAACCAGTACGTCGAGGAACTAACTTAGCCCCTCCAAACCCCACCACACCTCCCCGAGCCGTGCAAAAACAAAATCTCGCCTCCCACAGGTCTGCAAAACCAAAATCACGCCTCCCGCAGGTCTGCAAAACTCAAAACACGCCTCCCGCAGGTCTGCAAAATTCAAAACACGCCTCCCACAGGTCTGCAAAACTCAAAACACGCCTCCCGCAGGCGTGTAGAAACAAAATCACGCCTCCCGCAGGTCTGCAAAACCAAAATCATGCCTCCCGGAGCCGTGTAAAGACAAAATCACGCCTCCTTCCGCTCCCATCGAAACTAAACGGCGTACCCCCGCAAC